>JAFASN010000028.1 GCA_019244415.1 Verrucomicrobiota bacterium | reverse complement strand
TCGAGAGCTCCTGGGGCGCGTTCAAGCTCACGCTTTTTTATCTCATCGGGATGATCGGCACCACCATCGCAGCCCTCTTGTTTGGCGCCGCCTTCTCGAATCTTATGCTCACCGCTTCGATCTTTTTCGCTTTCGCGCGTTTCTATCCCGATCTCGTCATCTATTTCGCCTACATCCTGCCGATGAAAGTGAAGTGGATCGCATGGTTCTCCGCAGCCATCCTGCTCGTGCAAATCGCACTCGGCTCGATGCAATTCCGTGCCGCCGCCATTTGCGCCATGGCCAACTACCTCATCTTTTTCGGGCGGGGCCTCTGGCGCGAAGCGCGCAATCGCCACACCGTCAACGCGCGCCGGCAACGTTTCGAAATGCAAACACGCGACACCACAGCCGAACCATTACATCGCTGTGCAATTTGCGGAGCAACCGAGCTAACAAATCCTCAACTCGAGTTCCGTGTCGCGCGCGACGGCGAGGAATATTGCATTCCGCATTTGCCGCGCGCGCAGACCGCCGCGCCGGTTTGAGGTTTTGTACTCGAACCAAGGCTGCGAGCCATTGTTCGGAACCGGCTGACGAACTCCAAAGCCGGAGTATGCGCCCGGCGCATGGCGTTTAGTACGAAGAGTTGCCGCGAGGTTGACCGCGTTGCACGTGCACCGACAATTCGGGATGGCCGATAAGGAAGCGGCGCTCATTCCTGAAGAGGGCTGGCATTGCCTTCATCTTTTCTACCGCATCGATTATGCGCAATGGCAGTTGCTCGATGCAAATGAACAGCGGAGGGCGAAGACGACGCTCTCCGGAACAGTGCAGGAGATTCGCGCTACGCAGAACACACAGCTTCTCACACTGAGCATTGTCACGCCGAAGGCTGACCTGGCATTCATGCTCATCACCCCAGATTTGCATCATGCTAATAGCTTCGAAAAGCAGCTCAGCCTCGCGCTCGGCCCCGGTGTGCTGGAGCCGGTGTACAGCTACTTGTCGTTAACTGAAGAGAGCGAATACGTCACTACGCCCGAGCAGTACGGCGAGATGCTCGAGCGCGACCAAAATCTCAAGCGCGACACGGCCGAATTCGACCAGGCCATGCAAACGTTCACTGAGCGCATGAAACACTACACCCATGAGCGCGTCTATCCCACGCTGCCGGATTGGCCAGTGGTCTGTTTCTACAACATGAGCAAACGGCGCGCTGACCAGCAAAACTGGTACGCCCTGCCCTACGACGAGCGTCGCAAACTCATGCAGGGCCATGCCAGCGTCGGCCGCGAGTTTGCCGGGAAGGTCAGACAGCTCATCACCGGCTCAACCGGTCTCGATGATGCGGAGTGGGGCGTGACGCTTTTCTCGCGCGACACGTTCCAGATCAAAAAGATCGTGTATGAAATGCGCTTTGATCCGGTCAGCGCCCAGTTTGCCGACTTCGGTGAATTTTTCATCGGGATTCAATTGCCGCTGGATCAGTTGTTCCGGCGCTTGCAGCTTTAACTCGTGATCGTACTCACAATCGCGCTCGTAATCGGCTGAGTCGAATCACGAGTACGAGTACGAGTGACCTGGATGGGTGACAGAGCGGTCGATTGTGCACGCCTGGAAAGCGTGTGTGCCGCAAGGCACCAGGGGTTCGAATCCCCTCCCATCCGTTTCTTGCTCCTGCTCGTGATCGTAATCGGAAACGCCGAGCACGAGCACGATTATGAGCACGAGTGATTACCGTTCCAAGTCCCTTCTCGTTAGCACCTGCAAATTCTGCCGTACTTTCACGATGCTCTGGCTCGGCAGTACTCCGCGGAAATTTGCCTGCGGATAAACGATGCAATCGCGGCCAACAATAGTACCGGGATTGAGTACCGCATTGCACCCGATCTCGGAGCGATCGCCGATCACCGCGCCGAATTTGGTCAGACCGGTCGCGATCGTCCCATCGGCCGCGGTCACCGAAATCTCGCGGTGATCCAGCCGCACATTCGACAAAATCACGCCCGCGCCGAGATGCGCGCGGAAGCCCAGAATCGAATCGCCCACATAATTAAAGTGCGGCACCTGCGCTTCATCACAGATGATGCAGTTCTTGAACTCGCACGAATTTCCCAGTACCGCGCCGTCGCCTACGATCACGTTCTCGCGCACGTAGCACCCGCTGCGCAGATGACAATTTTCACCGATCCATGCAGGCCCTTTCAGCATTGCTCCCTGTTCCACGATGGTCCCGCGCCCAATGTAAACGGAGTTGCTGATGAATGGTTTGCCGACGAGCTGCCCGAGTACGGCCGGTTTGAGCCGGAATTGCAAATAACTGGTGATTTGCTTGAGCGCGTCCCAGACGAACCGCTGATTCTCAAATAACTTTGAGTGCGCCGTGTGTTCGAGCGCGATGAACTCGGCCGGCGCGAAACTGATCTCAGGGCTGGGCGTTGCCACGTCGCGTAATCTTTTGTCCATCCTTCGTGTCGCGCACGTCATAGCCGCGTGCGTTTAGCTCATTCCGCAGCTCGTCACTCCTGCGGAAATCCTTCGACGCTCGCGCCTGCTCACGTTGCCGTGCCAGTATCTCGATTTCCGGGGACAATGTCGCTGCTGAGCTTTCTTCCAGCACAAGTACCTGGTTGACCCGGCGCCACGACTCCAGCCATGTACGTGCCTCGTCTGCGCTCAGCTGCTTCGCATCCAAAGCGCGATTTGTTTCGCGAATCGATTCGAACAAAAAACCGAGCGCGCCGGAGATGTTCAGATCGTCATCAAGTGCGTCGAAGAAGTTACGGAAGCGTGCCGGTTGCGATTCGTTTTCACGCGCAAGCGGCGGGGTTGCGCAACATTCATGGAGTCGCGCCAGCCATTCATCAATCCGGGTTAACGCCTGCCGCGCTTCGTCCATTCCTTCGAAAGTGAAGTTCAGCGGGGCACGATAATGTACGCGTAAAAGCGCGTAACGTACTTCGCGTCCGGTGTAACCGCGCCCAATCACATCGCGCAGCGTATAGAAGTTCCCGAGTGACTTCGACATTTTTTGCCCGTCCACCAGCAGATGCGCGCAGTGCAGCCAGTAGCGCACAAATTTCTTGCCGGTCACGCCTTCGGTCTGCGCGATCTCCGCTTCGTGATGCGGGAAAATGTTGTCCACGCCACCGCAATGAATGTCGATTTGCTCGCCCAGCAGCGCCGTCGCCATCGCGCTGCACTCGATGTGCCAGCCGGGCCGGCCGCGGCCCCATGGCGAATCCCAGCTCACATCACCATCTGCTTCATCCCACGCTTTCCAGAGCGCAAAATCGCCGATGTTCTCCTTCTCGTACTCATCGCTGCGCACACGCCCGCTCGGGCGCAGCTCATCCAGATTCAGGTGAGCCAGCTTTCCGTACTCAGGAAAGACCTTGATTCGAAAATAGATCGATTTGTCTTCGGCCTGGTAAGCAAAGCCATGCGCCATCAACTGCGAGATCATCGCGATCATCCGGCTGATGTATTGCGGATCGGTCGCCGCGGGAAAATCGTCCGCGCGTTTGATCCGCAGCGTTTCCAAGTCCTCGAAAAACGCGCGCTTGAATGGCGCAGTGAACTCGCCCAGAGATACGCCAGCTTCGCGGGCGCCGCGGATGGTCTTATCATCCACGTCGGTTAAATTCATCACCCGATGAACGTTGAACCCGCTTGACTCAAGATGCCGCTGAAGCAGGTCCTCGAAAATGTAGGCGCGGAAATTGCCGATGTGCGCGTGGCTGTAAACTGTCGGTCCGCAGGTGTACATCGACACCTCTGGTGGATTTAGCGGTGCGAATTCCTCCAGCTCGCGCGAGTAGGTGTTGAAGAGACGGATCATTCGAACGTGCTGCTTGTTATTCCGAGCGAAGCGAAGCGTAGCCGAGGAATCAGCGGGCGAAAACGTTAAGCTAACTTCAGCGGGATCCCTCGACTGGCGCTCGGGATGACGGCAGTTCCGCGCTCGCCACCGCAATCGCGGCCATGCCTTCGCCGCGGCCGATTGCGCCGAGTCCTTCGTTCGTTGTCGCTTTAATGCTGATCGCGTTCGTCCCGACGTGAAGCGCTTGACTGATTCGTTCGCGCATCGCCGAAATGTGCGGCGCAATCTTCGGCGCTTCCGCCAGCAGCGTCGCGTCCACATTCACCACGCGCGCATTCTTTTTCGCCACGACCGTCGCGACGTGTCGCAGAATTTCGATGCTGCTGATGCCGCGAATACGTTCGTCCGTATTCGGAAAATGTTTGCCGATGTCGCCTTCGCCGAGCGCCCCCAGAATGGCATCGGCGATTGCGTGTGCCAGCACGTCAGCATCAGAGTGACCTTCGAGCCCGCGGTCGAAGGTAATTTCCACGCCGCCGAGAATCAATGGACGCCCGCTCACCAGGCGATGCGCGTCGTAGCCGATGCCGCACCGGACCGCGCTCACAATTTCAAATCAAGTACGCCGTTTGTCGCGACGACGCTGTAGCGGCCCGGCAGGTCAGTGCGGGGTTGTACTTCGACGTTGCCTCCCGCTGTTTCGATCAGAATCCAGCCGGCGGCGATGTCCCAGAGGCTGATGCCCTGCTCGATGTAAGCGTCGAAGCGCCCGCACGCCACGTATGCCATATCGAGCGCGGCGCTGCCGAGCAGCCGGCATTTGCGGGCGCGATGCACCATGTCATCGAGCACGGGCAGACCGAGCGCGATCGTTTCCGCGCTCTTCGACAACCCGACGGACACGACGGCTTCGGCGATATCGGCGTGCTCGCTCACACGAATCTCCTGCTCGTTCAGCTTCGGTTTCGTCCCTTTTTGTGCCATCCAAAGTTCATCGCGCATCGGGTCATAGATGACGCCGACGATGATCTCGCCTTTGAAGCGCAGCGCGATCGAGACGCAGAAGTGCGGGATGCGATAGAAATAGTTCACCGTGCCGTCGAGCGGATCGACGACCCACTGGAACTCACTTGCCTGATCGCCGACAATTCCTTCTTCGCCATAGAGCGCGTGCTGTGAGAATTCGTCGAGCAGCATTTTGGTGATGAGATCCTGCGAGCGCACATCGATCTCGAGCTTCACGTCGTGAGGCGTACTCGCGTTGACGCGCTGTGGTTTGGCGAAATCATTGCGCACCATCTCGCCGGCAGCGCGCGCGGCGTTGATGGCGGCGTCAAGGTAATGCTTCAAGGAGTTGAGAGGTTGAGAGGTTGAAAGCAGATCGCTCAATGACTTTTCCTCTCAACTGCTCAACTCCTCAACCTCTCAACCAAAAAAAGACCGGGAGGAGAACTTGCATCCTCCTCCCGGGTTGAGTTGGGTTTGACCCCGGAATTCGGGGCGTTAAACAACCGCTACGCTTTAGCGTTTTTTGCTGCTGCTTTTCTTAGCGGCTTTCTTTTTGGCGGGAGCCTTCTTTGATTTCTTCGCTGGCATCGACTATCCCCCCTTTCCATCCGCAATTGCGGCGGGTCTGTGAAGATTTTTGAAAACGCACTTCACGTTCACGAGTCATTCATCCGCAGATTTTTTTTGTCAAAAGTTTTTTGCGCCGTTTCGCAAATTATTTTCACCAACTGACGCGCGATCACGTTCTTCGGCGCGCATGCAATCGATTTCGGCGCGCCGTACTCAAAGAAAATCGTGACCGCGTTATTGTCGCTTTCCATTCCGATGGCTGAATCGCTGACGTCATTCGCGATGATCATGTTGCAATTTTTATGCCGCAGTTTTTCGCGCGCGTTTCGCTCGATGTCGTTCGTCTCCGCTGCAAATCCAGCAACGAAAAAATCGCGATCGCGCGGAAGCGACTGGAGAATGTCGCGCGCCGGTACTAGCTCGAGCGAGAACTTCTCGTCGCGCTTTTTCATTTTCGAGGTGGTGACCTGTGCCGGCTTGTAGTCCGCGACGGCGGCGCACATCACCAGCACATCGCAATCCCGCACCGCGGCGTGTACTGCATCGAACATTTCATCGCTCGTACTCACGCGCAGCAGATTCAGCGGCGGCGGCGGCAAACAAACCGGTCCCGAAATCAAGACCACCTCGTGTCGTTCCTCAAACGCCGCCTCTGCAATGGCGTAGCCCATTTTTCCGGATGAACGATTGCTTAAGTACCGAACGGGATCGATCGGCTCGCGTGTCGGGCCGGCGGTGACGACGAACTTCATTTGCGCAGTTTCGCGAAACCAATTTATCGCCCGGACCGTGCGCGATCTCTGCCTTCGTCGCGGTGAATCGTCCCGGTCACGCAATCAGCCGGTCGTGCTGGCGAAGGAGGAATTCCGCGCGAAACGCGATGTCCTCCACCTTCCACAAGCGCCCCACGCCTTCGTAACCGCAGGCCAGCATGCCCGCGTCCGGCCCGATAAACTCCACGCCGCGCGATTTTAGTTTCTCCACATTTTCCTGCGTGGCAGGGTGCTCCCACATTTTGCCGTTCATCGCCGGCGCGATGAGAATGGGCGCCCGCGTGGCGAGGGCGATAGCGGTAAGCGGATGATCGGCGAGTCCGTGCGCAAGCTCGGCGATGACATGCGCGGTCGCCGGTGCGATGACGAGCAGATTTGCCGCGTCGGCGAGCGCAATGTGACCCGGCCGCCAATTCTCTTTTTCGTCGTAGAAGCTGGTTGTCACCGGATTTTTGGAAAGCGTTTGCAGCGTGAGCGGCGTGATGAATTCGGTCGCGTCATGCGTCATGACGACGAAGACCTGGTACTTCTGTTTCACGAACAAACTCGCGAGTTCCGCTGCCTTGTACGCCGCGATGGAACCGGTGATCCCGAGCACGACGGATTTATCGTTCCTTAATTTTCGATCTACGGGCATCGTGCAAAGCTATTCGCATTCACTTGCTCTGTCATCCTGGAGGCCGCCGCCCCGCGATGTGTGTCGCAAAACACGCAAGACGCTCGTGGACGTTCGCTTTGTTCAGGAGGAC
This sequence comes from Verrucomicrobiota bacterium, assembly GCA_019244415.1. GTDB lineage: Bacteria > Verrucomicrobiota > Verrucomicrobiia > Chthoniobacterales > UBA10450 > AV69. The sequence continues at coordinate 60,956 of JAFASN010000028.1, read as the reverse complement.
ACATGGGCTTCAGTGCAGAATCAATCGTCGGCTTAGAATTCGTTCCGCGCCCATGATCTGGCGGAACTTCAGCAAATCTTCCTCCACCGATTTGCTGATGATGGTGTAGCGGTAATCGCACCAGAGTTGCATTTCGCGCGCGGCCGTTTGCAGGCGCGTTTCGATTTGCACTGCTGTCTCCGTGCCGCGCTTCATTAAACGCCGGCGTAATTCCTCGAGGTCAGGCGGCATGATGAAGACATCGCTCAATGCCCGCGCGATGAACTCATCGCCGCAATTCCGAATCGCCGCCGCGCCCTGGGTATCGATATCAACGAGTACATCGATGCCAGCGCGAAGGTTCTCAACCACGGGGGCGCGCAGCGTGCCGTAGAAATGCTCGTGCACTTGCGCGTGCTCGAGGAAGTCACCGGCGGAAATCCGTTGCGCAAATTTATCTTCGGAAATGAACCAGTAATCTTTGCCATCAATTTCGCCGGCTCGCGGCGTACGCGTGGTGCACGACACGGAGTACACGAAATCCGGCGTTTGCCGGAGCGCCGTGCACAGAGTGGTTTTGCCTGCGCCGGAAGGCGCGGAGACAACGAACAAAATCCCGAATCGCGAGATTTTCTTATTCAAGGTTCTGCACCTGCTCGCGAATTTTCTCCAGCGCAGTTTTGCACGCCAGCACCCGCTGCGAGATTTCGACGTCGTTAGCTTTCGCGCCCAGCGTGTTCAACTCACGAAAAATTTCCTGCACGATAAACTCGAGCGCGCGGCCGATCGGCTCGTCACTGCGCAGATGGTGGGCAAATTGCGCGAGATGACTTTCGATGCGCGTCAGTTCTTCGGAAATATCGGAGCGATCGGCGAAGAGGAAAATCTCGCGCGCGAGCCGCTCATCATTTTCGGCGACCGGCAGACCGGTACTTTGAATGCGTTCGATGACAGAGGCGCGAAAACGTTTCACCACGGCAGGATGCAGCGTGCGAATTTCTTTCAGGAGCTGGCGAATCGCCTTAAGCCGATGAATCAAGTCCCTCGCCAAATGCCTGCCTTCGCGCTCGCGCATTTTGATCAGCTCGCTCAGCGCTTCACTCAGCGCCTTCTCCACTGCCGTCCAGGCGCGATCCGGTGAGGCAACGGTTTCTTCCGGCGCGCGCATCACGCCGGGCGCCTGCAGGATTGTATCGATGGTGATCTCGCCCGGCGCGCCAAGCTCCTTCTGCAAGCTGCGCATGGCCTCGTGGTAGGAGCGAGCGAGCGCGACATCGAGCGCGAGCGTTCGTGCGCCGTTCGGGCCCTGATGTAGCGCGACGAGAACGTTGATGCGGCCGCGAGCTACTCGGGCGTTGATGGCTTGACGGATGCGCACGTCGAGCTCGGAAAAGTCGCGCGGCAATGTCATCACGATCTCGCTCTGGCGCCGGTTTACCGTACTAAGCTCGACGCTCACTTTGCCGCCGTCGCATTCCGCTTCGCCGCGGCCATAGCCGGTCATCGATCTCACGCGCGCATCTTCGTTGCCGGAGGTCGCGCACGCAACGTTCGATCGCGCGGCGGTGCGGGGTAGGCATCGGGATTGAAGTCACGTCGCTGAAGCAAAACCAATGTTCGTGCGGTCCCGGTGATCTCACCGGCCGCTCGAAAACCCGAAGCATGATACGGTGATGAGTAAACGGAAAAGAAGCGGTGTAGATTGGCTCGCCTCGCTGTACTCTCGCGCGAGGGAGCATCCACATTCCACGCCAGCGCCTCTGGCATTGCGACAGAAGCACAGAAGTACGGCGGGTGATAAAAGCGTGCGGCTCAATCAGGCTAACGAGATCTGGCCGGCGGCGTTTCACCGGAAGCAGATGCGGATTGGGCGCGCGACAAAATTTCCGAATCGGGCAAATGCCGCAGTGAGGTTTCCGCGGTGTGCAGACGAGCGCACCCAAATCCATCAAGGCGTTATGAAAATCCCGCGCATAGCTTTTTGGCACGAGTTGCGCGGAAGCACTCCATAGCTGCTGCTGACCAGCCGTCGAATCGATCGCTGCGCGGATGTTGAAAACCCGGCTGAGTACGCGCGCACCGTTTGCTTCAACGAGCGGCAACGGCTGATCGAACGCGAAAATGCTGATGGCGTTTGCGGTGTAACGGCCGATGCCCGGCAGGCCGCGGAGTTGAAGCGGATCGCGTGGCAGAGCTCGCGTTAGCTGCGCGCAGCGGCGCAGGTTGCGTGCGCGGGCATAGTACCCAAGTCCCTGCCACGCGTGCAGTACTTCGGACTCTTCGGCCTTTGCCAGTGACTGCAATGTCGGAAAGCGGTGCATCCAGGCTTCGAACCGCGGGATCACTGTCGCCACCGTTGTCTGTTGCAACATGATCTCCGACACGAGCACCGCATAGGGATCGCGCCTGCGGCGCCATGGGAGATCGCGCCCGTGAACCGCGAACCAGCGCAGGAGTCGATTCCGGATTGGTACTATGCCGCGCACTCAGCTGCGTTCCACGTGCCGGGTGAAATGGCGCCACGAATAAACGAAACTCCAGATCACAAGAGCGATGATCGCGAGCAGCGTTAGCGCGCCAAAAGTACGAGGATCAACAATGAATTGCACGACTAAGAGCCCTAACGATCCGAAAACGATAAGTTTTGCGCCAAGCCGATGTGTGACTCGCCAGGTCTCGCCGCTTTCCAATGTCCACGGAGTACGAATCCCGGCAAAATAATTCGGCCGAAGATTGCCGAGGAAATTGCCAAGCGCGGCGAGCAGCAGAAGTGCGCAAGTGATGACAACTCTCCCGGTGCCGATCGGATAATTGAGTGCCGCAGCAAGCTGAACCAAGGAGAGAACAACAAACAGGACGGTAAGAGCGAGCCGGATTCTAGAGAGCGCGATTGGCCCGAATGCGTCCGCCTTGCGCCGCAGTTTCGGGTCAAAAAGCGGGATCGCGCGCAGAAACGCGTTTAGCGCGATGGCGAGCGCGGGCAGCAGAAAGGCGAACGGTTTGGAATCCCAACGATCGACTTGCCCACGAATGTTCCAGTGCATCGGGATCATGGGCGGCAATCGTTTCCAGGCGAGCGCAATAATAAGGAACGGCAGGAGAAGGAGGAGGGCTTCAGCGATGTTTCGTTTTCTTTGCATTTGTCTTGTCCTTCGCGATGAGATCAAGAATCCAGCCGAGGCTTTCATCCAGCACAGTGGTTTCCAGCGAGTAAATGACGAACTGGCCTTGTTTTCGTGTTGAGACGAGTTGCGCCTGTTTCAGCAGGTCCAGGTGGTGGGAGATGCTGGGGGCCGTCATATCAAAGTACGCGGCGATTTCTCCGGCGCTGAGATCGCGTTTCTTCAGCTTTTCAAGGATCTGGCGCCGGGTAGGATCGCGAAGCGCTTTAAAAAGAAGGTTCAATTTTTGTAAGATTATACAAGCTTCTAAACGATCGCAAGACGATTTGCAGGTTGGTGAATCTTCCTGGGTGATCCGATTACGCGTGGTTCGTGTTGGGTCGTACTCGCGCGGTTTGTGCATGCTTGTGAGAAGTCACGTGGCTAACCAGGCGCCGCGCGTTTCCTGTAGGCCAACCATTCCTGGTTGGTGAGGTATCGGCTCGAACGCGAGTTGCCCTGCACGTGCCGGCCCCCGTCCCTGTAGGCGAACCATCCACTCGCGTTGGTGCATTGGCGTGCCGGCAAAGCACCGGCCCGGCAACGAGGAATCGTTGCCCTACAGGTGCCGCTTGTTTCTCGTTACCCCACAGTACAATGAAACACAGCTCGCGAGATGTTTGGCTTCGCTCAACATGCTACGCTCCCGCGATGGCGGGTTAACTCCGGCCTCCTGAATTCATCGCGATCGAAATTCAGGGAAATTGCCGTGTGTCCAGAAGCCGTGCGCCTATATGGTAGAGCGTGAATAGTTTCACCGCCCGGTTGTCGCCCGCTCAGGCGCAAACTTTGCAAAGGCTTTTGCAGGAGCGCGGTTTCGACTTTTCAGAGAGGCCGTACACGATTTTTTTCGCGCAAAAAGAGAAGCTGAGTGTGGCCGTTTATGAGAAGGGACCGAAGGTGCTGGTGCAGGGACGCGGGGTGGAAGATTTCGTGAAGTTCGAGCTGGAGCCAAATGTCCTCGGGGAAGCGCGGCTGGGATACGAGGAAGTGCATTCGCCGGAAATGTTCGAGCCGCACTTCGGTGTGGACGAAAGCGGGAAGGGCGATTTCTTCGGGCCGCTGGTGATCGCGGGCGTGTTTGTGAATCGTGAGACGGCGCGGGCGTTCCTCGATGCCGGAGTGCAGGACAGCAAAAGGATCAGCTCGGATGCGCGGATTCGCGAGCTGGCGAAGGAGATCCGGCAACGCGCTGCCGGCCGCATCGATGTGGTGACGATCGGGCCGGCGCGTTACAACCAGCTCTATGCGAAATTCGGGAACCTGAACAAGCTTCTCGGGTGGGGACACGCGCGGGTGATTGAAAATCTGCTCGAGCGCGTGCCGGATTGCCCGCGGTCGCTGTCGGACCAATTTGCTGATGCCCGCGTGATTGAGAACGCGCTGCTGCGGCATGGGCGAGCGATCAGGATCGAGCAGCGCACGAAAGCGGAGTCGGACGTTGCGGTGGCGGCGGCGTCAATCATGGCGCGCGAAGCGTTCATCGACTGGCTGGAGCGCAAGAGCAGGCAGCTCGGGGTAAAGCTCGGGCGCGGCGTATCGGCGCCGATCAAAGAGGCAGCGCGCGAGATCGTGGAGAAGCATGGTCCGGAGATGCTCGAGGAAATTGCCAAAGTACATTTCCGGACGGCGCATGAAATCGCGCCGGAGCATTTCGCGCCGCCAGCGCCGCGCAAGGAGTGGCGGTAGCCAGGCGTCACGCCGGTAGAGCTGGTAACCTCGCGAACAAGGGATGGTTGAGCCTACAGGAAGCGCAAAGTGTACGGCTGCGGGATTCGCGGAAGCGGGGACATTCTCCGGCTACAGTGAAGTTCGGCGCTCCGGGGCAGGATTCCTGCTCTTATAACCGTCATTCCGCCCGTGCAAACTCGCGTTCTTGTACTCAATGACGATCCGGTGTTTGAGGATCGCCTGCTCGGCGTGCTCGATGCGTTTGCCGCGATCGAAACGCGTGTTACCCGGTCTGTTCATGAAGCGGTTGCCATCCTGATGGAGGAGCACTTTGACGCCTTCATCGTGGAAAGCGAAGGGGTGCCCTCGATGGAAACAGCGACTCTCGCGCGGCAGCATTTTCCTTCGCTGCAAATTCTTTGCGCTCCGTGGGAGCCACCCTCAGCACAGATGTCGCGGGAAGCTTCGCAGCAGCAGGTCGCGCTGGTGAATGGGGCAGCAGGAACGCGTCGCTTGCGGAAGGAAATTACTCGCTTCTTCAAAAGTACGGAGGGTCACGCCGCGGCGGCAGCGGCCGAAGGGATCGATCCATGCCATTCGCTCATCGGAAACCTGAACCAGTTCTCGGCGGCGGAGATTTTACAGATGGCTTGTCTGGGACAGCGCACCGGCCGGTTCGCCTTTAAGTCGGGGCGCGGGGGTAGCGAGATTTACCTTCATCACGGGGCAATCAGGCATGCGTGCTACGGAACACTAGAAGGCGAGGCGGCGGTGGCGGAGATTTTCCGCTGGCGGCAGGGCCGTTTTTACTTCGAGGAAGGAATCATCAGCCAGGCGCAGACCGTGGATCGACCGTGGGCGCACCTGCTAATCGATAATTTGCAGAAGCTGGACGAAACGGTCGAGGTGGCGACGGTGAGACCGCAGCGATGAGAGACAAGCTGGTCGATTCCAACCTGCGGCTGCTACGATTGCAGCTCGATAATTGGCGGAAGCTGCACGAGCTGATGAGCTACGCGCTGGACAAAGCCAAGCCGATCATTTCGGTCGAGCAGGAGCGTGAGTTTACCGTAGTACGAGGAAACTTGCTCCAGGAAACGCAGCACGCGTTGGAAGAGCTGAGCCTGGTGCACGAGCTTTCGTCGCGCGCGATGAATGTGCTAAACCGCGGCTCATCCATGCGAGTGGTGCGGGAACTTTCGCCTGAGGATGGGCGACGGCTCGAGATGGAGTGGAACGCCATTTTCACCAAACTCGGTGTGGCGCAGGGCCAGATGAAATCGCGCCGGAGAGCGCTGGCGGAGCAGAACATTTTTACTTATTGCCTTTCTGTAATCTTGCGCCGGCCGCTTAGTGCGTAAGTCGGTGGCGCCAAACAGCTAGATCGCCCGCCCGGCTCTTAAAAAACGGCCGAAAAAGCGTGCCTGTACTCTCGGTTCGCCCACGCAAAGCGCGCGGCCGTTGCGATTCCGTTCTTGGTATGGCGAAGTTAACCAAACGCGACATCGTCGTCGCCATCAGCAACCAGACCGGGATGGTGCAGCACCAGGTCTTTGACGTCGTCCAGCGCACCCTCGATCACATCACTGACAGCCTCGCCAACAACGTCGCCGTAGAGCTGCGCAACTTTGGCGTTTTCCAGCCGCGCCTGACGAAACCCCGAGTGGGCCGCAACCCTAACGAGCCGGGGAGCAGCTTCGAGATTCCGTCGCGTGCAACGGTGAAATTTAAACCCGGAAAAATCATGCGGCAGCGTGTGGAGAAATTGACGCGCGAGCTAAAGGACGCCTCTGAACGAAAAACGGCGGCAGCGACGGTGACGAGGAGCGAAAACAGCGACGACGACGACGAAGCAGTGTGAGGCGAGGGCTGTACTTTCGCCCCGCCGTGCGCTTAGCCGTACACTGAGTACGGCGGCTGTACTCAGGGCGCGAATGCAGCGCGGCTCAGGCGATTGTTTTAGCGCGAATCTGCCCCAAGCAGTTGCTGGATCACCTGCTCGAGCCGCTCGAAATTTATCGGCTTCGTCAGGTGTTCCGAAAATCCCGAGGCGCGCGCCCGGTTGATATCGCTTTCCATGCCGAACCCGCTCAAGGCAATTCCACGCAACCCGCGCCCCTGTAATTCCTGCATCAGATCGTACCCGCTGCGATCCGGCAGACCGATGTCACTGATGAGCAGATCGAAATTCTGCGCTCGAGCTTTTTCGGACGCTTGGTCAGCGGTATGCGCCACAGTGATTTCGTAGCCGCGCCGCTCCAGGATCATTTTCATGCCCGTGCAGGTGTCCGGGTGATCATCGACGACGAGTAACCGTGGTGACCGGGCGTGGCGCGCCGGCGCTTTATCGTGACGGCGTCCGTCGGGTTGCAGTTCCAGTTCATCCAGGCGCACCGGCGCGGCGATTGTGGCAAGACGAATGGTGAACGTGGCCCCACGATCTTTTCCGGCGCTGAAGGCGGAGATCGTGCCACCATGTGCGAGTACCATCGCTTTGGAAATGGCGAGACCGAGACCGAGTCCGCCGAACCTGCGGGTAATCGAGCTTTGCCCCTGCTCGAAGGCGTTGAAGATTTTGCTGACCTTTTCCGGCTCAATGCCTATGCCGGTGTCCATGGTGCGAATCTCGATCTGGCCCGGCTGCGGATTGAGTGTGGCGAGCGTAATGCGCCCACCTTCAGGGGTGAACTTCACACTGTTTTTCACCAGGTTCCAAAACACCTGCTGCAAACGCGCCGGGTCGCCATGGACAAAATGCTCGCGCGCATCGAGCTGGAGATCCACGCGCAAGGCTTTATGGGCGATGTCGTCGCGGCAAATCTCGAGTGCGCGTTGCAGGACGTTGTGAACGCTGACTGGTTCGAGGCTGAGCTTAAGTTTTCCCTTCGAGATGCGGGTGATATCGAGCAGGTCGTCGATCAGCCGCGCCTCGAGCTCCACGTTGCGCCGGATGACATCGAGCGCTTGCCGCATTTCGTGCGAATCAACGTGCGTGTCGAGCTCGGCCACCATGGCGATGACAGGGGACAGCGGATTGCGCAGCTCGTGGGAGAGGAGCGCGAGAAATTGATCTTTGGCGGCGTTCGCGCTCAGCAGCTCGTTGCGCAACGTCATATCGCGCGTCTTTTCTTCGACGAGATAAAGTACGCCCTGGATGTGCTGCTTCGAATCGAGCAGGCGCAGAAGATTCACATTGAGGAAACGGGTTGCTCCGCTCCCGTCGGTAAACGGCTGCTCAGTCATCTGGAACGGCGCCCCGGTGGCGAGTACGTTCTCGATCACCTCCGGTGGCGCGATTTTGATCTGCTCGTAGGTGGCGACGCCGATGTCCACGCCGGGCGGAAGTTGCCCCAGCTGGGTGGCGATTTGCTCGAAGGCCTCATTCACGTGCAAAAATCGGCGCGACTCGGGGTCCACTAGGGCGATCCCAATGGGCATGTTTGCCAGAATTTTTTCATTGAACGTGACCTCGCGCTCGATGCGCAATGCAGCCTCGGATTGCCGGCGATAAAACCGGCCGGCGAGCAAGGCGGCCACAGCGGTACCGATGATCAGCCAGACGGCAGGCACGGTAATTTTGCTAATCAGGTCGCGCACCGATGCGTACGCCACCTCTTCCGGCTGGTGTACTACGGCGAGCCACTTGGCGGTGTCGAGTGGATCAAAGGAGTTAACCGTGCCATCACGCGTGAGATTCCCGCTTTGCTCGCGCTGCATCTCGGCAATCAGCCGCGCTTCCGGCCCACGGGCCGGTTTGATGTTCGGTTTCAGATCAGAAGTGAAGAGAGGGAAACCGTTCTGGTCGATGATCTGGCACACGGCGCGATCAGCAAAGGAAATCGTGGAAAGACGCCGCCCGATGCGCTCGATCAAAATTGACGCCCCGATGTAACCGACGGTGCGCCCATCACGGGTGCGTACAGCTCCGACAATCGCGGTCGCCATTCGACCATCGACCGGGCGCGGCGTGACAGGGGAAACAAACGCGCCGGTATGTGTATCGGCGCCGTCTTTCCATTGCTCGGGGTGAAACGGTTGGCCCACCAGGTCTGGAGTTGCGGGCAGACTCGCGAGCAACTTCCCATCAGCGCCAGCCAGAAACATCCCGTCGATGCGCGGATACGAGAAAAGCTTCTCCGCGATCCATTGCTGCGCCAGAGTACTCGCGTTTGGCGCGCTGAAGATGCGTTCCATGTCAGGAAGCGTTTGATAGTACGCCACGACATTGGCCGTGCGCGCCAGGTCGTCGTCCACCAGATGGCCGATCAGCTGCACGAAGGTCTGCCGGTCGCGCAGGATTTTCGATTCGAGTGTCTGTTGCAGGGTGGTGTGGGAGACCAGAAGCATGAGGATGGATGGCGCCCAACCCGCGAGCAGCACGGTGAAGACGATGTCGAATCGCTCCAGACTGCGCCGGCGCTGTACTTTGCTGGCAGCACGCGACGCGGGCGCGCGCCCGGTACCCTCTTCGGGCGGAGCAACGCTGCGAGTAGCAGGTGGGGGGACAACGAAGGCGTTCGCCATGACAGATTATTTTAACACATAAGCTGCCACGCTCCGCGCCGAGAACAAAGGGGTCCGGCGGATGAGCGCATGCCATTTACATAGCAAAAATCGTTCGAGGCAAGGCCCGTGAAATGTACTCCGGGCGCTAATTTCAAGCGGCTTGCGCGACGGCGCGGGGCATTTTTTGATTTGACGGCACTGGGAGAAGCGGCATCATGTCGCCCTTGCAGGCGGCAGCGCGGCGTTGTGCCGTGATGCAGAGGCATGGCTTCACTCATCTGGACATTTTGTTACTTGAGCGTGCTGTTTGGCCTCTCGGCTTACGGCATTCACCGTTATTTCATTATTTACCTGTTTCTTAAGAACAGGAAGCGCGTGCCGGTGCCGGCTGGACGCTTCGAAGAGTTGCCGGTAGTCACCGTTCAGCTGCCCATCTTTAACGAAGTCTATGTTGCTGAGCGATTGCTCCGTTCCGTCAGTGAACTCGATTATCCGCAGGACCGCCTGCAAATCCAGGTGCTGGATGATTCCACCGACGAGACACGTGAGATCACGGCGCGGTACTCGGAAAAATTGCGCCGGCGCGGCTTCGACGTCGAGCTTATCCATCGCGTAGATCGCACCGGGTTTAAAGCTGGCGCGCTCGAGCGCGGGTTGGCCAGTGCGCGCGGCGAGTTTGTCTGCATTCTCGATGCGGATTTCGTTCCGCCAGCTCATCTCTTGCGCCATACAGTCGACTTTTTCACTGACCCGAAGATCGGCATGATCCAGACACGGTGGGGACATTTGAACCGCGGCTATTCATTGCTCACTCGTGTGCAGGCGATGTTCCTCGATGGTCATTTGCTATTAGAACAGACGGCGCGCTCGCGCAGCGGCCGCTTCTTCAATTTCAACGGCACCGCCGGCCTCTGGCGCAAATCTTGTATCGAGCAAGCAGGCGGCTGGCAGCATGACACCCTCACTGAGGACCTCGATCTCAGCTATCGCGCGCAACTTGCCGGCTGGAAATTCATCTTTCTGCCCGATGTCGTCACACCAGCGGAACTGCCGGTTGATATGAACGGCTTCAAGTCGCAGCAGCATCGTTGGACGAAAGGCTCGATCCAGACCTGCAAAAAGCTGCTGCCGCTCATCTGGCGCAGCAAACTGCCGCTACCTATAAAGATGGAAGCGACGGGGCACCTGATGTCGAATTTCGCTTACCTGCTCCTGGCCTGCCTCGTCGTACTTTTGCATCCATCGACTGGTGGCCCGCAGTCGGGCTGGATGCGCACGCTCTTAATAGATGTGCCGATTTTTTTCACTGCTTCGGTTTCCGTCGCCATTTTCTACATCTGCGCTCAGCGGGAATTAAATCCGCGCACCTGGATGCGAGAGATCATGTTGCTGCCATGCCTGCTCGGCCTGGGCGTGGGACTTTCGCTGAACAATGCGCGAGCGGTGCTCGAGGCCATGTTTAATCACAAATCGGATTTTGCGCGCACGCCGAAGTACGGGATCGAGCGCAAAGCACAACCGTGGCGCAATTGCCGGTACATGCCGCTGAAATCATTGCTGCCGCTGGCGGAGCTCTTTTTTGCGATTTACTTTACGTACTTTGTTTTTTATGCTTTCCGTAATCACCAGTTTCTTTCGGTCCCATTCTTGCTGATGTTTCAATTCGGCTTCCTTTACGTTTCCCTCAGCTCATTCGCGCAATGGCTTCCAAAATTCAGCTGGAACAGTTCGCGTGCGCCGGCAGCTTTGCCGGCCTGAAGTTTCCCATGCTCCGCATAGCGCTCTGTTTCACTGCGATACTGGCAGTGGCCTCTGCACGCGCAGGGCAGCAGGCCAGTTCACAGCCTGCTCCGCAGCAGGCACAGACCGCGCAGCCCGTCGTCATTCCGAGTGTCATCATTAGCATTCGCGATCAGAAGCTCATGCTTCTCCAGAATGGTTACGAGGTGGCCACTTACCCGGTTTCCACTTCGAAATTCGGCCTGGGCGATAATCGGGGTGCCATGGCCACGCCCATCGGGGCCATGGCTGTCGCGCAGAAAATCGGCGATCACGCACCGCCTGGGGCTGTTTTCCATAATCGGCGCTTCACCGGCGAGATCCTCCAGCCGAATGCTCCCGGCCGGGATCCTATCGTTAGTCGCATCATCTGGCTCCGCGGGCTTGAGGCTTCCACCGCCCATGCATTCAGCCGCTGCATCTACATCCACGGCACCGCGGAAGAACGGACCATCGGTACTCCGGCGAGCTACGGCTGCATTCGCATGAAATCGAAGGACGTGATCGATCTCTACAGCCAGCTGCCGTTAGGCTCAGTCGTGCGTGTCATTGCCGATAAGATGCCGAATGTGGCCAAAGCGAAGGTGATTTATCGCTTCCAGGCCCCGGATCAACCGGTGGAAAAAGGCCGCCCGAATGCAATCGCCGGCTCGCAGAAAGCGAAGCCGCTGCCGAAGAGCGCCTCTGCCCTGCGTCTCGCACGCAACAACAGCTAACGACGCAGGCTAGAACTAGCGCTCCGATCGCCGCCGCCGGACCGAAGGCAAAGCGTTGCTCGTTTGACAAAACGGGCGCGCCGCAGCAGCGTCCACGCCCCACGCTATGGCTAACACTAAATCCGCCGCCAAACGCGCCCGCCAGACCGAGCGCCGTGCCTTGCGCAACCGCAGCGTACTTTCCCGGCTTCGTACTTTGAGCAAGCGCGCCAGCGCCGCAGACGCGCAGCCCGCGGATAGAACTGCGCTAATTTCCGCCATCGATAAAGCGGCCAAGCGCGGAATCATTCACCGCAACGCGGCGAATCGACGTAAAGCGCTATTGGCAAAGTAATCGTCATCCCGACCGGAGTTGTCGGGCTCTGTAGTCGCCCGTGCGGCGCGTCTTGAGCAAACGCTTGCCACAGGCGAACGGCTACAGAAGGCAAGCGGCTCCACGAATTCAGTTCGCCGGCGCAACTCCCTCCTCTCGCGTGGGATTACAGCGACTTGGAATTGCGCGTTGCATCTGGCGCAGGAACGATAAACTTGCTTTCCCATGTTTCCGGCAATTTTGTTCGTACTTTGCGTTGTCGCGTATCGAGTCGCGGCGGGTCTGCTCATTCATTCCGGCGCGGCCATGTGGCTCTCGAATTTCGCGCCTCTCGCGGCCATTGCGCTTTGTTGCGCGGCGTACTTGCCGCGCGCGTTCAAGTTAAGCCTTCCGCTGGTCACGCTGTTTCTTTCGGACCTAATTCTGGACGCCATCTACCAGGCGTCATTTTTCAGCTGGCACGTCTTTGCTCGCTACATTGCGCTCGCCCTCGTCGGCGGCATTGGCTGGTCGCTGCAAAATCGCGCATCGCTCAAAACGATGCTGCCGGCGTCACTGGCAGGTTCAACATTGTTTTACGTGATCACCAACGCGTTCTCATGGGCAACTGATCCCGGTTACGTGAAGAGCTTCGCCGGACTGATCCAGGCGCTCACCGTCGGTCTGCCGCAATACGGGGCCACGCCAACCTGGATGTTCTTCCGTAACTCACTCGTGAGCGACCTGATCTTCAGCGCCATTTTCGTATTGCTCATGCGAGCTGAATCGCCGCGCGCCCGCCGCCTCGGTCTCGCCCGCGCGCACTGAATTCAATGCAGCCGCCGGAGGAGCGCGACGAAGTCGAGATGCTCTGGCTGATGTTGCTGATCCGGCGTTTCGAGGAGCGCGCCAGCCAGCAGTATCAGTCCCAGAAAATCGGCGGCTTTTGCCACCTTTACATTGGGCAGGAAGCGGTGGTCGCTGGCGCCATCGCCGCCACGCGGCGCGATGATTACATCATCACCGCGTACCGCGACCACGCGCACGCGCTGGCGCGCGGAACGTCGGCCAACGCCTGCATGGCCGAACTTTTCGGCAAAGACACCGGCTGCTCCCGCGGTCTCGGCGGGTCGATGCATTTTTTCGATAAGGAACACCACATGTACGGCGGTCACGCCATCGTCGGCGCGCATGTGCCACTGGCCTGCGGGCTGGCGTTCGCCTGCAAGTACCGCAACGAAGACCGCGTCACGCTTTGTTTTTTCGGTGATGGCGCAATCAACCAGGGCGCGTTTCATGAGGCACTGAACCTGGCCGCGCTTTACAAGCTGCCCGTGATTTTCATTTGTGAGAACAACCTCTTCGCCATGGGTACTTCGGTCGAGCGCTCAACTTCGCTCAAGCAGATCATTCAACGCGCCGAAGGTTATGACATTCCGGCGTGCATCGTCGATGGAATGAACTTCCGCGCCGTGCGCGACAAACTGGCAGAGGTGATCGCGTCGGTGCGCAAGGAGCCGCATCCCGCATTTGTGGAAGCGCGCACCTATCGGTATCGCGGCCATTCCATGTCCGACCCGGCGAGTTATCGCACGAAGGAGCAACTGGAAAAGTACCGCCTGGATGACCCGATCACGCGGTTGCGCGCGCAGCTCACCCGCGAAGGGACATTAACGAACGAGAAATTCGATGAGCTGGACAAGGAAGCGAAACGCGCCGCGCTGGACAGCGTCAAATTCGCCGAGGAAAGCAACGAGCCGCCGCTCGCGAAGCTGTATGACTACACGTACGCGCCGTGAAATGTGGCGCAACTTTCCAAGTTGCGTGTGTCATCGAAGGCAAGTTGGAAACTCGCCCCACGTTTTGTCATGAACATGCGCGAAATTACTTATCGCCAGGCGCTCAACGAGGCGCTTGCGGAAGAACTCGCGCGCGATCCCAACGTCTTCCTCATGGGCGAAGAAGTCGCTGAGTACAACGGCGCCTACAAAGTTTCCCAAGGTTTGCTGGAGCGCTTCGGACCAAAGCGGATCATCGATACGCCCATTTCCGAGAACGGTTTTGCCGGACTCGGCGTCGGCGCGGCCATGGTCGGACTGCGCCCGATCATCGAATTCATGACGTTCAGCTTCTCGTTAGTGGCATTCGACCAGGTGGTGAATAACGCGCCGAACATGCTCACCATGAGCGGCGGTCAGTTCAATATCCCGATTGTGTTCCGCGGACCGAACGGCCCAGCGCATCAACTCGGTGCCACGCATTCGCACGCTACGGAATGTTTGTACGCCAATGTGCCGGGATTGAAAATCTGTACCCCGGCAACACCGCGCGATGCCAAAGGTCTGCTCAAGACGGCTGTGCGCGACAATAACCCGGTGCTGGTACTTGAATCAGAGTTACTCTACAGCTCGAAAGGCATGATCGAGCCGCCCCATGTGGAGTTGCTGATTCCCTTAGGGAAAGCGGAAGTGAAACGCGAAGGCTCGGATGTGACGATCGTCTGCTACGCGCAAACAGTACCGCTCGCGCTCAGAGTGGCGGAGCAACTGGAGGAGGAGAATATCAGCGCCGAAGTGCTGGATCTGCGCTCGATTAAACCGCTGGACGAAGAAGCGATTTACAAATCGGTGGCGAAGACGCACCGCGTTGTTGTTGCCGAGCAGGACCGCCCATACTGCGGAGTGGGCGCGGAAATCTGTTATCGCATCCAAAAGAACATTTTCGATGAACTGGATGCACCGGTCGCGCGTGTCTCGCAGGAGGACGTTCCCATGCCTTACAACGAACGACTCGAGCATGCTGTACTGCCGAATGCGGAGAAGCTCGTCGCTGCGGTGAAGAAGGTTTGTTATGCGTGAGCCGTCATCCCGAGCGAAGTCGAGGGATCCCGCGATTGTAACTGAAGGGCAACGCCACGGGATTCTTCGGCTCCGCTGCGCTTCGCTCAGAATGACCCCCGAATATGCCTGAAATCCAAATGCCAAAACTCAGCGACACCATGACGGAGGGCACTCTGGTCGCGTGGAAGAAGAAAAAGGGCGAGAAAGTTTCGTCCGGCGAAGTGCTGGCCGAGATCGAGACCGACAAGGCGACCATGGAATGGGAGTCGCCGGAGGAGGGGACGTTAACGGAGATTTTTGTTCCCGAAGGAGGCAAGGTCGAAGTCGGGCAAAAGATTGCGTTCATCGGCGAAAACGGCGAGGCGACGGCGGGTCGCGAGCAACAGAAAACACCAAAGAAGGGCGGAGAAGAGGCGAGGGCAGCCAGACAGGAAGACGAACAGGAACCGTGCGAGATCGAGGAGGGCGAGGAACAGCAGCCCGCAGAACTCGCCGCCGAAACAGGAAAGGCCGCTCCCGCTCAGGCGAAGCAAAAGGAAACGCCGCAGCCCGGATCAAAATCGGACGGGCAAGCGTCTCGTTCGCGAGCTGAAGAAGGCAAGCCAGATGCTCCCGATACCGATGAAGGAGTGCGCGTGAAAGCGTCGCCGGTAGCTCGCCGCTTGGCCGGGCAACTCGGGCTCGATCTTGGCAGCATCAATGGCACAGGTCCCGACGGCCGTATCACGGAGAACGATGTGCGCCGAGCGATGCAAGATCGCAGCGAGAAACCCGCTGTTCCGGGCCGAAAAGTACAAGCTGCTCCGTCACATCAGGCGCCCAAGGCGCCGAGTACCGCCGATGCGGCAGCAGCGCCCAAGGGCGCGCTCCGTACTCAGCTTTCCGGGATGCGCCGCGGCATTGCCGAGCGGCTGACCCAAAGCAAAGCACCGGTCCCGCACTTTTATCTCAACATCGATATTGATGCCGGACCGCTGATGGCGGCGCGCGCGGAGTTAAAAGCCGCCGGTGAAGAATCCGATACGGCGAAAATCACCGTGAACGATTTTGTCATGAAAGCTGCCGTCATGGCGGCGCAGAAAGTACCGAAGGTAAACGCCTCGTTTGAGGGCGAGAGCATCGTGCAATTTGCCGAGATCGATCTCGGAATTGCGGTGGCGATTGAAGACGGGTTGCTCACGCCGGTCGTGCGCGCCGCGCAGACCAAATCGCTGCGCGAGCTGAGTACGGCAGCGAAAGACTTGACCATGCGCGCGCGCAACAAACGAATGAAACCGGAGGAATTCCAGGGCGGCAGCTTCACCGTGTCTAATTTGGGTGGCATGGGCATCGATGCCTTCACCGCCATCATCAATCCGCCGCAGGGATTCATTCTCGCCATTGGCGCCATCCGCAAAGTACCAGTGATCGACAATTGCGATGCCATCGTTGCCGGGCATCGCATGAGCATTTGGATGAGCTGCGATCACCGCGTCATCGACGGCGCGCTCGGCGCGCAATATTTAAAAGAGCTGCGCCATTTACTCGAAAATCCGGCGTTGCTGCTCGTTTGATCGCTACGGGGATGGCTGCGCGGCGGAGCGGCGCGAAGCCCCACGGCCAAATGCCCATGGCAAAGCTTTCGCCAGCCGGTATAAATCACGATAAGAACAAGTCCAGCATAGCGACGTGATGCACCTCGTAGGTCCCAGATCTTGTTTGCAAACGGGCATTGCGTGAGCCTGTGCGAGATGCACAGTGGCGCCGGTGGAAAAGAAGCTGCGCCTCGGCTCGTTTGCCGCGCATGCGGCGCGCGGCCTCATTCGGGATCAAAGGACGCGGCGGTGGACGATGTTTATTACGCTGCTTGGGGCGATGTTGATCGCATTTGCGGGGAGCACATTCGTGGAGATCAATCCGCGGGAGCATCCATGGTACTTCGTCATTTTCTGGCTGGCCTGCGCGTGGTTGACGGTGACGGCGTTGCTGCTGGCGGCGTTTGATCTCCTGATGGTGCGAGCGCAATCGCGCGCGGAGAAGCGGAAGCTGCGACGCGACCTTAGCTCGACCGGTAGCGACTAACGAGTCGCGGTCGGGAACGCTGGCGGCGAGCCGTTTGCAGTGCGACCAGGCCAAGCAGCAGCAGGCCGCTGAAAACGCTCGCGGTTTCGCAGTACTGGCGCAGGGAGGGCTTCGTAAGTACAAGCGATGCCGGGGCGCCCGCTCGCGCCGTCTGCACGCAGACCAGGCCGGAGCAATTTTCTGCCGGTACTTCGTGGCCTTCAGTTTCGCCGCGCCAGACGGGGAACGCCCATTTTCTGAAGACTTTCGTGTGGCTATCGGCATGAATCACGGCAGGACCGGCAATGGCCGGCAGGTACTCATCGTAAACTGTGGCACGCAGACGGCGCTCCTGAATTCCAGCGGGCGTGAGGAATTCGGCTGCCTCGCTGCGCAGTTCGGGTGGGAGCGGCTGATAAGCGTGGAAAACCGGAATGGCGTTGGCTGCTGCCAGCGCGAGACAGAGAAGATCGACTGACCACCATTTCACCGAACTCGAGAGTTGCGAGATCGCGATAGCTGCGCCGCATGAAAGTAGCACTGCCAACGGCCCGTTCAGCCGCCACGGGAACTGTGCGAAGCGTAGAAACGGAACGTGTTCCCAAACAAATCCGCTCGCGGGCAACATCAGCAACAGCAACAGGCCGCTCGCTAAGCCAAAGACGCGAACGATGCGGCGCAAACGCGCGTCGCGCACTGGCGCAAAAAGCAGCGCCAGCAGGAACGGCAGCGTGAGACATCCGGAGGAGTAAAATTCGCCGGGCCAGACGAACGAACGGAGCGCCGGGAACTGCGCGTGAAAATCGAATTTGCCGGTGACCAGATCGGCCGAGCGGACGAGCGGCAGAAAATGCAGGGCGGGAATCCAGAAAAACGCAGTCAGCGCCAGGGCAGCCATAATGCCGGCTACAATCGGGAGCAGCGCGGAAAAATTGCGGTGAACCAGGATGCCGATAACGAGCGCAAACGGCAGTACCAGCATTGCCGTGAGGTTGTGCGCGAGAATGATGCCGGCGAGGGATAACGCCGTCCACCAAAACGCCGCTTTACGGTTGGTGATTGTGACGCCCAGTAGAAGTCCGGGCACAATTGCGAGCGCGGCAAACTCCGCGTTGGCATTGCGGATGAGTTTGTCCGCTAAAAAGTACGGTTGCAGGGTGAGGAAAATTACGCCGAGCCGTGCTGCCGAAGTGTTCGCGACGCGGCGAAGAAAATGCCAGGTGAGTACGGCGCCAAGCAGGCTAAAGAGCAACAATGCCGCGGCCGCGCCAGCCACGACGCTGGCCCACCCTCCGAGTACGCTCGCCACAGTCAGGTAAAGCGGGGGATAAAACAGAAAAATGGGTGAGCCGAATCCGCCGTAGAGATCCGGCGCCCAGAATGGCGGCAGTTGCCCTGATTCCGCGGCGTGACGGAATTCAGCAAGTCGCACCAGCTCGAAAATCCAGTCATGGCCCATCGGAAAACCGGCGCGCAAGATTGGCAGCATGGAAAGGATTAACGCTGCCGTAGGCGCCACAGCGCGCGCAAAATGCAGCCAGGTTGATCGTTTCACTCCGGCGACAAACTACAGGTGCGCAAGCGTGACCGGCAGCAGATAATTAACGGGTGACACCTTGGAAGACTCGCGAGCAAATGGAAGCGGACGAGGCGCGCATGCTGGCGCCGTACGGGCAGAAATCAGGCGAATCACGCGGCCGGAAGTTTGCGGAACCGAAGCATGAATTCCGCACCGATTTCCAGCGCGATCGGGCACGAATTATCCACTCGCGCGCGTTTCGCCGGCTTGAGTACAAGACGCAGGTTTTTCTTAATGGCACGGGCGACCATCTGCGCACGCGCCTCACGCACACCATCGAAGTGGCATCGATCAGTCGCACGATCGCGCGCGCGCTGCGGCTGAACGAAGACCTGGCGGAAGCGATTGCGCTGGCCCACGATCTGGGACACGCGCCGTTTGGGCATTCCGGCGAAGAAATGCTGGCCGAGTGCATGCGCGAGCATGGCGGCTTCGAGCACAACCGGCAGAGTTTGCGCGTGGTCGAGCTGCTGGAGAACCCGTATCCGGATTTTCCCGGGCTGAATCTGACCGCGGAGCTGCGCGCCGGTTTGATGAAGCATGAGGGAGATGAGGCGCGAGGTTCCAGCGTGGAAGGGGCCGAGGAACGCAACCCTGAGGCATGCACCACGCTCGAAGCGCAGGTCGCCGACCTCGCCGACGAGATCACGTACTATAGTCACGACCTGGATGACGCGCTCGATTTCGAGATTCTTAGCTTCGAGCAACTGGAGGACGTTGCTGTTTGGAAACAAAGTGCAGCGACCGTGCGGGCGAAGTATTCGGCAGTGCCCGAACCGGTGCTGCACAAGCTGATCATCCGCCAGATCATCGATCGCGCCGTGCGCGATGTGATTGGAACAAGTGCCGCGAATCTACGTCAGCCCGGGTCTTCCGGTTCGGCAAAGCTAATCAAGTACAGCGACGAACTCAGCGCCGCTAATCACGAGCTGCGGAAATTTCTCTACGCCAATGTCTATCACCATCCGCACGTGGCGGAGGTGAACCGGCGCGCGTGCGAGATGTTGCGCGAGGTATTTGCCGCGTACGTGCGCGAGCCGGAGCGGCTCGGGGCAGGCGCAGCCGGGCGGATCGAGGCCGAAGGTCTGGAACGCGCCGTTTGCGATTACATCGCGGGAATGACGGACCGGTACTTAATGGATGAGTTTACAAGGATAGCGAGATGAGGAGTGATAGGTGAGTCAGCATACAGAACACCTCTCAGCTCACGCCGCGGCCGTGCCGCTTTCCTCGCGTAAGTACTGAATGACGAGACGCAGCCGGTTATTCAGGTCCAGCTCTTCCAGAATTTGCTGCCGCCGGAGTGGATCGACGATGAAGGTCGAGGCCATGAGGTCTGCCAGCATGGCGAGATCGGTCATGCCCGTGACGTACTTATCAATCTTGGCCGGCAATTTCCGGCCCATGGTTCGAAACCGCCCATAAAGCTCAAGTACTTTCGAGCCGAGCGCTTCAGTCTCGACCGTTGTTTCGGTCTCCGATTGCAGCGTCTCAAACTCGGCAACGGGAAATGGATCCAGCTGCGCGAAACTGGTGAAACTCACCCGCTGAAGCCCCTGGAGAATCAAGTTCGATGTGCCGTCACTCCGGCCTACGCAGGCGCGGATGAGGCCAATCGTGGCCACGTCGAAAAAATCGTGGTCATTGTGCCACTCCTTAGGCTGTGGCCGGAGAAGTGCGATGCAAAACATCCGTTCACGTGCCAGCGCGTACTCAAGCATCTCACGATAGCGCGGCTCGAAGATGTGTAGTGGCAACAACGCGTGCGGAAAAAGAAGCGCGCCCGGCAACGGCATGACAGGGGCTTGTTCGGGCAAAATCGCGACCTCTTCCATCAATTTGCTCCTTGCAGCATTTGCGCCACGGCATCCCCTAGAGTTTCGCGCGTCGCGGTTCGTTCTCGCGTAGCAAAACGCCAAGCCGGCGTACTTCAGCGACTGTCGGTTGCCCGGGATAAAGCGCGTGTTCAATCGCGCCATAGACGAGCACGGAGCCGCATTCCGGAAAAACCAGACGCGAGATCAAACCGAACGGGCCAATGGCCATGACACAGCAAGGTCGCTTCGCCGCGGTGAGAAATCCCAGAAGCGTCGCCAGGTCGCGAGGAGCGTCGGCGCGGGTCACGAGCTTAAAAATATCGGCGCCGGCTGCTGTCGCGCGCTGAAATTGCTTTCGGAGAAGACGATGCGGTGGCGTGCGATTCACATGGTGAACAGAACAGATACGCTTCCGGTGAAGACGACCCGCTTCATCCCAGACGTCGCGCAGTTCACGCAGGGAGCGCAATTCGAGATCGATGAATTGCGCGTGCGGCAGCCATTTCAGGAGCAGATCGCGCCGGGGCACAGCCAAAGTACGGCCACCCTCGGTCGGATGCCGGGCAGTGATGATGAGTGGACGCCGCAGTTTGTGAACCTGTTTCGGCTCGAGTTTGGGCAGATGATCCAGCCGCAGCTCGAACAAGTCTGGCGCGCCGCGGCGTTTGGCAGGCGCGCTGGTACTCAGCGCCACGCGCAGTTCGTCCATCGAAGCGATGACTCCAACGAACCTGATCGCGGGAGAAGAGTGTCCGGTCGATTGAGGAATTTTGATCCCGTGACTAGTACCCATATTCTATAATCCCCCTGATGCTCGCGCGTAAACAGGAACTAAACACGCAACTCCAGCAGTTGATCGATGCGTTTCTGCTGGCGGTCGCGCTCTACGTCGCCTACCTGCTGCGGCTTTTCGGGACTGTTTGGTTTCACCTGCCGGAGTTCCCCGATGCGTTCTCAAACTACCAGTGGCTCTTTATCGTGATCATGCCGTTTGGGCCCATCCTGCTCGATTTACAGGGGTTCTACCAATCTCCGCTGAACAAAAGCGTCTGGCGCTCCTTTGTGCAGATCATGCGCGCGATGATCGGGCTGAGCGTGATCGTCAGTGCCTGCGTCATTTTTCTGCGCCTCCCGCTGCTCAGTCGAACCGTGGCGCTGCTTTTCATCGTCATCGCCGCCATCGCGCTCCTGTTGAAGGAACAAATCATCGCGTCGTATGTCCGCGGGCGAGTGCGGCGCGGCGAAATGCGCGAACCTGTGCTCCTGGCGGGTACGCCCGAAGACGTTGCCGCGCTCGAGCGGACGTTTACCGGGGAACAAAAGACACTGCTCGAGGTTGCCGCCCGCATCGATATCAGCCAGGCGCCGATCAGTGATTTGGTGGAAGCGATGCACCGGTACGCGGTTTCGCGTGTCATTTTCGCGGCGGGTCACACACAAATGAACAAGGTCGAACAGGCAGTCGGCGCCTGTGAGATCGAGGGTGTGCCGGCGTGGCTGGTGGCAGATTTCATTCAAACCTCCATCGCCAAGCCCGACTTCGACGCTTTCGCCGGCAGACCGATGCTCGTGTTTCGTTCCACGCCGGAAGTTTCGTGGGCGCTAATGGTGAAGGCAACGATCGACCGAATCTGCGCCTTTATTCTCCTGCTCATCTTCGCCATCCCGATGCTGCTCATCGCGCTTGCCATCCGCATCACTTCGCCCGGGCCGGTTATTTTTCGCCAGAAGCGCGCCGGCCGCTTCGGTAAGCCATTTGTCATGCTGAAATTTCGCTCGATGCGCAACGATGCCGAGATGCGCAAAGCCGAGCTGGAGCCGTTCAACCAGATGAGCGGCCCCGTGTTCAAAGTCGCCGATGATCCGCGCGTCACTCCGGTCGGGCGATGGTTGCGCCGAACGAGCATGGATGAACTGCCGCAGTTATTAAATGTACTTTCGGGCGACATGAGTCTCGTCGGTCCGCGGCCGCTGCCGATCTACGAAGTGGAACGGTTCGAAAATTCGGCGCAACGCCGGCGGCTCAGCGTGAAACCAGGGCTGACCTGCCTCTGGCAAATCAGCGGGCGCAATCAAGTAAAAGATTTCCGCGACTGGGTCCGGCTTGATCTCGATTACATTGACCGCTGGTCGTTAGGGCTCGATCTAAAAATTCTGGTGCGAACAATTCCAGCTGTACTCTCCGGCCTCGGCGCCAGGTAAGATCCTGTAGCGGCGGTCTACGACCGCCGATTGTTGTAGCTCCGAAACACGGCGGTCACAGACCGCCGCTACAGCGCAGCAGCCGTTCCACGTACTTAGCCAAAATATCGAACTCGAGATTCAACAAATCGCCGGCCTTCGCGTGCTTCAAGTTCGTGACATTGCGCGTATGCGGGATGATCCAGCAGACGAAACTCGCAGGATTTACCTGGGCAACAGTAAGGCTGATGCCGTTTACCGCGACGGAGCCTTTTTCGGCGATGTAGCGTGCGTACTCCTGTGGCAGAGCGATCTCGAGGCGGAAACCCTGTGGCGTTTCATCGAAGCCAATAATCGCGGCCGCACAGTCCACGTGACCTTGCACAAAATGTCCGCCGAGGCGCGCCTCAGCGGCGAGCGCGCGCTCGAGATTAACGACGTTTTCGCGGCGCAGCCCGCCAAGGTTCGTGCGCGCAACTGTTTCGCCGAGCAGATCGAACGTGAGATATTCCCGCCGATGCGCGCTGACCGTCAGGCAGCAGCCATTCACCGCGATGCTTTCGCCGGTATGTGCTGAACGCGACATACCCGGCGCGGCGATCTGCAATTGCGTACCTTGCTCGGTCGCGCGAATCCAGAGTACCTGGCCGGTTTCTTCGATGAGCCCGGTAAACATTTTCAGCGGAAAACCAGAAGCCACACGAGCCCAAGTACTGGCGCAAACACCGGCACGGAATACGCCAGGTAACCAAAGAAACCAGGCGCCGCATGTCGGGATTGCTGCACGATGGATTTCACCAGGAAATTCGGACCATTCCCGATGTAGGTGAGCGCGCCGAAAATCACCGCTCCCATTGAGATTGCCGAGAGCGTGAGCGGCTCGCGCGCGATGAACTGACCCACCTGCGCCGGATTCTCGATGCTGAAGCCGTGTCGCCCCAGCGCAGTGGCAACGAAGGTGAGGTACGTCGGCGCGTTATCCAGCACGCTGGAAAGACCGCCCGTGATCCAGAAATATTGCGCCGCGTTGCCGATCGGAATCTGCGCCGCATGTGCCTGCATGTAATCCATCACCGGCACCATGGTGGCGAAGATGCCGAGAAAAAGCCACGCGACTTCCTGGATCGGGCGAAACGAGAATGAGTTCAGTTGGTGCAGCGATCTCGGCGTGAAATAGTACGACGCTCCCGCGGCAGTCAGCATGAGAATTTCGCGCAAAAACGGTGGATGTTCGACAAACACCGCGAGCAGAATAATCCCGAGGAACCATAGATTCCGCCGGCCCTGTATTCCCGTCAGCTCGGCGTCATCGTCTTCTGATTCGCAGGCGATCTGCCTTTCACCACGCGAAGTAATCGTGTCGAGAAGGTAGAAGATTGCGAGCAGCGAAACCATCGCGACCAGCCACGGCTTGAGACAATGGATCGCCGGCCACCAAAACGGCACGCCTTTCAAATAGCCAAGCAGCAAGGGCGGCCCGAGTGGAGTCAACGCTCCGCCGACGTTTCCGATGATGAAAATAAAAAAGGCGGTGTGCAGGGCGCGGTACCGCCCGCGGTTCAAGCGAAGCCATGGCCGGATGAGTAGTATTGAGGCGCCGGTCGTGCCAAGAACGTTTGCCAGTACGCCGCCGAGTAACAAAAATAGTGAATTCTTGAGCGCGCGCGCGTGACCGCGAACCGCGATGTGAATCCCGCCGGTAACGACAAACAGCGAGCCGATGAGTGCGATGAAGCTGAAATAATCACCGGCCTCGTGCAGCAGCCTGCGGGGTTGCTTTAAGACAAGCGCGTAGTACCCGACCGGAATAGCTGCGAGGAGAATTGCGACCCAGTGATAGTACCGCTCCCAATGATGCTGAAGGATGAGCGGCAGCAAGGCAATGCACAGCAGCATCACCACAAACGGCAGAAGCATGAAAAGGTGCGGCTCGATCATGGCGGCGCGTTTCGCTTCGCTAAGAGCCGCCCGCTTCAATTCAGGGTCAAGCAAAAGCGCGCGGCGCTGCCGCCCTCGTACTCGTACTCGTACTCGTGCTCGTGCTCATACTCGCACTCGTGCTCACGCCCATTTCTTTGCGCAGCCGCTCACAACGCTCCGTCATTCTGAGCGAAGCGCAGCGCAGTCGAAGAATCCCGCAGAAGTTACCGGCGCGTCCCGCCACCCGATCCCTCGACTTCGCTCGGGGTGACACGCGCTATCGCCACCTTGCTCGTCCTGTTCGATGGAGGTGCAGTGTTTCCTTCATTGCCGAATGCACATTAATTCACCAGCCTTGCCGGTTTAGCTGCCCCTAATGAAGTCAGGCCGTAAACTTGCAAAAATCGCCGAGCCGCTCACATGGCATCGCGCCTGGCGCCGAGCGCAACGTCGCATCCGCCCAATGTCGCTCGCCAGGGCACGCGCCGGCATTGACCAGCGGAAGCTCCGTGAAATCCAGGAACGCTACGCTCGCTCGACCGCAGGCTATTCCAAATATGCGGATGTGGATCGCTGGCTGCGCCTCAGCCGCGAATGCGTGCAGGATCTGCAGCTCCACCGCGCTCCCCCGCAGCGCGTTTTAGACCTCGGATGCGGCGGCGGATTTTTTCTCCTTCTGCTCCAGAGCCTCGGCCATGACGCGTTGGGTCTGGATACCGATCGCGTGCCGCTTTACGGCGAATTAACGCAGCTATTCGGCGTGCAGCGCATTATCTGGAGGATCAAGCCGCGCGAGCCATTGCCCACGTTTGATCAGCAGTTTGACTGGATCACTGCGTTCTCCGTCGCGTTTAACGTCGATGCTGGTGACCGGCCGTGGGATGTGCCCGAATGGGACTTTTTCCTGCGTGATCTTCAGCGGCATCTCGCGCCCAGCGGCAAAATTTATTTCGCGCTGAACCCAAACACCGGAGGAAAATTCTACACAAGACAAGTGCGCGATCTCTTCCTCCAACGTGGGGCCGAGATCGAGCGGGAAAGAATTTTTTTCCGCAACGGCCTTCGCTTGTAACCGATCACTGGCGAGGATTTCGCTTTCACTCTCCCGTACTCAGGCGGCAGGGTCGCCCTGTGCAATCGAGCGCCAAATCTCGAGCGCGCCTTTCTCGTCGAGATGGCGAGCAACCTGCTACATTCGAACCGAAGGGTGACAGGCGGCGGGAGTCGTCCGTTCAAAAAAAAATTGAAAAAAAGTGAAAAAAAAACTTGTCACGCTTTTAAATGTTGGTAATGCCTGAGCCCAAACCTAACCAATCCATGGAGAAACAACCTGTGAATATTGTTCAAAAGAGCTTGCGTCTTGCCCTCGCGGGAAGCACGGCGCTCTTTTTTGTAACGAACGCATTTGCGCAAAATCCCGAAGCCACGCCCGGTGGCAGAGCTACGGGAGGCGCCGCCGCACAAGGCCAGCCCAATGCCGCGGTCGCGCCTGAACCGGCCGCCGCTGCTGGTGCCCCGGCGAACGCCGGCACCGAAGCCACGGCCGAGCGCGTCATCGTGACCGGTTCAAACATTCCCACTGCGGAAGAAGTTGGACCCAACCCGGTGGACACGTATCGAGCTGAAGACGTCCAGAAGCTCGGTGTCGTAAACCAGACGGACCTGCTTAACCGTTTGCCCCAGGAAGCCGGTTCCACCACGAACCAGAACATCGCCAACGGCGGTGACGGAAGCGTGTTGGTTAACCTGCGTGGCTTGTTGCCCAAGGAAACTCTGACGTTGGTTGACGGCAAACGCGTGGCTGACCCTGACCTGAACCTGATTCCATTCCCGCTGATTGATCACATCGACATTCTGAAGGAAGGCGCATCGGCCATTTACGGTGCCGACGCAGTGGCGGGTGTGTTCAACGTATTTTTGCGTCATCAATTCCGCGGGCTGGAAATTGGTGGGACCTTCGGTGACACCAACCTCGGCGCGTCCAACGACGCGCGGGAAATGGAAGGCTGGATCATGGCCGGTATGGGCGATGACAAGACCAACATCGTTGTGTTCGCGGATGCTTATGACCGCGCGGCCATTTACAGCGCGGACCGCGACCTGACCTCGAACGCGAATGCAACGCGATTTGGCGGTGTCGATAAGCGCAGCTCAAATCTTCCTGGTCGCGTGGACGGGATGTGGCTGAATCCGAATTTGATCGCGCCCACGCCACATTCCGCTACGAACGTCGCCAATGATCCACAGTACGTCCCGGCTTCAGCGATTGCTCTTGACGATAACCTGTTCCGCTACAACTTCGCCGCGCAGACGCCAGCCATTCCAGCGTCCAACCGGCAGACCTTCTACGGTTCGTTTGACCGCGACCTCTGCGACAAGTACCTGACGGTGTTTGCTGATTTCAAGTATTCACGTTCGTACTTTGAAGCGGCTTTGGCGCCGACTCCATTTACCCCAGATCCATTCCGTACTGCGGGTAGTCTTACTGGGTTCAGTACTTCGGGCATTAGTGTTCCGATCACTAACCCGTTCAAC
Organism: Verrucomicrobiota bacterium; assembly: GCA_019244415.1. Classification (GTDB taxonomy): domain Bacteria; phylum Verrucomicrobiota; class Verrucomicrobiia; order Chthoniobacterales; family UBA10450; genus AV69. The sequence continues at coordinate 33,940 of JAFASN010000028.1, read as the reverse complement.
CCATTTACCGTGGCCGACGCCACCGTGCAAACGCCAGGGGGCCCGGTTCCAGTGACAACAGGCGTGCGTTATCGCTCTATACTTCAGGGCGTACGCTTTTCGCCAATCACAAAGCAGGACATGCTCTTTGACGGCGGGCTGAAGGGCTCACTCGGTGAGTTTGGCGATTACTTCAAGAACTGGAACTGGGAACTGGGTTTCCGCTATTCACGTGATGAGGAAGAAGTCCAGTCACGCAACGTGGTCAGCCAGCCCGGTCTGCGTGACGCGCTGCTAGACACCAATCCGCTGACGGCCTTTGATCCGTTTACCCGCGGGCCGCAGACAAAAGCCGCCGCCGCTGCAGTGTTCGTTACGTTGCATGCGTCTACCGATTTCGAGTTGCCACTGGAGTACTTCCAGCTGAACGGCGATGTGTTCAATCTGCCCGCCGGACCCGTTGGTTTCGCCGTTGGCATAGATCATCGTGGTGAGCGCTTCAGGAGCGATCCCGATTCGTTGAACACCACGTTCAACACCATTGGAGCGACTGACTTGGAAGCCTCCAAGGAGAACCGGGATGTGTGGGGTGTGTATCAGGAGGTACGAATTCCGATCACCAGTCCGACTTGGAATTTCCCCGGCGCCTACAGCCTGGAGTTCAGCGCAGCTGAGCGGGAAGAATGGTACAGTCAGAACACCTCTTCCACAGTTGCTGTGCCGCAGGGGCATTCGCAGTTCGATGCGCAGAAGCCCCGGTTCGAAGTGCGGTGGCAGCCGTTCGATAACGAGCTGACCTTCCGGGCTACGTACAGTGAGACGTTCCACGCCCCGACGCTTGCTGAAATTTCGCCGGCTGGTGTGCAAAACTTTCCGCAAATCAATGACGTGGCGCCACCCGTCGGTACTGGTCAAAAGGGAATCCAGATCGAGGAGGTTCTAAATGGCAACCCCAATCTAAAGCCAGAAACGGCTTACGAATGGACTGCCGGTGCCGTTTATAGTCCCCGCTGGCTCAAGGGTCTAACATTAAGCGCTGACTGGTGGAATATTGACCTGCGTAGCGTGGCGGCGACTTTAGGAGCGCAGTTTATCGTAGAGCATGAGTCCGTATTTCCGACGTTTGTGCAACGTGACCCAACGACGCGTGACATTCGACTGGTGATCGATCCGCTGTTGAACGTCTCGCGCGTCATCCTCAACGGTCTCGACTTCGAGAGTGTGTACATCCTGGACTTAACGAACTTTGGTGGTCCCGATGTGGGCCAGCTGACCCTTACGGCCAACGGCACCTATCTGAGCCGGTATGACTTCACTCCCGTACCCGGCGGAAAGACCTTCAACCTTGCTGGAAAGTTCAATCCGAGTTCATTCACCTTCTCGGGGTCACTGCCGCGCCTGCGTGCTTACGGCAGCGTGTTCTATCACGGTCCGAGCAGCAGCATGCTTAACGGTTTTGATACCGGAGCCATTGTGCACTACACCGGCCAGTACAATGACGATATGTCTACTGCGATCCGCAAGGTGCGCGAATGGACAACGCTGGACCTGATCGGCTCCTACACCTTTAATGCGCCGACGCCACAGCCCGAGCAGCAGGTGGCCGGGTACTCGAAGGACGGAGGCAAGAACGTAAGGACGAAGGATGGCAAGGACAAGAACGTGATGCCTGTGAGCACCGCGTCCTACAGCGAGTGCGGCTGGCGCTCATGGATGAACGGGACAACGCTTAGCTTGGGCATGCAGAATGTCTTTGACTCCGATCCGCCGTTCGTTGCTGGCGCATTCGAAAACAACTACGACGAATCGCTGGCTGACGTCCGTGGTCGATTCTGGTACGTCCAGCTCAAGAAGCGCTTCTAATAGCACTGATAGCTGAATTAATGCGCGGCCGGGCTCCTAAATGGGCCCGGCCGCTGCTGTTTAGTACAGCCGCAGCCGGGCTCCGTGCCGCGCGCACGCCGTACTCTCGCGTGCGGATGAGTGCCAGGCACTCTGGCGGCCATCGTTGAGCTGCTCGCCGCACGAAGTAAATTACTTGTCGATAGCACCTGCTTTGGTAACGTTTGACTATGATCTACAAATGTATTGCAGTTAGCTGTCTCGCCAGCGCAGCTGCGCTGTTCTGCGGGATCACGTCAGTTCAGGGAGCGCGGATCGAAGGCAATATCCGCGGCACAGATGGTCATCCTCTCACGGGTGCTCAGGTTCATTTTGATTCAAAAGATGCAAACGTAGCAACAGCAGTTCCCGTGAGTTCTCGAGGAAACTATTCCGCCTCGGGTCTGAAGCCTGGGCTCTACCGCATAAGTGTTGTCAGCGGCGGAGCGATAAAGACGTTTGTCTCGGTGAGAGTCACGCCGGCGAACGCCCGAATCGATTTCGACCTGCGGGGCGGCCGACCGATGGCAAAGCACTATGTCTGGGTTGCGAGCGATACAGGCTCGCATCTAGGCGGCCAATGGGTCGAAGCGAATGCAAACGGTGCGCCGGTGGGTGTCGATGCCCTGACTGACCGTGCCTCGGGTGAGCTTGCCCGGGATATTGCGCGTCGGGCAGCTAACACGCACTAAGTACAGGCCTGATGCAGAGCAGATCGCGAGACATCCTCGCGATGTTCGTTTCGCCTGAGCGCGAAAGGCGGTGGAGGGATTGTCTCCTACACCACGGAATCGGATTAGGCGTTTGGGAATTCGTTCCCGGCTACTATCACGCCCTTCCAATTACAGGTTCGAACCGCTGATCTTCGGCGCAACGCTGGACATCAGGTCAAAGCGCGCTTCAATTTCGCTCATGCGAAATGTTCTCGTTGCGCTGCTGCTCTCGACCGCGGCGGCATTCGCGCAAAACAACCCCACGGCGTACGACGCCCTGCGCGTCGTTGGTAATCAGCTCGACCGTAATGTGGTGGACCGCATCATTTCCGTCGTAGGCGTGGATGGAAATCCTCAGCCGCGAACCTGGCGTATTCTCATCTCGGAGTCACGCGGGATGCGTGAGATCTTCGTCACTGACGGCCGGGTGACGAAGCAGGGGCCGTACTCAGGGTCTCTGGCCGGGAGCGAACGCGCGGCAACAATCGACACGTCAAAATTGAATCTCGATTCGAGCGGCGCTTACGAGGTGGCGAGCAAAACGGCCGATACCTCTCACGTGCCGTTTGCGCTGGTGAATTACACGTTGCGAACGGACGACCGCGGGAATCCGACCTGGGTGGTGACATTGCAGAACCAGAATCACCATTCGCTCGGTACTATTTACATCGGGGCGAACAGGGGGACAGTCACACGCACCGAAGGAATGTTCCAGGGATTGCCGCGTGACGAAGTCGTCGAGGATCAGCGCGAGGGCAATGTCCAGGATGATGAGACTGGCGGGAGCAACAATCCGATCGTAGCACGCGCCCGGGAGATGTTTTACCGCGCCCGCGACAACGCGCAAGAAACGTTTAAGCGCGTCCGGCGCAACTTCGCCGATTTCATCCGGGGCGACGATTAACAAAATCCGGCTTCTTGCGGGGAAGCCCCGAGCGTGCTACGAGCGGAGCTTTACGCCGTGCCTGCTCTCGCCGGCGCGTCTGCCGTTGTACTTGCCGCTCGCTCGTCTCACCACTACTTCCTGATGCGATCGTCCTCGTCGGCCCATGCTGTTTTGGGCTTCGTCGGTTCATGGCGATCCTGTACGGCTGGCTTTTGCCTCGCCATTTCACTCTAATCAACTAACGCCGCGCCACCGCCTGCGGTAAGTCTCGCACCGGTAAAGGCGAAGCGCGATCCTCGGCTCGCCCCAACGACGTTCGGAGGAACACGGTAAATCGTAACAAACTATCGTCGCTCATTGTTCGTAGCGGATGACACATTCAATTTGTCCTGACGGACGGCGAAGCGGCGTGGCGGCGCGATGTTAAAGGTAGTGCTATGGCGTCCCGCGTGACGATGTTGCGGCCGGATTTTATCGCAGGGGCAAAGCTTAGTTGCACTGGCTTGGCGCTTAGCAGGTTGTGGTTGTTCCGAACGAGCGAACGTCCGAGAACATTTCAGGCGAAGCGCACGAGAAGAACAAGCGAGCTAACGGCCAGAATGATCCCCGCTAATTCATAGGGGTTCAGTGACTCTTTGAAAAGTACGACGCCGATCGCAGTGAGAAGCAGTACGAGCGAGACTGAGTAGACAACGCCAATGGTGGCCAACTTCAGATGCCGCATCACGAACACCCAGCCGAAAGCTGTTGAAGCATATACGGCAAAACCAATGTAAAACGCGCGGGAGCGCAGTGGCTGCTCGCGCGCGCTTGAGAGCTTGAGAAAGTAGTCGCCCAGTACACCCAGCGCGCTAAATGCGATCGTGACGAGGATGGGGAAGATCGTTTTTCTCATGGGCGTGTGTTACACGGAATTTCGCGCGGCGAACACAACTCAATCGCTTGGGTCAGTCTCTTCGCCAGCCTTGCGCCTGCGCCGTGGCGAGAGCTCATTTCGAATGCTGCTCACTAGCGCATTGATCCGATCTGGCGGCACATCAATGTCGCGAAGTAACGCTTCGGCCAGAGCCGCGGCCGATTCCGTTTCATCATATCTGACAATCGCGGCGCCGGCATCGCGAAACTCCTCGGCTTGATCGATGTACTCAGCCCGCGTCATCACTCGAATCGCCGGTGCGATCTCACGCGCCGTCTGGATGATGCGCAGACTAACTTCTGCCTGTGGCATGGTGACAATGAGATAGGCAGCGGCATCGATTCGCGCGACCCGAAGAATGTCCGCGCGCCGGGCATCGCCAAACAGGGCCTGCTTTCCTCGCCGTTGCAGCTCCAGGACGGCGTCGATGTTCATGTCGACAATTACGGGCTTGATAGAGAACTCCTCCAGAAGGCGCGTTACCGTCTTTCCAACTGGTCCGTAGCCGACCACGATGGCTCCAGGATCTTCCTTGTGCTTCACCGCGTTCACGTGCGCTTCGAGCTTTTGCGTGTGGGCTGCGCGACGTTTCGCGAGCCAGCTCCACCTCTCAAGTACCGGTTGAAGAGCAAGTGTCCGCCGGAAGATAAATGGGTTCAGGCTGATGGAGACAATCGCGCCAGCGACGAGAATATTGTTGCCGTTAGCAGGCATTAGCCCGAGCGAGCTCGCCATGTCGCCGACGATGAACGAGAATTCGCCGATCTGCGCCAGGCCTCCCGCAACCGTAAGCGCCGTTCTTAATGAATGCCCGGTAAAGATCACAATGATCAGCGCCGCGAATGGCTTGACCAGCAGGATGATGACAAGTACTCCCGCCATCAGGGCTGGAGACTGGAGGAGAGTGCGATAATCAAAGAGCATTCCTACTGACACGAAGAAGAGGACGGCGAAGATGTTCCGCATCGGCAGAATATCGGCGCCGGCTTCCTCGCTGACGGTTGATTGTCCCACCACCATCCCGCCGAGAAATGCGCCCAGCGCCATGGAAGCGCCAAAGACAACATAGGAAACTGTGGCGACGCAGATCGCCATGACGACCACCGAAAGGGTAAAGAGTTCCCGCGAGCGCAATCGTGCGATGCGCAAAAGTACCCACGGGACAAACCGCGAACCCGCCAGTAGAACCATGGAGGTCAATACAATCAGCTTCAACATCGCCACGCCCGTGGTTTGCCAGATGTTCGTAGGGGCACCGCCTTTGCCTGCGAGCGGCGGCAAAAGTACGAGCACCAGAACGGTGATGATATCCTCGACGATAAGCCAGCCGACGGCGGCATGGCCCTCCGGTGTATCAACTCCGCCGTGATCAAGCAGAGCGCGCAGTAACACGACTGTACTCGCCACGGAAACCGCGATCCCAAGAATCAAGCCGGTTTGCCATGTCCAGCCGCACGCCACTGCCAGCAGTGTGCAGGCGAGCGTTGCTGCGGTACTCTGCCCTATGGCGCCGGGGACTGCGATAGAACGAACCGCAAGTAGTTCCTTTAAACTGAAATGCAATCCCACGCCGAACATCAGCAGAATGACACCTAATTCTGCTAGCTCAGAGGCGATCTTTGTATCACCGGAAAGTCCCGGTGTGTACGGGCCGACCAAAACGCCCGCGAGCAGATAACCTACAATAGGTGAAAGTCCGAACCGCTTCGCTGCCAACCCGCAGAGTAGCGCGGCGCCGAGCGCAAGCGCGAGCGTCGTGATGAGCGAAATCTCGTGCATTGCTGAGCAATAGCGCAGCAGAGACAGCCAGGAAACTAGCTTCGCAGGCTTACTCTTGTGGCGCAGCCTCGTGGCTGATCAAGCGATCGTGCTCACGAGGGATGCCAAGTGTCCACGAGGGTGGATCGCTGGCTGGGAAAGATCCCATCAACGTCAGATCGATATCAGCTTCAGTCGGTTCCCTGACGGTGGACTCAGCAGAACCTTGCTGCGAAGACTCCGCACGCACCGGCGCCCCTAACGAGCCATCAACTGGTGTAAACTTCGCGGCTTCGACGCGTTTCCGTTTCGCAAAGTCATCGTGGCTGTCGAAGCTCAAAGTGTGGCCATTCAGTTGCTCTCCGTATCGTCTAACTTCAGAGCTGTGAGTGTACATTGCTCTGCCGTAGTTGCGAGATCGTACTCAAGAGGTTGTCGAGACAAAAAGGAGGAGCGCCCCGCTTCGTCTGACACGGGAACGCACGACGCGCCAGAGTCGCGTGGGCCATCGCGAGGCGATCACGCGAATTCGGGGAACCTGCCGTAATGTCGCCGCCGGGCTTGCCTGCGATTCCGCGTTTCTCGCGTGAACGCGACGGGCGAAAAAGACGCTGGCCAAATTAAAGCCGTTTTGCGCAATATGTTACGAATTAACAAAGGAGGAGCGCGCATTATGAACTCAGGAAGTGCTACTACTGCTGCCACGACCAGGAAAGCCACTGGCTGGTCGATCTTGTGGGGAGTTTTGATGTTGATTTGCGGCATATTGGCAATCGCGATGCCGCTTGCTTCCTCGATCGGGCTGGTCATCCTGCTCGGCTGGTTGATTCTTTTCAGCGCGCTCTGGCATCTGATTTATGCCTTTCAAGCCGGACACGCTGGCGCCGTGCTTTGGCAGATACTTCTCGCTTTGCTTTACGGCTTCGTCGCTATTTATATGCTAATTCACCCGCTGCTAGGAGTGCTTTCACTCACGCTCGTACTCGGCATCTTTCTGGTGATCGAGGGAGTGTTCGAGATTATTCTGTACTTTAACATTCGCACTACTTCGAATGCCGGCTGGGTTCTGCTCGACGGTATCATCACACTCATTCTCGGAGGACTTATCTGGTTTCATTGGCCTTCAAGTTCGGTTTGGGTTATCGGAACTTTGGTCGGCATCAGTCTGATTTTCAGCGGCATTTCCCGCATCATGCTTTGTTCTGCAATGAGACGATTGACTCCTGTAACTCCATGAAATCTCCGCTCGTACTTCGATGCCGTCGCGTTCAATGATAAAAACAATCGGACTTTTGGTGATAAGCTTACTTGCTCTGTCTCGGCTTCACGCTCACCAATTAGTTCTCACGGAGAATTCGTCGGCGAATCTCACCGTCACATATGACGGATCGAGCAGCGGGATCAGGATCACCGATCTGGGACCGGATAGCTGGATCATCGACCTGGGATTTCCCTTCGGCGGGGCGACTCGCGGCGCGGGTTACCCCTGGCTCGAACCGGGCAACAGCGGTCTTGAGAACGTAGTGCAGTTTTTTCCAGCCGGCACGACCACCTTGTTTGTGTTCAGCGAGATATCCGGCAACTTCGGCTCGCCTGTCCATGACCACACGCTGATCCGAAACGTCAATACTGACCTCCGCGACAACAAGCCGATCTCGATCCGATTCGATGATGATGGGGATGGCAGCGCGAAGGTGCCGGACACGGGCGCAACCCTCACGCTGCTTCTGCTCTCGCTCACAGCGCTGCTCGGCATGGAGCAGTACTCTTCATCGCGCGGGTAACGGCTCTCGACCTCGACGCATACCACCCGTAGCGACAGATAGGGCGGCACCAGTTCGCAACCTGGCGCTGGCATTCGTCAAGCGTCGAAGCCGCCGGCGGCTGAAAGGAATAGCTTGCCGGCGCTCTGGCTGATCAGATTCTGTTGTTTAGCCCTGAGCCAATCTCCGCCGCAAGAACTCTACCGGAATCAACCCCATGACCAGCAATGCGTAACCTGCTCCGGATTCGGGCACGCTGTGCTGCCCGCCGGTCAAGCTGATATCGTCGATGGTAAAGTCGTTCTGAGCGACGTTGGTGTTGAGGTCCACAAGCCTGAGCGTCACGCTGCCGCTACTCGTCGCGCGGAAGGTGCCGCTGTCCCGCTGCCAGGCGCCGGCTGAGCCATTCAAGAGCAGAGCCGAGCCTCGCGCGGTGCCGCTGACGTAAAGCTGGACGTCAGCGCCGCTGCCACTCTGTATGGCCGCTCCCCAAAAGGAATACGAATACGTTTGACCAGCCGTAAGATTCACCGTTTGGGACCAAAAAGGCGCGGTCGCATCAGTGCCTCCATTGATGATCATCATGAGCCCAGAGCCGGTGGTGTGATCGCCGAAGGAGGCCCAGTCGCCATAATGGCCGGGCGCGGTGGCTGGGTTATTCCCGATGGTGTAAGTCTGAGGCGGGTTATTGTTTCCGTAGGTGTAGGCACTGCTGAAGCCGGTGTTGCCTGCTTCAAAATTGCCGTTGACGATGAGCTGTGCGCCTTCCGAGATGGCGCTCGAACCGAGGCACAGGGCTGTTATTACAGTGAGAAGTTTCGTGGTCATAGTTGTGGTCCCAATGTACAAATGCGAAAAACTGCTCGGAAATCGGGTCACAAATTTTTCGAAAATTCCAGACCTGATTGCCGGAAACTGGAATTTTGCATAGCGTCGCGCTTGGATCATCGCGAACGGTACCGTTGCGCGAAATGCATTGTAGACGTCGGCTAGTGGCCGACGCGCGGCTGGCAACGCCTCTTCCTGCGTTCGCCGCAGGCGGAATGGCTACAGCGACCCGGCTAGTGCACATCGTAACTCACGGTGCGAGGACAGCAGGGTAGCCTGTCCTTGTACTCGGGGAGATAGTTGAGTACCAGACAAGTTTAATTTCGGCGGGAGTTTGCTTCAATTCCGGGCGAGAACCTCATTCCTCTGCTGCTCCGGATTGGCTGTCGTTTCAGCATCTTTTGCCAAGTCGCAAACTACTGAACTTCTAGAGCGATACGGCACGTTTGTTCTGCGCAATTTCCTACGAGGCTGCTCTGCTCGGGATCAGCACACGCGCTTTCGCCGGAGTGAGCGAAGAGTTGCGTCAGGAAGGCAGAATCTTAGCCGATACGCCGTACTATTACCGGTCGTCGTCGCGAACGTGCCAGCTGTGACAATAAGTTGAGCTTAGTTTCGTAGTCTCGGGGTGTTTGAGGTGCTACGGAAGTAATGGATGAGGAATGCGGTGGCCGGTTACGGTGCCAGATTTGGTGCTGATCACGTGTCCTGCCGGGTCGCGCGTTTCCGCAGCGAAGTTACCGCTGAACTCGTTGCCTGTGGAATCAAGCGCGCCGGAGATGGTAACAGTCCGCGTAGCGTAAAGGCTTTGGTTCTCATTGATGCGGAGATTAATGAATTGGATGAAAAGAGTGCCAACGGCCGGTGCGGGCTGCCAGATTCCATGGCCAGGCGTTCCGTAAATGCTCATGCCATCAGCATGCAGCGGCACCGTTTCCGCAGCATCTGTTTCTATCGTGCTGCCATCGGAGGTAAAGGTGGCGAGGGCGTGGATTGGCACAATTGCCGCACTCGCTGGACCCGTGGGTGTGAACACGAGCTGCCATGAGCCGGCCAGCGATGATGAATTGTTCGTTTGCCCGGCAATTTGGTCGGCAGCGGCAAAGGCGAGAGCGAGCAAACCAGCGGCGAATCTGATCGTTGTTTTCATGATCAAAGGATACTCTAATGGAACCGCAAACAGCAGAACTGATTCAGGAAAGCAGGAGAGAATTTGGAAGCCAGAAAGCCAGGAATTCCAAACTCTTTTCCTGGGTTCCTGGTTTCCTAATTCAGATCTTTTCTAGTGCTTTCCTAAACCGCGCCGAATGCGTCCGCGCTGAAAAACCATCAGGGTTCCCACGCCCCCGAGCACAAGTGCCCAAGTAGATGGCTCAGGCACGACGAGGAATTCCAGGTCGCCCGTCATCCAAGGCACGACGAATTCGGCGCTCGTGCTTGATGACCCGTACGTGCCGGCTGGCTGATAGACCCCATTCACGATCAACGCGCGGATACTATCAGGAAGAGGATTAGAGAGACCGTTGTCCGTATTGATGTAATTGCCGGTGGAATGCAAAGAGAGGGTAGCTGTGGCGGCTATATATTGGTTAGTAACGCCCCCAGTGAGAACCAGGTGAATATTCGTGCCGCTGAGAAAGGTCACGTTTCCGGTGCCGAGCGCGCCGTCTCCCTGTGCGGTAAGATCGCTTTCATAGCCGCTGACGTTGGAGAGAAACGTGCCACCGGGATTGGTATTGTGACCCGTCAACGTGAGAGAGCCCTGCAGGAGAAACGTTCCGCCATTGTAAGTATTGTTACCCGTGAGTGCGAGCCCGCCTGCACCGGTCTTCGTTAGCCCGCCGTCAGTCACCCCACTGGTCGGATCGTGCAGTAGATTCTGAGCGATGGTGATACCGTAGCCGTTCGTATCAATCTTGGCGCCGCCTGACTGGACGTTTACCGTCGTTACGCCAGTCATGAATGGATATTGCGTACTCAGGTCGCTCGCACTCGCCTTGAGCGTGCCGCCGTTGAAGTTGAATGTCGATGTGCCGCTATATCCGTACACCGAAGAGGTCAGCAGCGTGCCGCCGTTGAGATTGTAGGTGCCGCTGCTGCCGGTCTGATCGCCTAACGAGATTCCGTACTGTTCGTTTGAGCCACTGCCAGCAGTGTTGGTCCCGCCGTTCTGGGTGAAAACGCCGGTGCCGCTTTCGCCGATATATTCGCCCGAATAGCTGGACGCGCTCAGTGTGCCGCTGTTTAAGGTGTAACTGCCGCTGCCACCTATACTATTGCCGATTACGAACGAGTTGAGCGTTGAATTTGCGCCGCCGTTCTGGATGATTGTGCCAGTCCCACTATCGCCAATTATCTCGCCATACGTTGCATAGTCGCAATCCAGCGTACCTCCGCTTAAGGTGTAGGTGCCTTGACCGAGCTTATTGTATCCGATGTCCAATCCATACGAGACCGTGTTCGTCCCGCCGGTCTGATTAAACACGCCAGTGCCACTGTAGCCGACGTACAAGTACGAGTTGGCCGTAAGATTTCCGGTGCCACTGAGATTGTAAGTGCCAGTGCTACCGGTGCCGTAGCCGACATAAACGTTGTCGTAGAAGCTTAACGTAAAAGCCGACTGGTCGAGTTCTCCGGTGCTGGTGTTGCCGATGTAGCCATAATTGTAGGTGGCATCGGCGGTAACTGTGTAGGGGCTGTTGCCGTTCGTGCTATCGACTGTGAGATCCTGCGCGTGAAGAGCAGGCGCCAACGCCAGGGCGGCAATGATGCCCGCTCCCCGGCGAACAAGTAATCCTGAGAGCTGTTTCATCTCACTCTCGAGTTTCTGGCCGCGCGCCCGCGTGCAAAAGCAATCGGTATGCCGATGCCGCCGAGCACGAGCGCACACGGAAAAGACGAACGAGAGACCCGCAGCAAGTCGGTACTTAGACATGACATTTCACCTCTAAGTACGAACGCGAAAACGGCCGGTAAACGGGGCCAAACTTCTTTTGAAGAGCTGAAGCGGCGAAGCTCAGATGCGCCAGCGCAGAAAAGAATAACGAAGGCAGGAAAGCAGGACGCAATTCCGAAGCCAGAAAGCCAGGAATTCCAAACTCTTTTCCTGGGTTCCTGGTTTCCTAATTCAGATCTTTTCTAGTGCTTTCCTAAACCGCGGCGAACGCGAGCGCGCTGAAAAGCGATCAGTACGCCGATGCCGCCAAGCATCAGCGCCCAGGTGGATGGCTCCGGCACGACGAGCAGGTCGCCCGTGCCGGTGAGTTCGCCGGGTAAATCGATGCTGTTATAAATGCCCGGTCCTAAAGATTGCCCGTTGAGAATGAGCGCGGCGATCTGGTCGGCTCCTACATAGTTGAGGTTGATTTTGTTGTTCGTGTTAAAGGAGAGCGATGCAGTGCTGGCGATGTACTGATTTGTCACGCCGCCTTGCAGTGTCAGTTGGATGTTGTTACCGGAAAGCAGGCTCACGTTACCAGTGCCAAGTGCGCCGTCGTGGGAAGAGATGAGGGTGCCGCCGGCGATCGTAGTGCCGCCGCTGTAGCTCATCGCCTGGTCGATATTCCACGTACCGCGACCGCTTTTGGTGAGCGCGCCGTTGAACGTCGTCATTCCCGTAACGGCGCTCGAGTACGTCTGGCTGCCGCCGGTGCCATTATCGGTGAGGGTAAGAGCGGATGCGGTACTGTTACCCATGTTGAGGTCGCCAGTAATCGAGCTACCGATCTGGAGGGTCACGTTGTTGGCGTAGTTGCCCATGGAGACGCCGCCCTGAATCGAGCCGCCTTTGTCGTTCTCCAATGTACCGGACCCGCCGCTGATCATTACGCCACTGCCGCTCGCCCCGCCTGCGGCGGAGCCTCCGCCCGCGATCGTCCCCGAATTGATCACTGAACCGCCGGCGGTAAGCGAGACTGCTGTGCCGCCGTTTGGAGCGAACGCAGTGCCAGTCCCACCCGTGCCGCCGTTGATCGTGCCGGCGTTGGTGAGCGAACCGCCAGCTTCCATCAGTACGCCAGTGCCTCCATTGCCCCCGCCCGTGCCGCCGGTGATTGTGCCTGCGTTGGTGAAGGTGTTGCTCTGCTTAAAGTCCACCGCTACACCGCCGGGACCATACACCGTTCCGATATCTGGGCCGCTGTCGGAAGCGCCGCCGGTGCCGCCAACGAGCGTGCCATGGTTCGTCAACGCGCCCGCGCCGGTTACCACGACTGCCGTTCCGCCGACGCCACCTTGCGTTGTGTTATAGACAGCGCCACCGTGGCCGCCGGTCACAGTTGCGTTCGCCATGACATTAACGGTGGCATTGTTGTTGAGCGTGATCGCGTTGATGCCGGGGTAAGTGAACGTGCTTCCATTGCTGTCGGTCACCGTTCCGGCAACCAGCGCTGCCGGATGGGTGCCGTCGCCTACCTGAAGACCGCCCACATTGACAATGGTGCCGCCGGTGTAGGTGTTGTTTCCGCTCAAGGTCAGCGTGCCAGTGCCGACTTTCACGATGCTGCCGCCCGCAGCGAATGTATTAGATCCCTGATCCTGGATAACGCCGGAAACCGTGGTACTCAGGTTGTTGCTGCCCACGGTGAGCTGCGTGCCGCCGAGCTCGAACGTTCCGGCCCCTTCGATCGAGCCGATGCTCATGCTGGGAGATTGGTAACTGACGTCGAAAGTGGCGCCGGCGTTGACGAGGGCCCGAGCGGTACCGCCGTCAGTGCCATTGGCGAACATCATCGTGGCGCCGCTGTTTGCCGTGAGAGTTGCATTCCCAGCGGTTCCGCCATTGTGGAAGTTGATACTCGCGCCGGTGCCAGTTGCAGTAATGTTCGCGCTGGCGGCACTGGCACCAGCGGTGAACTCGATATAGCTGCCTGCGCTGCCGTTGATCGTGGCAGTACCTGCGGTGGAATTGCCGCCGAAAAGCGTGTCGCCAGCTCCGCTGATCGTGGCTGACGCCGCGCTTGAGGTACCGCTGAATATGGTATAGCCGCCGGCATTGTTGGTGATGTGGGCGTTCGCCGCCGTCGAGGCGCTTTCGAAATTCGTTATACCGCCGTTGTTGATGAGGGTCGCGTTTCCAGCGGTGGAATTGTCTTGGAATGTCGTGCTTCCTGAGCCCGCGCCAAGACCTGTCCCATTACTCGTGATCGTGGCGTTCCCTGCGGTCGCGCCTTGGTTGAAAGTCGTGGTGCCGCCGCTATCTCCGCTCACGCTTGTCCCCTGGTTCGTGATAGTGGCATTCGCCGCGGTGGCGTTGCCAAAAGAGTTGCCGTAGAAACCCACTGTGCCGCCAGTGCTTCCAGTGCCGCTCAACGTGTTCAGCATCGCATTGCCGGCCGATGCGCCGGCAAGGAACGCCATCTGACCATTCACTGCGAATGTTTGCGTCTGGCTGGAGTTATTGACGATTCCTGTGCCGATATTAAGCGTGCCGATTGCGTCTATCGTGATCGTGTAGGCTGGCGCACCGCTGGCGAAGGTAAGCGTCTCCGCCGAGAAGGTACCGTCAACGTAGCTCCCATGTGCTTGTGAGCCGGTCGCGTCGAAAATCAGGTAGGGGTAAGAGTACGAGCCAGGAACGCCATTGCTCCAGTCGTTCGGGTCGCTCCAGTTGCCATTACCCGCCCCGGTCCAGGTATCGGTTGCCGCAAAAAGCGGGAGCGTCAGGTAAAAAACGAACGATAGACTCGCAACAAGTCGGTACTTAGACATGACATTTCACCTCTAAGTACAAACGCGCAAACGGCCGGTAAACGGGGCCAGACGAAATTTCAAAAAGCTGAAAAGCGGAACGCGGAAATGCTGAATGCAGCCAGTGCAGACCTTCATTCCTGCCTTCCTAATTCAACTGTTTTGCCTGAGTACGGCGACGGCCCCCGCTACGCTGGAAGGCGACCACGGCGCACCCATTCCGCTCTTCGCGTCGGTCCGATGCGCCAGCGCTGCAAACAATGACGAACGCAGGAAGAAATTCCGTAGCCAGAAAGCGAGGAATTCAGACCTCTTTTCCTGGGTTCCTGATCTAACTCTTTCCTAAGTGTGGCGAAAGCGAACGCGCTGCACGGTGAGCGGGATTCGTTAGGCCACATCATCCTCTTCGGAGGACAAAATCACGCCGGCTTCATGGACGATACCTGGGAGTTCGTTCCCGAAACCGCCGCCGTACGGGCGCATCGAATTTCTTTAATTTTTTCCCCAACGCAACGCCGTTGCCCATGTGACGGAAGATGTAGGAATTTTTCACGCTCGCTAAGGTGTATCGCGAACTCCGCGACCTCGGCTTCTGCAGCAGCGGGAGGCCGTGTGCGGTAAATACAATTTCTTGTTGCTGGACCGAGAGTTCTTTACCGACGCACCGGCGCCCCTGTCCCGGTGGTAATTCCGGCTCCGCTCTGGCTCTTCGTCAGCGAAATGTCGGCGCTGTTGACCACCCCGTCGGCGGTGACGTCGGCACGGATGCTCCCGATGTTTCCCGGCTGAGCAGCCATGCCCGAGTGCGCTTTGACAAACGAGATGTCGGCCGAGCTGACCGGCGAGCGACCGATCGCAGCGCCGATGAGCACGCCCATGGTCACGCTGATGGAATCGCTCTCTTCACCCGCGCTATCCGTCACGTTCGTGAGCGTAATGGTGAGATCCTGCTCGTTTGCTACGCCGGTGAGGTCCACGACGAGAGTACTCGGATTGGGAGAGCTAGGGACGGAGCTGCTATAGGTTCCCTGCACGGTAACGCCGGGCACATCTGTGAGCGCGTTGGCGAAGGTAAACACCACTTCGTAAGCCTGAGTACCGCCGCCCCTGCGGCATTCAATCACCGTGCTGGTCAACGAGAGCGGGATATCGAGGCTCACCCCATTCGGGTTTTTGCGTGAGACAACCGAGCTGACGGTGACCGGGATTTGCAGCTCATACGCGCCGATGTCCGCGCCGTCGCCGGGATGGGTTCCCGAAGTCACCACGACCGGCCGCTTGTAGCCGCGCTCATCGGTCGTCAGGCCGAAGCTATTCCCCTTGTCCACGCACGCACTGGTGGAAGAGAGTGCCATGGTAAATAGGTGAGTACCGTCCCGCAAAGTCGTTGTGCCGCCATTGTCTTGCAACGCGCCGAGCAGCGGATCCTTCGGACTCGATGTCGTTCCGGTCTGGTCGGTACTCTGGTTGAAGCTGGTCGAGCCGTCCGCGTCGCCGATGAAGTTGTAACCGTTGGATATGAACGTGCCGGAGACATCCGAGTAGCTACCAGGGTCGCTGACGGTGCTATTCTTGGCGATGATGGTGTTCTGGATGGTTGGGAAGTTGGTGGTATTCCCGGTGTAGACACCTCCAGGAGAATTGCCGCCTCCGCTCAACGCCGTTTTGGTGCCGGTGTTGTTTGCAATGGTGCAGCCGCTGATCAGCGCGCCGCTACCTCCCACATTGATTCCACCGGTGCCCTTGTTGCTTTGGTTGCCGGAGACAGTCGAATTGGTAAGTGTCAGGATCGAACTGCCATTGTTCGCGTCGATCCCGCCGGGTCCGCCGGCGCCGCAAGTATTCCCCGAGATAGTACTATTGCTGATGGTCGCTGTCGATTCAGATAAGATACCGCCGCCGTCCCCGTAAGTAGGATCCGTTGTTTGATTGCCGGAGATGGTGCTGTTGGTAATTGTGAGGCCGCTGTTGGCATAGATTCCGCCGCCGCTGCTGCCCTGGTTATTCGAGATCACGCAATTGTTGATCTGCGTCCCCGAGAAAATATTGGCGATTGCGCCGCCCGGGCCCGCCGCGCTGTTATTCGTCAACACGCAATTATTGAGGATGACGTTGTAATAGGCAGTTTGTTTAATTGCGCCTCCCTCATGATTATCGCTGGCGGTCGCTGAGTTGCCGTGCGTGAGCGTCAGGTTCGAAACTGTGAAAGTCGACCCTGGACCGCCCGAGTTTTCGCCCACGTGGAAAATGCGCGAGTTGTTATCGCCACTGACGGTCACTGCGCTCGCCGCGGGTCCTTGGATGGTGAGGCTCTTATTATCGAGCGAAATCTCGCCAGTGGTGAGCGTGATGGTGCAGACGAGCCCGCCACCCCTGCAACCCGGATCGGAAGGCGAGAAGCTAAAGTTGATGGTATCGCCGCTGTTTGCCACCGCCATCGCCTGTCGCAGCGTGCAATTCGAGCCGGGACATGTGCCGCCGGAATCAGCGGTACTTTGCACGGTGATGGTCGCGCCGTGAGCAGCGCAGGCGAGTACCAATGCCACGGGAAGAGCGAGGGCGGTCCGAAATAGAGATGATTTGCGAGCGAATAGTAGCTGGATCGTTTTCATGGTTTGGTCTTTTTGTCTCCGGTACAGGGATTGATGCTTCATAAAGCGGACGCGAGATGTGCGGCCAAACGGGGCCAACATTTTTTAAAAAAGTGAAAAACTGAAACGCTGAAAGGCTCAACAACTGAAAGGCTGAAATCCTGAAACGCTGACAGTGGGAAGGTAAGAGTGACAAAGTTCGGAGAAGGGATTCCGCGAACTGGGGCTCTCTAGCGACCTCGGGGCGTTAAACAAAACTGCTAATTGCTCCGCCGCGAGTTCTTTACCGATGCACCGGCGCGCCCGTCCCGCTGGTGATTCCGGTTCCGCTCTTGCTCTTCGTCAGCGAAACGTCGGCGCTGTTGACCACCCCGTCGGCGGTGACATCGGCGCGGATGGTGCCGAGATCGCCCGGTGTTGCGGCTTTGCCCGAGTGCGCCTTGACAAAGGAGACATCGGCTGAACTGACTACAGGGTTGCCGTTGGCGTCCCGCCCACCGGTGGCATCGCCGATGAGAATTCCCATTTGCACCGCGATGGAATCGCTGTGCTCGTTCTGCGTATCGTTTACGTTGCTGAGCGTGATGCCGAGCACCTGCTCATTTGTCACGCCCGCTAGATTTACCACCCAAGTCGTCTGATCAGCGCCGAAGCTGCTGGCGGTACTGGTGTATGTGCCGGTTGCGCTGGTGGCGGGCGCGTTCGTGAGCGGGTAAGCAAAGGTAAACACCACCTGGTAAGTTCCGCCGGGCGCTGGGCCGCCCCTGCGGCATTCAATTGTGTAGTTGCCCGTGAGATTGAGCGGGATGTCCAGGTTCACGTTCTTCGGGCTTTGACGGGAGACGACGCTGGAGACGCTAACGGACGGTAGAAAATCGCTCAGTATGACCGTCTTCTGGCCGGCGTACGTAACGAGGAAACTCCCAATCCCGTCGGATGTCGTCACGCGATTACCGCTCGCGACGTTCGAGAACGCGCCGGTAACCGTGTTATTGGACGTGAGGATGTTGAAGGTGTCGGAGTTTCGGATGGTATTCTGGAAGCCGTTAGTGAAGGAGACGTCAAGCGTGCCGTTTAGCGCGACACTCGATGTCCCATGTTGCGCAATCTGCGAAAAGCCGCTGCCGGCCGTGGTGCCGCCGATGAAGATTCGCGTCGTTGCGGTGTTATCGAGCGAGAGCGCGCCTTGAACAATGAGCTCGCCGGCGGAGTTAGTGGTAGTCGCAGCCGCCACGCCCGCCGCGGATTTGCGAGGCGTGCTCTTCGCCTTCGCAACACTCTGCGTTGTGGGCGCGGCGCCCGTTTCGCCGGGCTGAAGTACTGAACCACTGATAAAAGAGAGTTGCGCGTAGACGGGTCCCGACACCGGTGAGTGCGGCACTATTGCTGTAAACGATACCGTTTTGAACCGTAAGAACGGTGCCGGTGTAATCGGTGTTCACGCCTGGCTGGCCGCCCATGTCCATCTTCGCTCCGTGGTCTGCGGTTAACGCACCGCCGAGATATAAATTGGAAGTGGTGCTGCCGCTGCTCGGATGCGAGACCGTTAGCTGGCCGTTGTTGGTGAGATGGTAGTTGCCGTTGATCGTGACGTGGGCGTCGTTCAGAATGATGTGGCTCGAACTATCGTTGAGAAACGTGCCGCCATTCGGCGTGATTGTCTGACCATTGGGCGAGGAGAACTGCGAGCCATTTTGCACCGTCGCAAGCGTCCCCATCGCATCGTTGCCATTGAGATCAGTGATGTGCCAGTCGCCGTAAAGAGCCAGATTGGCGTTGTTCAGCACCTGAACGTTCGCATTGCTGAAACGCAGCGTCGCCGTCCTACCTCTCCCATCGATTATGTAATTGCCGTTTAGGGTCTTCGTGCTTGCGTCGAAGTTGGTGAGATTACCAACGACTGTGAAGGTCGTCGGGTTCGTGTCGCTTGCTTGTCCTATCTGAAGAAGGCCGCTATAGCCGTTGACTCCAAAGCTTCCGTCACTGCCCGCTCCGCCGCCTGGTGGAATGTCATTCACCGTCGTGAAGTTGTAGCCGTTGACGAACACAAGCGTGCCGAGGGTTTCCGACAGGTGCGTTAAGGCGTTGAACCCGTCCTCCTGCCGCTGGAGCCGGGAGTTCGGACCCGACATGTAAAGATAATTGCTTATGCGGTACAAATCAGCGCCGCTCCACTGAGTGACTCCTCCATTACTCACCGCCATGGGAAGGTCGAGCCAGCAGGGGCAGTCTGGATCATTCACGAAAAAGCCGAGAGAAAAGACTCCTCCCGAATTGCTTATCACGCCTCCGACATGCGTATAATCATCCGTCGTCTCGCCGAGTACTGTGAGATTATTGTATGGCTGGGTTGCCGATGCGGTGATGACGGCCTGGTTTGTCAGCGTTAGGTTGTGGAGCTGGACGGTAATATCGAGCTTAGGGCCGGAAGGAGGATACCCTGACCCTGCTGCTGAATCGTCACATCCGCGGTAGTGCTGTTTGGGATTCCGGCCGGACTCCAATACGCGGCGTTGCTCCAGTTTCCTCCGTTTGGGCCGACATAGGTATAACTTTGAGCCTGCAAAGTTCCTGCGAGCAGCAGACTAACGCCTAACGCAAGAAGTAGTCGCTTCCGTCGAGCGGCTTTCGTCGATCTGGCGATCGGCATCGGCTCAAGCGGGATAACCGTCCGTTCTGTCGAGTGGAATGGCGGTTTGGGTAACTGCTGCATTGTCTTCATGGTTTCTTTTGCCTCCGGTACGGAATTCGGGTGTTTGTACGGCTAACGCGAGAACGGCATGAAAACCGGGCCAAAGTTTTTTCGTTTTTTTTGCCCCGCGAATCAGGCGAATTTACCCGATTGATTCAGGGGATCTGTGAAGCGTCTTTGTCCCGCCGGTAATTGCCGTTCCGCTCTTGCTTTTGGTTAGGGAAATGTCGGCGCTGTTGACTACCCCATCGGCGGTCACATCGGCGCGGATGCTCCCGATATTACGCGGCTGGGCAGCGATGCCCGAGTGCGCTTTGACAAACGAGATGTCGGCCGAGCTTACCGAAGTACGACCGGTCCCGGCGCCCATGAGCACGCCCATGGCCCCGCTGATGGATCGCTTGTTACGCCGCTCAGGGTGACTGAAGGGGGTGCCATTCGGGTTTAAAGTCACAGGACTTCGTCGCGCAAGCGTTGAAATTCCCGGTAAACTGATTGCTGTTGAATCAAGAGAGCCGTAATTCGCTACCGTTCTCTGCGCGTAAGACGACTGGCATTCTGATTCACGCCTAGGCTCATCCAAGCTGATGAAAGGCGGATTCAACCTGATGCTCGAGGGATCCAACATGATACTCCAGCGATTCAACATGATACTCGGAGGATCCAACATGATGCTCGGAGGATCCAACATGATGCTCGGAGGATCCAACATGATGCTCGGAGGATCCAACATGATGCTCGGAGGATCAAACATGATGCTCGAGGGATCAAACATGATGCTCCAGGGATCAAACATGATGCCCGAGGGATCAAACATGATGCTCGAGGGATCAAACATGATACTCGAGGGATCAAACATGATACTCGAGGGATCAAACATGATGGTCGAGGGATCAAACATGATGGTCGAGGGATCAAACATGATGGTCGAGGGATCAAACATGATGCGTCGATCATCAAACCTGATCGTTGACCGATTTAGCCGTGATCGTGTCGTGTAACGGCGCCGCGAATACTACTTTGGGAGTATATCAGGCCTTTGTGCGTCCAACGGTATTTACCGTGCTTAGTACCATGCCCGAACCGGCGCGGGAGCCGGTTAACACCAACTGTCCTAGAGCCAGAACCCCGGATGATTGCTGTCTAAATCTTGCGAGTACGCCTGCGGTGGAAGGCGGCGAGCACGCCGATGCCGCCCAACATCAGCGCCCACGTCCCTTGCTCAGGAACGACTGCTGGCGTGACGAGCAGGTCCACCTGGCCGGGAACGGTGGTGATGATCGTGCCCGTGTAGCCGGCGGGGAACATCCCGATGCTCAGGCCGTTGTTGTTCAATGTGCCGGTGTAGTTAATGAGGTCGTAAGTACCGGGCCCAAAGCCGGCAAGGGCCTTGACATCGAGCGTGCCGGCGAGCGTGAGATTACCGGTGACATCAATCTGATCGTTAGGCCCGACCACCGGCGTGCCCAGTTCGAAAGAGAGATGCGCGCTCGAGAGGAGGCTGAAGTTGCCAGTGACGTGGAGTGTGCCGGGCCCGTTGTCACCGGGCGCAACGGTGCCATCGATTGTGCTGTTCGCCGCGCTCAACGTGCCTGCGCCGGTGAGTGTGCCTGTGCTTGATTGCGTGAAGGTATTGCCGCCGCTGACTGTGAGCGTTGTCCCCGAGCCGATCGCTACTGTGCCTGAGTTCGAGAGCGCGCCAGCAGTCGTGAAGTTTCGGCCATTGGAAATGGCGAAGCTGCCCTGGTTGTTGGCCAGCGCGTTGATCTCGTTAAAGGTGCTGTTCGCGCCGCTGAGCGACACGTTCGCGTCGTTGGTAACGATGCTGCCCCCGCCGAGCGACAAGGTCGAATTGGCCTCCACGTTATACGTGCCGCCGGTCAACGTCTGCGTTGTACTCGAGTAATTCGTGAGCGCGCCGGATGCTATGTTGATCGTCCCGCCGCCGGTGGCGAGAAAGGTGCCGTTGTTCGTCGTCGGCCCGCTGTTCGTGATCGAAAGGATGCCGCCATTCGAAGCGCGGGTCAGGCCGTTGTTGGTGAAACCGGTGCTGCTGGAGCTTGGCGCAATTATTAGCGTGTTCCCCGAACTGTTTGCGTCAATCACGCCCGCCGAGCCATTGGTTAGTGTCGCCTGATTGATCGTGCCGAAACCTTGAATGGTGTTGTTGAGGTTCGTCAGCGTGCCTTGCAATAATGCCGCGTTGTCCGTGAGCGACACGGTCCCGCTGCCATCCAGCGTCGCACCTTGCGAATACAACCGGCCAGTCGAGCCGATCGAAATTGAGCCGCTGTTTGTGATTGTATCATACAGCGTCGATCCTTCGCCCGAGAGGTTCGGCGCACCAAGTTCCACAACCACGCTTCCGGTGTTGGTTACGTTATCGAGAGCTGTGACCTGAAGCCGAATAGTTCCCGTGCCGCTGGTTTGCAACGTGCCTCCAGTCACTACTGTATTATCCAAGATCACCTGCGAAGCGTTCAGTGCCTGGAACGTGCCACCTGCATTATTCACGTTCTGCTGGGTATCTCCTCGGATTACCAAGCTACCCCCGTTCGAAGCTTCCATCGTCCCCATGTTGACAAGACTGTTGCTGCCGGTCGGGTAGATGATTAGCTGGTAGCCGCTCTTGTTCGCATTTACGACACCAGCGGCGTCATTCGTGAAGACGGAGTTTACAGCAATCACACCTGAACCTTGTATGGTGTTGTTTTGGTTGATGAACGTGGCTACCTCAATTGCGGGTGCATTACGAAAATCGAGTCTGCTGTAATAAGGATCGTTAACAGTTCCGGCTAACGAGATCGTACCTCCTCCGCTTAGCGTCACGTTCCCATTCGCAATAAGAGCATTGCCAACGTTCGATGTGGGCGGCGCGTCCGCGATAGTAATCGAGCCACTGTTGGCCATGTTGCTGTTGTTAATAGTTAACGTCTGATTGTTGGGTGTATTCAGCAGGATGCTGCCAGCGTTGTTTAGTTTTGTGTCGATCGTCAGATTCCCACCGGGCGACGGTCCCAGGTTCAATGTGTCGCCGCTATCGACCGTCAGTGTCCCGACAGTGAAGACCCCATTCACATTGACCACCGAAGTCACCGTGGGTTTGCCGTCGATTTCGACGACGGCGCTGCTGCTGTTTGGAACGGTGTTCGGCGTCCAGTTACTCGCCGTGCCCCAGTTGCCGGTGCCGCCATTCCAAGTCTGCGCGTGAACGGCCGAAGCGATTGCCAGCAGCGCGACTACCACAAGAACCGCTGAAGCTGAAACAGAGAACGGAAGAGTACGATGGCCGTAATCCTCTTTTTTCGAAGATTGAGAATCAATGCTTCTCATATTTAATTTACGTTTGTCTTGGCAACTGTGCCCCGCCGTTCCGGAGCGGCGCGCTTGGGCAAGGCATGACACGTGGTCACCGGAGTAACGCGGAAAGGCGGGCCAAACGGGGCCAAGCAAAATTCAAAAAACTGAAAAACTGAAAAGCTGGCGCCGCAGCGGCACGGACTTCGTGGCGCTGCAATGAGTGAAAGTTTTGAGTTTATTTCCATTCGAGCCAGACATGAGAAAGATATCTGGAGGGCGACGATTCCTCGTTGCCGAACCGTAATCCGCCAACCAGGAATGGTCGGCCTACAGAAGAAGCGAATCCTTCACGAAAACGCGACGAAAGCGAGTGCGCTGAAACAGCAGCAGCGCTCCGAGGCCGCCGAGCATCAGCACCCAGCTACCTGGCTCCGGCACGGGCAGCATCTCGGTGGCGACCATGGTGCCGGTGAACGTCGCAGTCGTGTCGTTTGGCCCAACAACTGAAAGGGTTTCCGAAAAAGAGATGGGAATCGTCAGCGTCTCGATTCCGCCGACCATCGTCAAAATTCCCGGCATGGCGCCGTTCGGTCCGCTGCCGAGCTTCGTCAGATCGATGCTGCCACTGCCGAGCGGCCCGGTGTAATCGGTCGTGCCGGAACTTGCGGCGATTGAAATTTGGGTTGAGTCGAACGAGCCAGCGGTTGTCGGAATCGCATTTGAACTTAGATCGAGCACGAGATTGCGGATGGCAGCATATGCCAGACCGGTATAGGGTGGTGCGAACGTGATGCCGTAATCAGCCGGCGCAGAGCCGGCAGCGCCGCCCGCCGCCGGTTGCCAGTTTCCGCTGACAGCGGCAGCGAGCGCAGCCGAATTGAAGGTGATCGAGTTGGCGGTGACGGTCGCATCGATCGTTCCAGAGTAGCTGGTCGTCAGGCTATTTGCTCCCTGCGGGGCGAACATCCCGACGTAGATGTTGTTGCCGCTGACGGTGAGAGTGCTAGCCGTGGGATCGAGGGTGAATGTGTCTCCGCGCGCAGACAATGTGTACACTGCGGCGGAGAGGATAAGTAGTGGGAGTAGTTTCATAGGTTGTATGGCCTCCGTCGCGGGCGCACGCCAGCCCAGCGCACGCCCGCTCTTAGGCATGGTGTCTGTTCATGAGTACAAAGCGAGATTGCGCCGAGAAGTGGGCCAGAGTTTTTTTGAATGCTGAAAAGCTGGACGTTGAAAGGCGAAACGTGGGAGGTGAGAGGCTTAGAAGAGAGGAAGTCTGCGAATCTCGTGCTTTTTCGCTGCGGAAGCGACGCATGCTAAGACGCACCTGGAGCCGGAGTGCCGGTTTTCGATTGCCAAAATTGCCGTGTGGAACGTAGAATCCCAAGCTCGGCGTGTACTCAAGATGATTTCCCCCAGCGCCCAGGAAAATGTCACCCAGTTGCTCTTAGCGGGAACGCCGCAGCCGGAGCAGCTTGCGGCGATTGTTTACGATGAGCTGAGAGCGATCGCACGGCGCTATCTGGAACGCGAGCGGGCCGGGCACACTCTCCAGGCGACCGCGCTGGTACACGAAGCCTACGTGCGGCTGGTAGATGAAACGCGCGTGAGCTGGCAGAACCGGGCGCATTTTCTCGGCGTAGCGGCCCAAGTCATGCGCCGTGTACTGGTGGATTATGCGCGCGCGCATCGCTCACTGAAACGCGGCGGCACGGCCGAAACACTGGTGCTTGAGGACCAGATGGAGCTTGCCGGCGAGGAGAGCATTGACTTGGTGGCGCTGGATGACGCGTTGCGCGATCTGGCGGCGATCGATCCGCGGCAGTCGCAAATCGTCGAGCTGCGTTTCTTCGGCGGCCTTACCGTCGCGGAAACTGCGCATGTACTCGACATCTCGCCGCGCACCATCAAGCGCGAGTGGCGTGTCGCGCGCGCATGGCTGCGCCGCGAAATTTTCGGAGAGCCACATGGCGCTTGCGCCTGAGGATTGGCTGCGAGCCAAGGAAATCTTCGTCGAGACGGCGGACCTTCCCGCGAACGAACGCCCCACGCGGCTCGATCAACTCTGCGGTTGTAACGAAACTCTCCGCGCTGAAGTGGAATCGCTCCTCGCGTCCGATGCGACGTCGAGTGGGTTCATGGCCGTGCCGGCCGGAAAAGTACCGCGGCGATTACTCGCCGGGAGCGAGTGGGAAGGACATCGCCTCGGCGCCTACGAAATAGCGGGCGAGCTCGGCCGCGGCGGGCTGGGCGTCGTTTATCTTGCCGAGCGCGCTGACGAGCAATTTCACAAACGCGTTGCCATTAAGCTGATCAAGCGCGGGCTTGATACGGACGCGATTCAGCAACGTTTCCGGCGCGAACGCGAGATTCTCGCATCGCTCGAGCATCCGAACATCGCGCGCCTGCTCGATGCCGGGACGACGCAAGACGGCCTGTCGTACTTTGTGATGGAGTACGTGCAGGGCGAAATCATCACCGAGTACTGCGCTACTCACCAGCTCGACATTCAACAACGCCTGACGCTTTTTCGCACCGTGTGCGACGCGGTGAGTTACGCGCACACACACCTCGTAATCCATCGCGATCTAAAGCCGTCGAACATTCTGGTGAACGCGAACGGCGAGCCAAAGCTGCTCGATTTTGGAATCGCAAAGCTGCTCGGAGATGAAGCCGAACTTCGGGACCAGACGGTGGTCGAGCAGCGCCCGCTCACGCCTGAGTACGCCAGCCCGGAGCAATTGCACGGCGGAGCGATCACTACCGCAAGCGACGTTTACGCGCTCGGCGTTGTGCTGCACGAGCTGCTCACGGGTGAAAAACCGAAGCGCGGGGCGCACGGCGACTTTGTCAGGGCAAGCGCGGTCGCGGCAAATTCGAAATCGCTTCGCGGGGATCTCGACAATATTGTCGCGAAAGCTCTCCAAGAGGAGCCGAAACGCCGCTATTCGTCCGCGCGGCAACTGGCGGACGAAATTGAGCGTTACCAGCGCGGACTTCCTGTACTCGCGCGCGGCGACGCGTTCAGCTATCGAGCGGCCAAGTTCATTCGGCGGCACCGTTTTGCCGTGGCGGCGACGTTGCTGGTTGGCCTCAGCCTCGTCGCTGGGTTGATCGCGACGGAACGCGAAGCGCGCCTGGCGCAGCGGGAGAAGCAAAGAACGCAGCGCGTGAATTCCTTCCTTGCCGAAACACTGGCGGATGCCGCGCCGGCGTTGAACAGGCGACTGCATCATGGTCAGCCGAACTCGCTGAGCGAGGTGCTGGATTCGGCGTCGAAGCGGCTTGACGGAAATGAATTCGCCAACGAGCCGGAGGTGCGGGCCGATCTCGAACGCGTCATCGGAGGCGCCTATGCGGCAGACGGCAAAGCCGCGCGTGCAGACCAGCACTTGCAGAGGTGGATTGCCATGGCAGAGCGACTTTATCCCGCAAATCATCCGAAACGAATTCTCGCGGCCGCTGACCGGGCGGGCATGCTTTTCATTCAGGGCAAGTTGACGGAATCGGAAGCAGCGTTTCGCAATGTGATTCCGAAGCTGCGCGCGGAATGTGTCAAAAACCAGGTTGAGCCAGAAGATTACGCTGAAGCGTTGAATAACTTTGCCTATTTGCGCCGTACTCAGGGCGACTCGGCAGAAGCCGAACGGTTGTTTCGGCAGAGCTTGTCGGTCAAAACGGTCACACAAGCGCCGTTTCATCACCAGCTCGCCACGACGCGCAGTACTCTGGCATTGACGCTTCAGGACGAAGGGAAGTTTGCCGAAGCGCTGAGTACCGCGCGCGAAGCCGTGCGCGAAAAGGAACAGCTCGATAGCAACGCAGATGAAACGGCGTTTGCGCTGACTGTACTCGGCGGATTGCTGACCGAAAACGGCGAGTACGCTGCGGCTGACGCGGCGTTGCGCCGAGCCGAAGGGATGTTGCGCGACCTTGTGGCGCCCACGTCACTATGGCTCGGCGATAACTTGCGCAATCAGGCGGCGTCGTTTTACGCCCAAGGACGCTACGAAGACGCGCTGCGCACGAGCCGTGAAGCGTCAACGATTTACCAGCAGAACTTTGGCAGCCACTACGACAATTACCCGACGGCGCTCGACATTGAGGGGCTCAGCCTGGCGAGAACGGGGAACGTGGCTGAAGGCGAGAAGCTCTTGCGCGACGCGTTAATACTCCGGGAAACAACGCTGCCGCACGAGCATTTCTGGGTCGCACTGGCACAAGGGGCGCTAGGCGAATTTCTCACGCTACAAAAACGATACGGCGAGGCGGAGCCGCTGCTGGTCGCGAGCTACGAAGGCTTGCGCCATAGCCAGGGCGCGGACAATCCCCGCACGAAATTAGCCGAACAGCGGCTGGTCGAGTTTTCCAATGAAACGGGCAGAGCCGTTGTCGCCGGCAAACTGACAAACCTGGGCCATCATTGATGCGCGGCTCACTCGACCCGGATCGCTGGACCCGGATCAAAGCGGTTTTCGAGGAGATCGCCGATTTGCCCGAGGAGAAACGTGGCGCCCGGCTGGATGAGCTTTGCGCAGGCGACGCGAGCTTGCGCGCCGAACTCGAATCACTGCTCGACGCCGATATGCAGGCCGGCGAATTCATGACGAAGCCAGTGGCGACGATCGCGCCGCATGTGTTCGCCGCGAGCGAGTTCGAGGGGCGGCGCTTCGGCGCATATCAGACGATTCGCGAGATCGGCCGCGGGGGGCTTGGCGTCGTTTATCTAGCGGAACGCGCCGACAAGCAATTCCACAAGCGCGTCGCCATTAAGTTGATCAAGCGCGGGCTGGACACGGACGCGATCCAGCAGCGTTTCCGGCGCGAACGCGAGATTCTCGCGTCGCTGGAGCATCCGAACATCGCGCGTTTGCTCGATGCCGGGACAACGGAGGAGGGGTTGTCGTACTTCGTGATGGAGTACGTCGAGGGGGAAATCATCAGCGAGTACTGCGCGCAGCGCGGGCTCACCACGCGCGAGCGGCTCGAGCTATTCCGCCACGTCAGCGCCGCGGTGAGTTATGCCCATCAGCGCCTCGTCGTGCACCGCGACCTTAAGCCCTCGAACATGCTCGTGACACGCGAGGGCGAGTTGAAGCTGCTCGACTTTGGCATCGCCAAATTGTTGCGCGATGAAGAGCTGTCCGGCCAAACGATCGCCGAGCAGCAGGTGCTGACACCGAAGTACGCCAGCCCGGAGCAAATCCGCGGCGAAATGATCAGCACCGCCACGGATGTGTACAGCCTCGGGGTCGTGCTGCGCGAAGTCGTGGCGGAGCCGAACGGGACATCAGAAACCCCGCGTCGCAAGCTCGGCGATCTCGTGACGATCATTCACAAAGCCACGCACCAGGAAGCGCAGCGTCGCTATTCGTCGGTCGCGCAATTTTCCGAGGACCTTGGGCGTTATCTCGACGGCCGCCCAGTGCGTGCGCGGCCGGACAGCTTGCGCTACCGCGCCGGTAAATTCATCGCGCGCAATCGCGTCGCGACGGCAGCGGCTCTGGTTGTTGCACTTTCAGTCGTTAGTGCGCTAATCATTTCGCTTTACGAAACTGGCGTCGCCCGCCGCCAGCGCGACGTGGCACAACAGGAGCGCAACAAAGCACAGGAGATCAGCCGGTTTTTGCAACGAATGCTCTCGTTTTCAAACCAGAGCTTCACATCAGTCTCGCCTGTCGCTCAGCGGCGCGATGTGACGGTAAATGAAATGCTCGGCCAGATCGCTCCACAGGTTGAGCGCGAGCTGGCGCATCAGCCAGACGTGCGCGCGGAAGTACTGCGCACGATCGGCAGCAGCTACGCTTCGCAAGGCAATTACGTCGAGGCGGAGAAGCAGTTGCGGGCGGCACTGGCTGGCGACCGGCAATCGGGTGAAATCAAAAGCAGCGAGGCGGCGAACACGATGATCGAGCTTGGGCTTATTAAGTACCGCGAGCTGAAACTCGATGAAGCGGAGCGTTTCTTCGGGCCGGCAGTTACATGGTACCGCGCGCAGCAACAAACGAAAGCGAAGGGGTTCGATGTCGCCGATCTCGCGTTTGCGCTGGATTGTCTCAGCGTGAACACATTCTTTCGCGGCGATACCAAGAAAGCCGCGGCTCTATCGGACGAAGCGCTCCGTCTGGTGCGCAACCCCACTGATGAGCACGGGCGGACGGTGCGCGCCCTGGCGACGATGGACACCGGGGGCATGCTGGCGATGACAGGCGACGTGCCCCGCGGTGAGCCGATGTTGAAAGATGCGCTCGCCCAATTTCACCAAATCTCTGACCAGCCTCGGTGGGAAATGGGCGCCGCGCTTGCTGTGCTCGGTTTCGCCGAACGCACGAAAGGCAATTTCGCCCAGGCAACCGAGTACCTTCGCGAAGGCGAAAAAATTTACGGGCAAACGCTGGGCGAAGATAACTTCTACATGGAGTACAACCTCCAGCAGCAATCGGCTGTGCTGGCGGTGCAACAAAGATGGGCGGAAGCAGAGAAGGTCGCCCGGCGTGAGCTGGAGATCGCTCGACGCATTGTTCCCGCAGCGCCTGCGGCAGCGGCGGCAGCGCAACGCGATCTAGGCGAAATTCTCGCTCGCGAGGGTAAATTCGCCGAGGCGGAAAACAACCTGCGCGAAGTCTTGCCGAGTTACATTGCCGCACGAGATCATGCGGGGGTGACTGAAATTAAGGTGACTGTGAGCGAGTGTCTGCTTGCGCAGCAACGCTCGCCCGAGGCGGAGAAGTTCGCGCTTGAGGCTCGTGAAGAAGCGACCGCATGTTCGCCGCCGAATTCAGCCATGATGACGATGGCCGAGAAAAACCTGGCTGCGGTTTACCGCAGTGAAGGCAAAGGCGAACTGGCCGCGAGATTGAAGCAATGACCAGAGCCGGCAGCTGTAGGGCGACAATTCCTCGTTGCCGAGCATCACCGCGCCAACCAGGAATGGTTGGCCTACAGAAGAACCCGCGCCCGGGCCAAGGGGCGAAGGGCGGCGTAAAGATGCGGCACCTGTTGGGCGTGATTTCTCGTTGCCGAAACGCAACGAAGCGGTCAGCTGACTCGCGCCGTCGCCATTCGCAGCACCCAACGGTAGAGTACGAAACCGATGACGGCGAAGGCGATGCCGCCGATGATGACGGCATCCGTCTCAAACCGCGGGCCGACGAGTGAAAGCGGCGTGGGTTTCCCGGAGAAAACGACGATCGCGGAAATCACCACGCCGATGATGCTTTCGCCGACGATGAGTCCCGAGGCGAGCAGCACACCAAGCTGTTTGGCCGCTTCCGGTTTGCGGCTTCGATCTGCGGCGCGCTCATAAAACCAGCCGGCAATCGCGCCGACCACGATCATGAGCGTACTGGCCGTGGGCAGATAAATGCCGAGCCCGACAGCCAGTGGCGGGACGCGCATGTGACGCGTCGCGCGGGCGAGGATTTCATCCACGATGATGATGGCGACACCAATCAGCGCGCCCATATTGATGAGACTCCAGTCGATGTTCGCCGCGATAACGCCCTGGGCGAGAGACGAGATTAGCCCCGCCTGCGGCGCCGGAAGTGAATGCGCCGTGGCGTTGGGTGCACCGACAAAACCGTAGGCTTGGTTTACCAGATTGAGTACGGGCGGGATCACAATCGCGCCGGCAATTACTCCGATGATGAGCGCGACCTGCTGTTTCCACGGAGTCGCGTCCACCAGCTGACCCGTCTTCAGGTCCTGCAAATTGTTGTTCGCGATTGCGGCGACGTTGAAAATGACGGCGGTGGTGAAAAGCGCGAACGCCATCAACGCTTTGCCCGCATCTGGGCCGACATGCGGCTTTACGCCCACCACGAGCAGCAGCGCCGCGCCGATGACGACAAGAATGCCAATGCCGGAAAGCGGGCTGTTCGACGAACCGATCAGCCCGGCCATGTACCCGCACACCGCGGAAACGAAGAAGCTCATCAAAAGTACATAGAACACACCGCCGATGATCAGCGTAGGCAAATGCGCGCCGAGCCCGCTGGTGTTCGCGAAGTACCCGAGCACCCAGGCGATCGGCACCATGCAGAGGAGCGTGACCAGACCAACGATGCCGATGGGAATATCGCGCTCGGTGATTGGAAGCGTATGGGCTTTGCCCGCTTTGCGCGCGCGGTTTGCGGCGAAGGCACCGGTGAGACCGACCACGACCGGCTTGACCAACTTGGCGAGCGTCCAGATGGCTGCGACGCCAATCGTTCCGGCGCCAATG
This sequence comes from Verrucomicrobiota bacterium, assembly GCA_019244415.1. Classification (GTDB taxonomy): domain Bacteria; phylum Verrucomicrobiota; class Verrucomicrobiia; order Chthoniobacterales; family UBA10450; genus AV69. The sequence continues at coordinate 2,721 of JAFASN010000028.1, read as the reverse complement.
AAACGCACTTTGTGACTCCACGTGGCTTGCGCAATTCCAGCCGCTGCCGTGGTGAGGTCGCCGGTCAGCGCGGAGTAATGGGGCACGCCCCAGCCCCAGCCGATGATTGCACCGATGAGCATGGCGATGCCGACTGATATTCCGCAAAGGTGACCGATCGCGAGCAGCGCGAACGAAAGCGAGAAATCGTAGCCGCTGACCGAGCCGCGCCTGCCGAATCGGAATGTCTGTGCAACATCGGAGGCGAATAGCTGGGTGGCGACAATCAGCGCAAAAACAGCGGAAACGATCGATCCCCATAAGACGGCGAGCAGTCCTGCACGTCCGTGCTCGACGGTCGAGCCGCCCGTCACATCGCCGCTGCTGCCGACCTTGAGTACTTCAGCGCAGGCAACGCCTTCCGGGTAAGGCAAATCGGAATTCGTGACCAGCGCGCGACGCAGCGGGATTGAGTACATCACGCCGAGAATGCCGCCGAGCGCGCAGATGAGGAACGAGATCCAGAAAGGAAAGCCGGTCCACCACCCGATCATGATCAGTCCCGGTAAAACGAAGATGATGGACGAAAGGGTGCCCGCCGCGGAGGCGACGGTTTGTACGATGTTGTTTTCCTGCACGGTCGCGTCTTTGAATCCGCGCAGGATTGCCATGGAAATCACGGCGGCAGGAATGGACGTGGAAAACGTCAGTCCGGCTTTGAACCCGAAGTACACGTTCGCGGCAGTGAATACGAGCGTGATGATTACGCCGACGATCAATCCACGAATCGTTAGCTCTGGGCGTCGTCTTTCCTCGATCCGGCGTTCGCGGTGCATGATTTCTAATCGAAATGGAGGCTGATTCTGCACGGGTGATGCACGCGTGCGCAATGCAAAACAATGTCACGCCGAGCGAAGCGCAGCGAAGTCGAGGGATCCCGTCGCGGCTGCGGTTTAGGTTTTCAGCGGGATTGCTCGACTTCGCTCGGAATGACTACTCCTCGTAATGCACCCACCTGCGCGCCAGCCGCAGTTGCAGCAACGTCAAAGCAAACACCACGACGAAGAGCAGCCAGCCGAGCGCACTGGCGTAACCCATGTTCAGGAAACGGAACGCCTGATTGAACAGGTGGTACGCGTAAAACAGGGTGGAATCGATCGGGCCGCCCTGCGTCATGATGAAGGCTTGCGTGAAGATTTGCAGTGTGGCGATTAGCCCCATGATCAGGTTGAAGAAAATGTATGGCGTAAGCAGCGGGAGGGTGATCGAGCGAAATTGCTGCCACACGTTCGCGCCATCGAGCGCGGCGACTTCATAGTACGCCGCGTTGATTCCTTTCAGCCCCGCCAGCCAGATGATCATGCCGCCGCCCGCGCTCCAAAGCCCCATCAGGATGAGCGCCGGTTTGCTGGTGTGTTCGTCCTGGAGCCAGTTCGGGCCGTGAATGCCGAAAGCGCTGAGTACGTTGTTCAGCAGACCGATCTGCGGATTAAAAACCCAAATCCACAGAATGCTGGAGGCGACAAGGGGGACGATCGACGGTAAATAAAAGATCGTGCGCCAGACCGCGATGCCGCGGATTTCCTGGTTGAGCAACAAGGCAATGCCAAGGCTCAGCGCCATACCGACCGGAATGCCGATGATCATGTAGCAGGTGTTACCAAGCGCTTTCCAGAACTGCGCGTCGTGAGTAAACATCCAGCGGTAGTTCGCGAAACCGACGAAGCGCGCCGGGTTGAGAATGTCGTAATCGCAAAAACTAACGACGACGGAAAAGAGAATCGGGCCGCCGATAAAGACGACGAAGCCGATCAGCCACGGCGACGCGAAAAACCAGCCGGCGAGCCATTCACGTCGCAGCATTGACTCGTGCTCCTGCTCGCCGGTTCGATCAGGAGCACGAGCACGAGAAACGACTAGCGTTGCACTAGCCACGAGCAGCGCCAGGTACGCGCCGATCAGATATTTCCACCGCACCACCATTCCGCGCGGAGGACTCAGCACGTGATCGAGCGCGCGCTGCACAACGCGCGTACTTTCGTCGAGCGCAGCTTGTGGCGTTGCCTTATGGAATAGCGCCTGATCGGTCGCGCGGCGTTGTTCATTAAAAAGCAACTGACCAACGGGCGTGACTGGCCGAATCGGCGAAGTCTCGAGCAAGTCGTTCAATAACTTTGTGCCATCGCGTATTTTCGCGCTGATCGCCGGATTCGACGCTATGTACTTCTGGTAAAGCCACTCGTTGATGTGCCGGTTTGCATTTTGCGTCGGCACATAAACATGGCCCATGCTCTCGAGGCGCAGCCGCTCGTTCTCGCCGATGATTTCCCGCGCGCGCTGGCTGCACATGTACTTGATCAATTCCCACGCTGCTTCTTTGTGCCGCGCCGTGGATGGGATTGCGTAACACCAGCCGCTCACCCAGCTGAAGCCGCGCTTGCCTGATGCCGCTTCACGCGCCGGCAACGGCGGGACGGCAAGCGCGTAATTCACATTTTCGCCGAACTGCGCCAGTACCTCCGGGAAGGTCCAGTAGCCGTCGATCTTCATCGCCACTTTACCTTGCGCGAACGGATCCAGCTCCCCCGGCGGAACGGCGCGCTGGCCGGATTCGGTCGTGCCCTGGAATGCCAGTACTTTGCCCGCGCCGCCGATCGAATCGTAAACGCGCACCATCCATTCCAGCGCCTGCACCACGCGTGGGTCGTCCATGGTGCAGCGGCGGCGATCACCGCTCATGAA
>JAFASN010000120.1 GCA_019244415.1 Verrucomicrobiota bacterium | reverse complement strand
TTCTCGCACAACCTTTCCCACATCAATATGGCGCTTGTGCAGAACATAAATGCCCGCCGCAATCAGTGCGAAATATACCAGCCTATCGATTGGGCTCCCTTCTTCCATGACCTCGGCCGCGCCCCCGCTAGGCACGTCACCAAAATGAATTCCCGCCATGGCGAGCCATTGAGAACTAGGCCTGGAGCAACTTAGGAACAACCAGATCGTCGGCAACCAAATGGCAGCGGTAACTGCCGGTCGCTCGCGGAAGTCACGACGGAAAAGATAGCAGATGAACCCGATGGTGAGGAATGCTGCTAGAGGAGGAGGCATGGCAACTACGCTGCTTTAACTTCCTCTAAACGGCTGTAGGTGGTTAATAAAACAGAGACGGTCGCGGCGGCGAACTCGGGACCAGTAAGGTAATCAGCCTCCGTTTTCACTATCGGATGGGTCATCAACTCAACAGCGTGATGCCTGGCAAGCTCGAGCACGCGGCGCATCGTCCGTGCGGCGAGGCATTGCGAAAGATCAAAGAAAAAGTCGGGTAGCACGTATTTGCGTCCGAGCCACCAGTCGATAGAACGACGGTAGAACCGATTGGCGCGGCTCTTTTCACCTGGCCAAAAGGTAAAGTTACGTCGCATCTTCACCCCGCGCGGCGCCGGTCTCGATACTAATAAGTTCGCGCAGAGATGCATGTGGTGATGTCCATCGAGATGAGACAGAGGCCTTCCATACAGCCGCTCAAACTCTTCAGCTTGCGCACGATAGACGTACTCAAAATCGCGGCGGAGAGATGGCGCATATGTTAGCTGCGAATACCTGCTTCGCCGCAAGTGATTGGCTACGCGAGCGTGACGGGAACGTAGCTCGGCACGAGCTGACGCCGTGTCGAATGCTTGATCGAGATTAAGGTGGAGACCCACGTCGATCGCATTCTCTTTCGCGATTTCAGATGCGCGTTGTGAATCAGACATGAACACCATCGCACTCACGGCCGTTACCCTTCCAAGCCGCGCACAATGTAATGCCGCGTCTGTTTCAGGCCGCGACCGACCCCAGTCGTCACCGTTAACAATCAGCAAAGTAAAAAATCTTGCCTAGAAACGTTTCACCCTGTCTTCACGCACATGGCTGCGGCAGGGCTATTACAAAAAACCTCGATGCTGCGATAAGTACAACATTCCAGGATTTCGCGAAACCCCCGACTCTCCGCCCATTCGTTTAGGGCGAAAACATATCGTTCACCGACTATGAAGTTAAACTGCGCCTCGCCGTCTAACTGCGAAAGGCGGTCAATGCACGCTACACCCTCTTGCCTAAATTCTGGCAAATTGACCTCGAACGACAAGAACGGCACCGCTTGAGTCAATCCCATCAATGCTTTTAACTCGTATCCTTCTGCGTCAATTTTGACAAAAAACGGTCGGCCGTAAGTGTCAATCAGCTTGTCGAACGTAGTAGTGGAAACTGTCACCGTTTGATTGAACGCGATAGTTTCGGACGCTTCTCGCTTCGGAGCAGTAAGCGAGTCAACCCACTTCCGGCTTAGGGTGTTATGTGCGTCGCCCGGTCTATAAATCCACAGTGTTTCGCTGCCTGTCCTATCGCTCACCGCCTCGTTTACGATTGTCACGGGTCTTTTCGCGATTCGATGTGTCAGAAACCTTCGTTCGAGAAGAGTCTGATTTGACGCGTCAGGTTCAATCGCGAGCACCCTAGCTCCGAGTCTGAGAAAGATGTCGGTCTTGTAGCCCGTGTTCGCTCCGACGTCAAAAATCAAGTCGCCGTCCCGCAATCCAGCCAAGCAGCTTCGATAAAACTCGAGTTCTTGTTGGCGCTGAGCGAGAGTATCACGATCAACGATGGTCCAAAACAAATCATATACGAAAGATGTTCGTATCCGTTGATACCAAGAAGAGCGCTTGAGCCGACGACGCAGCTCTCGCGTAGAACCCAACATAGGAAGTGCAGTAGGAGCGTGAGCCAAGTTAGTAGCGACCAGCGCAAACCGGGCCGGAAGCCAGGTAGAGAGGCAACTAGAGACTCGCGTGCGAGGCCAGAAACGTGTTGATCAGCTGCGCGCGTTCGACGCGCCAGGTATGTTGAAAGTAGATCTGCTGGCCGCGCGAGACAGTTTGCGCCACTTGGTCAGGATGAGAATGAATGTAGTTGATTTGGTCGGCTAAATCCTTTGCGTTGCCTAGTTCGAAGTAGATCAACTCGTTTTCGCCGAAGTAGTCGGTGATACCGCGGGCGCGCGGGGCGATCACGGGTTTGCCGAGGGCGAGGCACTCGAAGATGCGCGTGGGAGTGTTGAGTTCGGTGAAAATGTTGCGGTGATTCGGAATTATGCCGACGTCGCAGTTTCGAATCGCTTCCACGATGCCTTCCAACTGACAGGCGCCACGGTACTCAACCTTCTCGCTGAGGCCGCGCGACGGCAACGAGTTCATGACACTCTCAAAAAAGGGTGTTGATTTTCCGCAGACGACAAGACGAGCTGAAGGCACAGCAGACAAGACTTGCTCGAGCGCGCTGACCGCGAGGTCGAAGCCGTTGCGTTTCAAAAGTGAGCCGTGGTAAAGGATGACGAATGGGCGTGAGCGATGATTGATCCTATCTACTTCGACGCGCGGCACCTGAAATTTGAAGATCGACTCATCAGGCGAGTTGAGCACGACGTGGATCTTTTCAGGCGAGCAACTGCGGCTGGAGAAGAGATTTTTGAAGGTGGAGCTAACGGTGATGACGGAATCGGAAAAAGCGATGCTCCATTTTTCCATGGCTTTGAGCATGCGCACGCCCGCGCTGTGTGGTGGCAGCTGGAAGATAGCTTCCATCAGCTCGGGCATGGGATCGTGAAGGTCGAGTACCACTCGAGCGCCGAGCAGCTTCGGCACGAGCGCGCTGAAGACGAGGATGTCCGGCATGTTATGGACATGAACGAACTGGTAGCGTTTTCGTAGAGAGCGCAAAGCGAGCTCCCACATGGCGATGAGTAGAAACGCGGAGTACTGCCAGGCGTAACGCAGCTTGCCGCTGCGGCGGCGCTTCAGGCGAATCCTTTTAACATTGACGCCGTTAACTACTTCACGACGAGGTTCCGAACCTTCCTCCTGGAGACAGATGAGATCCACGCTCACTCCTTCAGAGACAAGCGCTTCAGCTGCGCGGCGAGGCCGGGGGTCCGCTGGATAATGCGAAAACAGAACTACGGCAGCGCGTCTTCCCTGAAGCGGACGAAAGCGCTGCGATCGGCCGTTGGACTCGAGCCGGCGGGACTCGCGCTCAAGCTTCGAATTGTGCCATTCTTTGTACCAGCGGGCGAGCTCCGCCGGCCTAGGATTCCAAAACTGTCCGGCGTAGCGCCGCGAAAGGTAGCTGAGAAACTCGCGAACAAGACGCGCCGGGTAAGTACTTCCGTTATGTCTGTCACGCTCGAAGTCGATGTAGTCGGGGTGAATGTTTACCAGAACCATCCCTCCGTGCGCGGCGATCCAGTCCGCTTTGCGCAACCAGATTTCCGGCGTGGTTTCGTGCAACAACAGGAACAAGGTAGAGTCCTGCGCCAAAGTGTACGGTAACTCGACGTAGCCTAGCGTCTTATCGCCCGCATGCGAACCGTTCCCATTACGCGATACCGGGCCGCCGTTGACCCAGAACGGGAAGATAGTGTGCGAACCGTCCGGCTGAGGTTCAAATGGATCGGTATCGAAGGTGGACATGTCATAAGAAATGTCCAGCTCGTGCAGCCAGTCGAGCTTGTGCAGCATGAAACCGGAACGAAAGCCAGAGGCGTTCCAATCCCTTAAGTACGAGTTAATCTGGCTTGCTTTCCTGCTGAAGGTTTTGCGGGAGCGAAACAGCCGGCCGTCGTGCCTGAGATCGTGGACACCTACCTCGAATCCGTTACCAGTTAACTCGTGCCGAAGATCGCGTGGCGTATCGTAACTACCTTCCGGGATAAAGTTGAAAGAGGACGCGAATCCCATCTCCATGTCGAGTTGCATGAGGCGGCGGCAATTATCTACTCCGCGCTGGCCTTCGACGTCGTGAGTGATCACGACAGCGAAGCGCCGCCCTTGTGGCCAGCCGCTCCAGCCTTGCGGCAGGCGTTCGGAACCGGGCAGAATAGGCCAGGTCGCTTCCGTCCGCTCGCGAATGCGCGACGCCACGCGCTGACGCAGGGCACGACGCAGCGTGGCGGGAATAACAGGCTTTAAGAGGTAGTAAACCTCGTTCCGCAGCATCGCCGTTTGCAGCGGAGCATTGTCGAGTTCGGAAGTGACCACTGAGCTAATTTGCCGCAGCGAAAGGAGTGAGCTGAAAACCAGAACGCTGGAGGGAGCGCTATCCGGCGAGTGGCCGCAAGATCAGGCAGTAAGCCACTTAGGTGCGTGAGCGTGCACCTTGTTGAGAATGAGTGAGACGTCGGCGCGGACGTTAGTCAGCTCGCGATAAACGCGATTCACTCCGTCGCGGCTGTTCTTCTCCGCTTCGACCACCAGCAATACCTTGTCCATAAAACCAGCGAGGCCGATAGTGGGACTAGTTTGATCTACCGGCGGCAAATCGAAGATGACGTAGTCGAAGTCGCTTGCCTTTAAGTTCGGCATGAGCGCGAAAAATCTCTTCAAGCCAACTCGGGCCGGATGAGCATTCGGCGGAGCGATCGTGGCGACATAAAGATTTTCCGTTGATGAATCCGCAGGCTTTGAGCTATCGAGTGCACAGGTGAGAGGTAGAGCAGGACGGCCGGCAAAGAACGGATGTACTTCGCCGTCAGCAACGTTCACGTCCACAAGCAAGACCTTGCCATCACCCGTCTCAGAAAGCGCTGCTGCAAGTCCGGCCGCTAATGTTGAACTACCGGCATTCTCGTTGAGCGCGGTAACTCCGACGAGCTTCGGCTTGTGAGTAACTCCGTGCAGCTCAAAGTGCAGGCTCAGTCGATCGCGAATCGCGGCAGTATAAGAGCGGATGAAGTGGCCGGGCTCCCACGGCGGCACTTCTGCCTTTCCATTGCCATCGTGGCTGGCCCCATTCTTAGAGCGAAGAAGACGCCCGTTTGACCGCGCATCTGGTATGGAGAGCAGCACCGGCAAGTGGAACTGGTTCTCGAGTTCGAGAGCGCGATTGACGGGTTTCCTAAGGAACATCTCGTTGAGAAACGCCCAGGCGATGCCAAGCACCAGGCCGGCAGCAGCAAAACCACCGGCCACTTTGTTGCGCGTTTTGGTTACAAGCGAGGGCGGCGACGCTTTTTGCACCGCGCTGATGTTTGGAATCTTCGACGGATCGAGCGCTTCGTCTATGCGGGCTTTCTCCAGCGCGCCTTCGAAGTACTTGTAATTCGTCTCCTCCATGTCGCGTGTGCGCTCAAGGTTCGCGATCTGCGGACCGGCGTCGGCCAATTGACTCATGCGCTCCCTGGTCGAGGCGAGCTGACGTTTCAGCTCCTCGGTCTTTGCTTCCAGCCCGGCAAGTTTGGCGCGCTCAGCTGCAATGCTGTCGGTGCCGCCCATACTTGCCAGGGACGGAAACTTCTTTTCCATATCCTGCTTCTGCTTCTCCAGATCCTCCAGCTGGGCCTGATTCAATTTCACCTGTGTGCTGTTCGAGGTATATTTCGTCAGCAGCTTGTTCTGCTCGTCTTGCAAGTCAGACATCTGTTTTTGAATAGACTGATACTGGTCAACTTCCGTAGGCTTCGGTTCTGGCGCTGCCTTAGCTGAAACCGACGCCGCGGGGCTCGCTTGGGCCAAGTCCGGCTGCGCGGCGGGACCAGCAGATGCCGCGGGATGATCCGTAGCCGTACTAGAGCGTGTCCCGAGTCCTCCTTCCATCAACTTCAGCCTTGCACGTTGCTCGACCAGATCACCTTCTACACTTCGCAGGGTGTCGTTGATGCGACTGGCTTCGGCAATCAGCCCAGCTGTGCTCTCCTTCAAATCCAACACGCCGATCTTCGCTTTCAATGCTTTCAGCGCGTCTTCGGTTTGCGTGAGACGAGCGCGCACCTGGTCGGTTTGCTGGCTTACGAAATCGAAAGCACCGGCGGACCGATGGACTTCGAGGTGCTTGGTAAAGTACCGGTTGATCAATTCATTTAGGACGACCGGCGCCGTTTCCCGGCTCGGACTGCTGTAGGAAACAAGGATCACGTTACTGCCCTTCGTCGCCTCGACCGTGAGACCGGAGGAGATCGCGCTCGCCGCCTGCCCGACCGTCGGATTCTTCTCGTTAGGAAGCACACGTTTCGGCCCGAGTGCTTCGGCGACTTGCAGATCAAGATCCCAGCTTTGAAGAATGGCTACTTCGGCATTAATGATGGTGTCATTTGAGCGTATAGCGGCCGAATTACCGGACGTTGTGTCAACTG
>JAFASN010000131.1 GCA_019244415.1 Verrucomicrobiota bacterium | reverse complement strand
CGCTGAAAGCATCTAAGCGCCAAGCCTATCCCAAGATGAGTTCTCCCTGAAGGGTCGTGGTAGACCACCACGTTGATAGGTCTCCGGTGTAAGTGCAGTAATGTATTCAGCTGAGAGATACTAATAACCCGTTCGGCTTGGTCATTTGCTTTTCTGTTAAAGCTTCGCCTGCTCTCAAGTGGGCGAAGCGAAACAGAGAAGATCGAATGACTTCAAACAAAACGAAGCTCAGTTGTAGCGTCGGCTGTCCTCAGCCGAAATGAACTCCTGTATGTAGATATCAGAGGACCGGCTGTTCTTTGAAGAATGTGAGAAGTGATTAGTGAGACCGACAGGCGCCGGCCTTTCACTTCTCACCATTCACCTCTCAGCGGCGCGAAGAACGCCGCCACCAGACGTTTGCAGCGGCAGCTGCAAACGTCTGGTGATACTAGCGCAGTGGACCCACCCGTTCCCATTCCGAACACGGAAGTGAAACGCTGCAGCCCCGATGGTAGTGCGACGAAAGGTCGTGCGAGAGTAGGACGTCGCCAGAATTAATGCCCAGCACTTTGGAAACAGGGTGCTGGGCTTTCATTTAATCCTACGTCCAACAACTGTCGTACAGGTTGAGCCTAATGAGTCTATGCCCTTTCCGTCGCCTTATCTCGCAAGATAGAATTTCGCCCGGCAACATCCTAAGTACGGCTGTGTGCAGCGACCGCGAGTTCGCGAATAGCTCCCGGGGAAGCTGTTAGGTCCTCTCGGTTTGCCGCCTTGTTGTCGGAAAATAGGCACATCCCCTTAGTACAATCGATAGAAGCGGCAAACCAAAATTGGGTTCACAAGGGTCGGCACCGAAATCCTTCCGTGACTACGGACCGCCGGCGTCCCGGCGATCCGATGCACAAAGGTGGAGCGCTGCCCTTCGCGAAGCATTGCATTGTTAGCGCTGATCGTCGGCACATCTGCGCGTGTTATGGGCGGCAAACTGGACGCTGATCCACTGAATGCAAGTGCGGCGTAGCGTCGCGCAGTGGCCGAGTGGAATGGAAAGCCGGCGAGAATCATTACCTTGATCGCCGATTACTTGTTGTCGCGACTACTGAGCTACTGGCGACGCTCGGAGCACGCCGCGACCATTGGCTGCAAGTTTTTGGCCGCGTACTAAGACCAGCGATGCGGTCACACATGTGTCGCCGGAGGCCCGGGGCGGTACTTTGACCCAACATACGATTGGTTTGACATCGCGCCGCTCTTTCCATTAAAAACCATCATCAAAATGGCTGAGCTTACCGCTCCTACTCCGGCTCCGCACGATGACCGTATTTTTTCTGTCGCGCTGTGGGTGGTACTTGCGTTCGCGGCAGCTGAGCTGCTGGCGGTGATCATTCATTACGGTGAAAGATTGCGCGAGCATCAAGCCGCCGCGCGCACAACTGAGATGCGTGCGGCAGCAACGCCAGCAACATCGTCGCCCCGTCGCGCTGCCAACGCCTCACCACCGGACAGTGCGCTAAACCCGCCGGCGAGCTCGGCCGCAGTGTCTGCTTCTGATCGTCTGCTGAAGGAAGCGACTGTGCTGCGCGAGCGCGGCGACACTGCCAATGCCCTGGCGAGATTGCAGGAAGCGGCACAGCGCGACCCGCGCAATGCGAACGTGCTGGCCGAGCTGGCCACGATTTACGAATCGATTCAGCTGTTCGACCGCTCCAGCGAGACGTGGCGAAAGCTCGAGGCCCTCGGTCCATCTGCCGGCCCACTCTATGAGCTGGCGCAATCTAAACTGCGCAATGCCGTTGCCGGCGCGCCGCCCGCGGCGCCGGTGTCCCACACTGCGACCGATAGTGCCGGCAAACCGATCGATGCCGAGGGAATACCGGAAGGCTCACTCTTCGGCATCACTGATATAAAGACCGAGCAGGTGCCCGATGCCGACGCGGAGACGAACCTTCGACTGAACATCGCAGTTCGAAAGAGGCCGGGCGTTTCTTACGAGATCGGCAAACTGCGCATTAACGTTTTTCTCTACGACTCGGTCGAGGGCAAAGTGGTGCTCACGGATGCGGACACGAACTCGGAATGGCTCAACCCGAGACATGATTGGTCCGACACCGATACGGAGACGCTTATTGTCTCTTACCGGCGATCAAAAAATCACGCAATCAGCTCCGAAGCGGCAATATCCGCGGCCGCAGCAGCAATCACTCCGGGGAAAACAACCGGGCGCTCGAAAAAACGCGGCGAGGCAACACCTAAACCGCAGGAGAATGATGCCGGACAGCGGCAGTACCTTGGCTATGTCATCCGTGTTTATTACAACGATAAACTTCAGACTGTGCGCGCCGATCCGGCGCATCTCGCGAACGACGCACCTGCCCTGCCGTGATTCAATTGCTCATTGTGCACCAGGACCGCGAGATGGGACGGCAACTGGTGAGCGTCGTTAAAGAGTTCACCGGGTATAACAGCGTCCATACCTCGAGTGAGAGCGAGACGCTCGTGTACTTGCGTCGCCAGCCGAGGGCCCGGCCGCGCATTTTGCTGACTCAGCTCGACGGCGCGGGCTTCGATGGTTTCGCGCTTGGCGCCATGATCAGCGAAATGTTTCCCGGCCTGCAAACGCTGTTCCTGCCGCCTTACGTCACCATGCAAGTACGGCTCGAAGTAGCCGGCTCAAAGGTGTTCCCCGAGCCGATCGATGGCGACCGAATGATGGCGACGATCGAGCGCTCGGTGCGGATGCGCTGGGACGCACCGGATTGGTTCCATGCGGTCGATGTTCTGCAAATGTGCTGCCTCGCTGGCCGGAGCGGCGCACTACAGATGGTCCGCGGCAGCCGTGTCGGCACGGTGTACTTGCGCAATGGCGCGATCGTGCATGCAGAAGCGGCGTGCTTGCGCGCGTATCCGGCGCTGGTCGAGATCGTGAGCTGGGGTGAAATCGAGTTTGCCTATGACCGTACGCTCGTACCCGAGCGGGAAAGTCTGCGCGGCCGCTGGGACCACCTGCTGAGCGAAGCGCTTGAAGAGAACAAGCGCAGCGCCTTGCCCGAGTGGCGCCGGCAGACGGCGTAACGCGGGAACGAGTTGAAGTACAATCCCCAACGCGTCAACAAAGCGCTAAGCGTGTCTTTGCTCGACCGGTTCAAGCCGGTTCTAAGCGTTTGCTTACAATCGCGGTACTCATGCCAGTGAGTACTCACGTCACGCTTGTGATCACTGTTCTCAGAAGGTCCGCCATGTTCACGCGCTGTTGTTTCATCGAATCACGCTCGCGCAATGTCACGGTATCGCGCAGCTCTTCGCTTTTCTCGCCCAGCGTCTCGAAATCCACCGTCACGCAAAACGGCGTCCCGATCTCATCCTGCCGCCGATAGCGGCGACCGATCGCGCCGCTCTCATCGTAGAAGACGTTCATGTGTGGCCGGAGCAACTGTTGTACTTCACGCGCTTTAGCGACCAGCGCCGGTTTGTTTTTCAGCAGCGGAAAAACCGCGCACTTCACCGGCGCCATGCGCGGATGAAAACGCAGAACAGTCCGCGTTTCCATTCTGCCTTTGTCATCAGGCGCGCTGTCCTCGTCATAGGCTTCGCAGATCAAGGCCAGGACCGTGCGATCCACGCCCGCGCTCGGCTCGACCACATGCGGAAGGAAGCGCTCCTTCGTTTCGTCATCGAAGTACTCGAGCGGTTTGCCACTGGCGTTCTGGTGCTGGCGCAAATCGTAATCCGTGCGGTAAGCCACGCCTTCCAGCTCCTGCGCACCGAAAGGAAACTCGTACTCAATGTCGTAAGTCCCTTTTGAGTAAAACGCGCGCTCTTCATCGGGAACTGTCTTCACGTGCAACCGCTCACGCTTGATCCCGATGTTCTCATAAAACCGGAGCCGCTCCTCCTTCCAGTACTCGAGTAACGGCATCCCCTGCTCAGGCCGGCAAAAGTACTCGAGCTCCATCTGCTCGAACTCGCGCGAGCGAAAGGTGAAATTCCGCGGATTAATCTCATTGCGGAACGCCTTCCCGATCTGCGCAATGCCGAACGGCAATTTCTTGCGCGAAACTTCCAGCACGTTTTTGAACTGCACGAAGATCGACTGTGCCGTTTCCGGCCGGAGATAAGTCTTGGATGATTCATCAGCAGTCGCGCCCACGAAGGTAGGAAACATCAGATTGAAAGCGCGCGCTTCCGTTAGATCCTTGCTGCCGCAGACCGGGCATTGCCGAGTCTCGGCGAGTTGATCCGCGCGCAGCCGCGTTTTGCAAGTACGGCAATCCACCATGGGATCGGTGAACGTTTCTTCGTGGCCGCTCGCTTTCCAGACAGCGCGATTCATCAAAATGGCGCCATCCAGTCCCACGACGTCATCCCGGTCGCGCACCATCGCGCGCCACCAGTAATCCTTCAGGTTGCGCTTGAGCTCGGTGCCGAGCGGGCCGTAATCCCACGCGCCATTCAGGCCGCCGTAAATCTCGCTCGCCTGGAAAATAAAGCCGCGCCGTTTGCACAGACTTACGATTTTTTCCATGCGCCCAGCGTCAGCTTTTGTACTCATTCAGGGATTTCTTAGGAACGCAGGAAAGCAGGAAATCTAAAAAGGCAGACGGAGCGGAGTTGATCCTGAAGAAACCGGAACGGACTCCTGCGTTCCTGCTTTCCTTAGATATTCATCACTTCAGCACCGTCACCTCGGTTTTAACCGAGTTGGCGATGAAACAGTTCTCGTGCGCAGCGTGATGCATTTTATCCAGCTCCTCCGCGCCCGGCGTTCTGTCACTCGACCAGGTGATCTTCGGATGTAAATCGACGCGCGTGATCGCCATCTTGCCCTCTGCGTTTTTCTCCATGTGACCGATTGCTTCGTCAACGTAACTGTCGAGCACGAACTTCTGCTTACAGGCGATCGCGAGGAACGTGAGCATGTGGCAGCTGGAGAGTGAGGCGACGAATGCTTCCTCTGGATCGACGTTCGCCGGGTTACCCAAATAGGCCGGCGCGGCCGAGGCAGCCATGACGTGACCGCCATCGAAGCTCCAGGTGTGATCGCGTGGATATTTCTGGTAGGTGAACTCGCTGCCGCTGCGTTCCCAGCGGAGCGTGACTTTGTGTTCGGACATGTGTCTGTATAAAACGGCGGCCGACGAGTGCAACTGCCCCGCTCAGCTCCACGTCAACACGCTGAGTTGCTCCAGAAAATCCGATTGACGAAAAACGCGCGGCGTCCTTACCCTGCGCCATGAACCTGAAATATCTCGCAGTTCTATGCGCATTGGCTTTCGCCGGCGCGTCATTCGCGCAAACCGAGAGCCCTTCTCCGGAAGAATCGGCCTCGCCCGCGAAGCATCGCTCGCATCACAAGAAAACTGAAGCCACTGAAGAAACGAGCCCGGCGCCCGAAGCTTCAGCGTCTGCTTCGCCGAAAGCGCGGCGCAGCCGAAAGAAGGCAAACGAGGAAGCAAGCCCCGCGGCAGCTGCTGAAGCATCGGCGTCGCCCGTGGCGGAACATCGTTCCCGGCGCAAATCGAAAAGTACCGCCGCGGCTGAGGAGACACCGGCGCCTTCGGCGTCGCCTTCCAACCCCCTATCGAAGCTCGGGTCGATGTTCAAGCCGAAGAGCAGTCCGGCGGCTTCGACGACAAGCGCGACGGAACATTCGGCCAAGCCGACGGGCACGGTCGCTCCCGGAGGCGGCAATGGCATGGTGTGGGTTAACACATCGACGCACGTCTATCACAAGGAAGGCTCGCGCTTTTACGGCCGGACGAAGGAAGGCAAGTACATGAGCGAGCAGGAGGCGATCAAAGAGGGCGATCGCGCGGCGGCGAAAAACGAGTAACTGCGTTTCAGCCCCAAATTGACGACCTGACTTGCGCGTTCTCGCGCTGGACATCGGCAGCTCGTCCACGCGTGCCGCATTGTTTGACGGTAGCGCGGCACGTACGACGCCGATCGCGTCGCGTACTTACGATCTGCGCTACTCCGATGACGGCGCGGCCGAGCTCGACCCGGTTCTGCTGCGACGAGCGGTGCGCGCGGTGTACGCAAAATTTAAATCGCGCCGGGCAGATGTTATCGCCAGTTGCGCGTTCTGGCACGGCTTGCTTGGGCTCGATAAAAACCTGCGCCCGCTCACTCCGATTTACACCTGGGGCGATTCACGCGCGCGAGCCGATGCCGCACAACTGCGGAACCAATTCCGGGAAGACGACGTACTACAACGCACCGGCTGTGTACTACGCTTCGCGTTTTGGCCGGCGAAATTGCGCTGGCTTCGCCGCACCAACCCGCGTCTTTTCAAACGCGTCGTCTTCTGGGTATCACCGAGTGACTGGCTGCTGCACAGCTTGTTCGGTGAGCTTTTTACCAGCCCGTCGATGGCTAGCGCAACCGGCTTGTTCAATGAAAGAACGCGCACCTGGAACTCCGAGATGTGCGAGGCGGCGTACATTTCAGGCGAGCAATTACCGCCCATTCGCGACTCGCGCGACAGTGACGGCCGGCTGTTGAGTACGATCGGCGACGGAGCCGCAAGCAACTTCGGCAGCGGCGCGGTGAAGGACGATTGCGCTGCGATCAGCCTCGGCACCAGCGCAGCCGTCCGCGTGATGACGCGCCGCATGCTGCGTGTCCCCGCCGGGCTTTTCCGCTTCGTTGCCGGCCGCGACACGTTTGTACTCGGCGGGGCTACGAGCAATTGCGGCAACCTGCACGCGTGGTGCACACGCGAGCTCCAAACCCTGCCTAAGGCGAAACTCCTGCGCGACGAGGCCGCCGGTGATCAGCTGGTTGCGCTTCCGTTTTTCGTGGCGGAACGCGCCCCGGACTGGCCAGAAATTGCAGGGGCGATTTCCGGGCTGAGCCTCGGAACCACTCGCACGCAAATTTCCCGCGCGCTGATGGTCAGTGCGCTCTACCGCGTGGCTGATATTTTCGATGACATCGAGACGGCGGTCGGGCGCGTTAAACGCATCATCGTTTCAGGTGGGATGACGAAGTTGTCGGGACTCGTCCAAGTGCTCGCCGATGTACTGGCACGGGACATCGAGGTTGCTGCTGATACCGAGGCATCACTGCGCGGAGCTGCGGTGCACGCATTTGCGCTCACCGGAGAACTGCCGCGCATCGCGAGGCCGGGCCGGCGCGTGTACTTCGACAAAGGCCTGAGCAAAATGCATCGGCAACGTCGCGAAGAGCAGCGCGAATTTGAAGAGCGCCTTCAGGATTCGGCGAGCATGCGCTCAAAACGCGGATGAACGCTGGAGTAGAATGGGTACTCGCGCGCAGCGCCAGCAGGCTTGTAGCGCCAATGTTTATACATCCAGAGCCACGGGGCGGGATTGTTGCGCACCACCGGCTCGAAGGAATCCCAGCATGCTTGCGCAATTTCCCGCAGCGTGGCGTGGCGAGGCAGTTCGATCCGCGGATGAAAAACGATGCGGTAACGCCCGTGCCGCAGCGGCTCGCAATGAGCCGGCAGAAGTACCGCGCCGGAACGCTGGTGCAACCATGCGTGCGCGGACGTGACGCTCGTTTTTAGCCCGAAACAATCGATCGCCACTGCTGCCGGACCGGGGGGAATGGTGAGATCAACCAGCAGCGCCGTGTTGCCGCCGCGGCGCAGCACCTTGTAAAGCCGCAAAATGCCTCCGGTGCGCGCGGTGAAAGAGTGCCCAGAGCGCTCCCGCCAGCGGCGGAACACCGGATCGAGCTGCGGGTTCTTGAATTCCTGCGCAAGAATGGTCGCGCTGCGTCCGCCGTAGCCGCACGCCAGACTCAGCCATTCGAAATTGCTGTAGTGATAGCAGGCGACGATCGCGCTTTCTTCCGGGCGAGTGGGATAATTCTCCAGCTCGATGTAGCGGCGGAAATTCGCTGGTGAAAGCCGCGCGCTCCAGAGCAGGTCGAGCATTGTCTGGGCGAAATGCTGGTACGATTGCCGGAGGACTCGGCGTTTCTGTGCAGCCGAATAGGTGCGTCCAAAGGCGCAGTCGAGATTGGCCAGCCCAACGCGTCGGCCGCGCCGGTCGAGTACGGAGGCGATTGCGCCGGTACACTGTGCGATGAGGACAACGCCCACGCGCGGCAGCATCGGCACCAACTTTCCCGCCAGGAGCAGCCCGCGGTACTCACAGCGGTAGCGAAAGCGTTTCCAGCTCACCCGTTATCGCGCTGACGATTGCGCTTCCGTGCGGGGAGTCGCGCTGCTGAGTTTTTGTGCGAACCTAATCATGCGGCCGCTGCGGGTCCGCCCTGCACTTGTGAGAAACGTCTTATTCGTCTGCACCGGAAACATCTGTCGCAGCCCCATCGCTGAAGGGCTTTTTCGCGCGCTGCTCGGAAATCGCAAGGACATTGAAGTGGCCTCCGCCGGGATGCACGCCGTGCGCGGGCAGCCGCCAAGTTCGCACGCGATCGATGTCTGTGCTGAAGAAGGCGTGGACATCCGCTGGCTGCGCAGCCAGCCGCTTACGCCGGCGCTGATCGGGCGCGCCACGCACATTTTTGCCATGACCGGCGCGCACGTGGAAGCGATCCAGATGCTCTTTCCCGAGGCAGCGGAGAAAACATTTTTGCTGCGCGAGTTCGAGCAGCCCGGCCAAACCTGCTGGCGCGATGTGCCCGACCCCATCGGCTTCGGACGCGATATTTACGACAGCTGCGCTCAAACGATCAAAAACGCGTTGCCAAGCGTGCTCGCATTCGTAGAACAAAGCCAGGTGGCCGTGCCTTCCATGACGCACGGTGGGCCTGCATTTACCATGAGCAGCGTTTCACATCCAGCCCCTGCCGAAGCTTCCACGTCCGGCGGCAGCTTGAGCAAGGCAGATCCGGAAATTTTCGCGGCCATCGAGGCCGAAGAAAAGCGGCAGCGCGAGAACATTGAACTGATCGCGTCGGAAAATTTCACCAGCCGCGCTGTCATGGAAGCGCAGGGCAGCGTGCTGACAAATAAGTACGCCGAAGGTTACCCGAAAAAGCGGTGGTATGGCGGTTGCGAAAATGTTGATACGGTTGAGCAACTCGCGATTGACCGCGCCCGGCAGCTTTTCGGCTGCGAACACGTCAATGTTCAACCCCACAGCGGTGCGCAGGCAAACATGGCCGTGTACTTTTCCGTACTAAAGATAGGCGACAAGATTCTCACCATGAATCTCGCGCACGGCGGCCATCTCACCCACGGGCATCCGGCTAATTTCTCCGGCAAGTTTTACCACGTAACACAGTACGGCGTTGACGAAAAAACCGAGATGCTCGATTACGACGCGCTGGAGAAGCTCGCTAACGAGACGCGACCGGCAATGATCACTGCCGGCGCCTCGGCTTACGCGCGGCTGTTCGATTACCCGCGGCTGCGCCAAATCGCGGATTCAGTGGGCGCGCTCTTGTTCATCGACATGGCACACGTGGCGGGACTGGTGGCGGGTGGCGTTCATCCCAATCCCGTGCCGCATGCGCATTTCGTTACTACCACCACGCACAAGAGCTTGCGCGGGCCGCGCGGCGGCATCGTCATGTGCACCGAGCAACACGCCAAAGGGATTGACGCAATGGTGTTTCCCGGAATCCAGGGTGGTCCACTCATGCACGTGATCGCGGCGAAAGCGGTCTGTTTTCACGAAGCCTTGCAGCCGTCGTTTCGTGAGTACCAGCGGCAGGTCGTCGTCAATGCCAAAGCGCTCGCCGCCGGGATCGCGAAGCACGGGTATCGCATCGTCAGCGGCGGCACGGACAATCATCTGATGCTGGTCGATCTGCGTCCGAAGGAGATCAACGGGAAAGAAGCGCAGGATGTACTCGACCGCGCCGGCATCACGGTAAACAAGAACGCGATTCCATTCGATACTTATCCCATCTTTAAACCCGGCGGAATTCGTGTCGGCACGCCGGCTGTGACCACGCGCGGGATGAAAGAAGAAGAGATGCTCGAGATCGCTGACCTTCTCGCGGAGGCGCTAGAAAAGCGCGCTGATAAGGACGCCCTCGAACAGGTGCGCGGCAAGGTGCGCGAATTAACAAGCCGGTTTCCACTGCCGAGCTAGCGTCCTCGTCCCAAGTCCGCCCGACATTCCCGTGGAAGCTACGTCCAAGGCTGCGCAACGGGATTCCCCGGCTGCGCGGGAGATGATGGCGAATCCTCTGCGGGAAGGATTAACAACACGGGCGGTGCCGCAACCATGCGCGATCGTCATTTTTGGTGCGACCGGCGATCTTACCCACCGCAAGCTCATCCCCGCGCTCTACAATCTCGCTGCCGATGGTGAGTTGCCGCCCGGTACTACCGTTGTCGGTTTCGCCCGGCGGCCGAAGACGGACGAGGAATTCCGCGAGGAGCTGAAGGAGACGACGAAGAAATTCTCGCGGCAAACGGTCAGGGATGACATCTGGAGCAGTTTCGCCGCCGGCCTTTTTTATCACCAGAGCGACTTCGAGGATGAATCTGGCTATACCTCGTTAGCGCGCCAACTCGATGACATCGACGCGAAACGCGGCACGCGCGGCAACCGCCTCTTTTATTTCGCGGCCGCGCCGGAGCAATTCGAGCCGATCCTGAAAAATCTCAAAGCGGCGGGATTGAACGAATCGAAGAACGGCGGCTGGTCACGCGTGATCGTTGAGAAACCGTTCGGGCGCGATCTGGCCTCGGCGCGCGAGCTAAACGGCATCGTCGCCAGCTCCTTTTCCGAGGAGCAGACCTATCGCATCGATCATTTCCTGGGAAAAGAAACCGCGCAGAACATTCTTGTACTCAGATTCGCCAATGCGATCTTCGAACCGATCTGGAATTCGCGTTACATCGATCACGTCCAGATCACGGCGGCCGAGACGCTCGGCGTGGAAGCTCGTGGCGGGTACTACGAAACGGCGGGCGCACTGCGCGACATGGTGCAAAACCACATGCTGCAATTGCTCTGTCTCGTGGCCATGGAGCCGCCAACCGATCTGCGCGCCGATAGCATCCGCGATGAGAAGTTGAAAGTGGTGCGCTCACTGCGGCGCTACGATGTCGAGCAGGTGGCGCAGTTCGTCGTGCGCGGACAATATACCGCCGGCGCGATCAACGGCACCGACGTTCCCGGGTACCGTCAGGAAGAAAAAGTTGATCCTAACTCCACCACAGAAACTTATGTCGCCCTGCGCGCGATCATTGATAACTGGCGGTGGTCGGAGGTTCCTATTTACATCCGCGTAGGCAAACGACTCCCGAAATCGGCCACGGAAATTTCGGTGCACTTCAAGCGTGCGCCCCAGGTCTTATTTAATCGCAACAACGCAGAGCTCGGCCAGAACGTTCTCGTGATTCGGATTCAGCCGGATGAAGGAATTTCGCTGCGAACGATGGCGAAAATTCCGGGAAGCAGCCTCCGGATCGAACCAGTGAAAATGGATTTTCGCTACGGCACCAGCTTCGGCAAAGCGAGCCCGGAGGCTTACGAGCGTTTGCTGCTCGATGCGATGAGCGGGGACGCCACGCTTTTTGCTCGCCGCGATGAAGTGGAAGAAGCGTGGGCATTCATCGACACCATCGAGAACGGCTGGGCCAGAGGCGCTGACCCACTAACCTTTTACCCGGCCGGTACGTGGGGCCCGGAAGAAGCTGATGAATTGCTCGCGCGAGATGGCCGAAGCTGGCGCCGGCTGTGACGTGCAGTGGAGAGTCAGACAACGCAACCCAGCCTGCGGCAGAGTGTTTCAACGCTGGAGAAATTCTATCCTGGCGACACACAGGATCATATGTGGTTATACGACATGTCATAACCATGCGGCGTGCGGAGACACAGTTGTGAGCCGTTGTTCGGTATGAAGCCAACCGGTGAGCAGGCAAACATCGGTGCGCCTGTCGAGCTCGATTCGATCGAGCGGGACCTGAAAAAACTCTGGGCTGATGGCAATGGCGCGCTGACACGCGCATCGCTCATCAATCTCGCCGTTTACAGCGAAGAGCCCGGCTCGCTCGCTGGCAACACACAGCTCATCTCCCGGATCATGGAAAATCACGCCTGCCGCGTCCTCGTGATCGAAACGAATCCGCTTGCGGCAAGCGATCACGCTCAGGCCTGGATCAACGCGCATTGCCACGTGCGCGCAGGTGCGAAGCAGATTTGCTCAGAGCAGCTCTCATTTAAGCTCGATGGCACAAAACTGCTCACCAGCGTTTTGTTCTCCCACCTTGATTCCGACCTGCCGCTGTACTTATGGTGGCAGGCGGAACTGCGTTCGCCACTCGACCCACAACTTTGGACCTGGGTCGATCGCCTCATTTTCGACAGCCGCGAGTGGCCGGACTTCACCTCGCAGCTCCAGCTCGTTTACGCAGCTCAGCGCGAAGCTGCTCCTCGTGAAATGGTCCTTTGTGATCTGAATTGGACACGAGTCCTGCATTTCCGCTACGCCTTCGCGCAATTCTTTGATGATCCTGTATCGCGGCGCTGTTTGCACGAGATCGAACAACTCACGGTCGTTTGCGGTGATGGCTATCGCTCCACCGCGCTCTTGTTCGTCGGTTGGATTGCCGCGCAGCTGGAGTGGAATGTCGTGGGCGAGACCGCTCCACTCGCGTTTTTAAACCAATCCCGCAGGCGAGTGGAAGTTCGGATTTCTGAAGAGGGCTCTGCGCCGCTGGCATCGCTTCGCGCGAGGACGCGCGATGTGGAGTTCAACGTGCGGCGAGCTGAGTGCGGCGATTTACTCGAGGTGGCGGGTGCAGCCACGGGAGTACAGAGCGAGCATCAACTGTTGCCAGGCGGCGATTGCGACCTCGCCAGCCTTGTCAGCGAAGAGCTCATGCGCGGTGGTGTCCGGGTTGTGTACCGGCGCGCGGTGGAAAAGATCCAGCGCTTTCTTCGGTAGCTCAGCGCAATAATAGCCGCCGGAGCGCCGAGACGTTCCTTTCTAACGAAAACAATTCGCCACACTGACGCCGTCCTTCAACGCCGAGACTGCGCGCGAGCGCCCGATCGCGCAGAAGTTTCGCCATCGTGTCCGCTGTCGCCGTGGGATCATTTTGCTGTACGAGAAATCCAGTGCGCCCTTCGCTAACCATCTCGCTTATGCCGCCGACATCAGTCGAAACGACCGGCAGCGATGAGGCCATCGCTTCCATGATCACGGTAGGCAGATTGTCCATGGCGCCATTCGGCTCAACACGGCAGGGCAAGGCGAAGACTGTTGCCGCCGCGAGGCGCTCCGCGATTTCGCGCTGTGTTTTCGCGCCGGTAAGGACGACTCTATCCTGCACCTGTACTCGCCGGATGCGCGCGTTCAGTTCGTCACGCAGCGGGCCATCTCCGACGATTTCGCAGCGGAACGGCATCCCTCGGAGCTTCGCGCACGCCTCGATCAGTACGTCGAATCCCTTCTTGCCGATCAGCCGGCCGACGGAAATGATTAGCGGCGGCTGCTCGAAACGCGACGTTTCGAATTGGGCCGGGTCGATTCCGTTGTAGATGCGGTGCACACGTTCGGCCGCGCGCGGAAATTTCCGGCGCACATAATTCGCCGCGAAATCACTGACGGCGACAATCGCGCTCGCGGCCGAGAAAATCTGTACGAGCCCAATCTCGAAATCGTCCGGCGCAAAGATGTCGTTAGCATGCGCGGTCACGCTAAAAGGAATTCCGAGGAATTTGTGGATCCAGTAGGCAGTGCGCGCCGCCATTCCGGCGAAGTGAACATGCACATGCGTTACGCCCAGCTCGCGCAAGCGCATGCCGATGTACGCAGCCTGATGCAGCCGGAGCGAGTCCCTGCGCCCGCGCCATTCACGGATCATTTCCCGCGCCTGCCGAGGAAGCGTGCGTTGGGCTTCATCCGCCAGCTCGGCAAAAGCGGTCCCTTCCGGAAGCGGGTGAACGGCGGAAATGATTTCCGGCGCCCATGAGCGTTCATCTCCCGGCTCGGGAGCGCGCAATGAAAAAATGGGCGGCCGCGTGCCCTGGCGAAACAGCTCCGCGATTTCGCGATAACAAAACGTCTGCGACCATTTCGGGAACCGCTCGAAAATGTAAGCCAGCACTGGCGGAATTAACTCTGCCGCCGCAAGTTGCCAATGCCGAGGCACGCGATTCGCTTCTCTGGGAATAGCGCACGACTTTTGCTCTAAACAGGCAGATGCCGTGTCGCGACTTCTTTTCTTTCTGCACGACACTGAAGCCGGTGGAGCTCAAAGCGCTGGGTGAGCTGTCACACGTGCGACATCTGGAAAAAGGCGATCTCATCTACAAAACCGGTGACGCAGCGGAAGAAATTTACAGCGTGAACCGCGGCGTGATCGAGCTGGTGCTGCCGGTTGCCGGTGAAGACGACGAGCGAACCTATCTTTCCCGCGGCGATATTTTCGGCGCGACGGAGACACTGGCCTGCACCGCTCGCTCGCACGCCGCGCATGCCCAGGAATCAGCCAGCGTGCAGTGCTTCGCGCGCGATAATTTCGCAGCCATCTCGCGCCGCGTTCCCGCCTTCTTTTTGTTTCTTTGCGAGAAAATGGCGGCACGCCTTCAGCAGCCGGATCCGGGTAAACGCGTGAGTGTTTGCAAACAGCTCAGCGGCAGCCTGGCGAACTTCGACCTCGTGACGGTGCATCAAACCATCATCAGCTCGGGACAGACCGGCGAGCTCTGCGTCTTAAACGAAAATGGCGAGCGCGTCGCCACCTTTTACTTCGAGCATGGCGCGCCTAAAAGCGGCCACTTTCTCCATCTCACCGGCACCGAAGCGTTTTGGCAGTTGTTTCTTTCCGATGAGATCCCGGGTACTTTTTCCTTCACCTCCGGCGCTCGTCCGACGACGGAACGCATGCCCGCGGTTGAAATTACCGACTCTCCTAACGACCTCCTGCTCGAAGCGATGCAGTACCGCGACGAGCTTGAAGAGTTGAAAAAACGTGCGCCATCTCCGCTGACGCCGCTGCAGCGCACGACAGACCGCCTCACCTGGCGGCCAAAGACAGATCCGGAGTTGCGCGATGTTGCCGAGGAGATCTGGACGTCGATCACCGGACCGCGCGTCACAATTCGCGACCTGTTTCGCCAGAATTCGGTCTGCGAACTGAAGATTTACGGCGTCGTGGCAGAATTATTGCGTGATGGTCAGCTTGCTGTGGCAAAAGCAGGCACGCCGCTGGTCTCATCCGTATGAAAACAGCTTTCGCTTTGCTGTTGCTCACCGCATTTACCTGCAGCGGCTGCTCGTACTTAACCTCGCGCGGCCGGGCCGAAGCTGCCTATGCGCGCTATGTGCGGCACGCTTCCGCCAGCCGCACGAAACTGCAGCGGCGTTTCACTTCGTATCCGACGTTGCCGTCGGCACAGCCGATCGGCGATGCGCAGGTAAGCGCCGGACCGGAATCAGTCACGGTAGCTGGCGACGCGCAGTAATCACGGCGCTTCACGCTGCACGGGAATGGGCCGGCCCGCCTCGTCCACCGCGACGTAGATGAAAACACCGCGTGTCACGAGTACCGGAACGCCATGTTGTCTGAAACGTTCGACCCAGACCTCGACGGGTATTTTCATCGACGTTCGCCCGACCTTCTCCACCCACGCATAGCAGGCGACCGTGTCTCCCACTTCGACCGGCTGAAGAAAGGAAAGTCCTTCCATCGCTACCGTAACGACACGGGCCCGCGCTCTTTTTGACGCCAGGATGCCGCTGCCCAAATCCATCTGCGACATAAGCCAGCCGCCGAAAATGTCGCCGTTCGGGTTGGTGTCGCGCGGCATCGCGATTGTTCGTATCACCAGCTCGCCTCTGGGTTCGTTTTCCATCGCACCAAGTTACAGGATCAACATGCAATCACCGTAGCTAAAAAACCGGTAACGTTCGCGCACCGCTTCGGCGTAAGCGCGCAGGATGAATTCGCGGCCGGCAAACGCGCTGACCAGCATGAGCAGAGTTGAGCGCGGAAGGTGAAAATTCGTTAGCAAAGCGTCAACCGCGCCAAATTCGAAGGGCCGCCGGATGAAGATGTCCGTTTCACTTTCTACCGGACAAATGTCGCCGTACTCTCGGTACACTGCTTCAAGAACGCGCACCGTTGTTGTGCCGACCGCAACAATCCGCTTTGCGCCACCGATCGCTGCCGCAGTACCAGCAGAAATGGAGAAACGTTCGATGTGCATTTTGTGCTCGGCAATTCGCTGAGTTTTGACCGGCCGAAACGTTCCCGTCCCCACATGCAGCGTGATGAAGGCATGCGGCAACTGACGCAACATCTCCGGCGTAAAATGCAGCCCCGCCGTCGGCGCCGCGATCGAGCCGTATTCCCGCGCGAACACCGTCTGGTACTCGACCGCGTCTTGCGCATCGGAACGCCGCCCCATGTACGGCGGCAACGGCATCGACCCCGTGCGTTGCATATCGACGTCGCTTTCGAGAATGATTTCGCGCGAGTTTTCCGCGGCGCGTTCGCCTGCTTGGGCACGAATCCCATGGATCGAGCTAACGGCGCCCGGGCGAAATTTGCGGCTGGGTTTTACCAGTACTCGCCACCGCCGGGGCGCGAGCTTTTCCAGGAACAGAAACTCAAGCCGTCCGTCATCCGAGAAATGGCGCGCCGGCAGCACGCGTGAATCATTCAGCACAACGAGGTCGCCCGGTTTGACAAACGTCGGAAGTTCCGAAAACGAACGGTGCTCGATCGTTTTCGTACCCCGGTGCAAGACCATCAACCGCGAGCCGCCGCGCTGCGGCAAGGGCCGCTGCGCGATGAGCTCGCGCGGAAGCTCGTACTCATAATCGGCCAGCGTTTCTTCCACGACGCAATTTACCCGAAGGAAAAGCCGCGCACCCATGGGAAAGAAATTGCCGCTCAACCGCGGCGTGCCATAATCGCGCCCGTGAATCAGCCGGCTGTTTCCCTCGTACTCGAGTGGCTCAAGCAGGTTCGCGATTCCCGCGAAGAACCGCCGCGTATTTCGCGGGCGGCGTTGCTGCGCATCCCGGAGCTGGGCCGCACCCGCGCAGTACCGCTCGGCCCGGACAAAGAAAGTGCGCTGGCCGCGATAAACGCGCGGGTTTCCGCCTGCACAAGATGCGAGCACCTCGCCCGCTCGCGCACCCAAACTGTCTTCGGTGTCGGCAAGCCGGATGCCGAGCTGATGTTCATCGGCGAAGCGCCCGGTGCCGATGAAGACCTGCGCGGCGAGCCGTTTGTCGGGCGCGCCGGCCAGCTGCTCACGCGCATTATCGAGACGATGGGACTCACGCGCGCTGATGTTTACATCGCGAATATCTTGAAATGCCGCCCCGATATGCCCGATGGTGTTCCCGGCAACCGGCCACCCACGCCGGCGGAAATGCAGACGTGCATCGGGTACTTAATCGAGCAGATCGCGATCATCGAGCCGAAGGTCATCGTGGCGCTTGGCGCCACCGCGGTGGAAGGTCTGCTCGGCGTACGCGGCGCCATGCGCCAGCTTCGCGGCACCTGGCAAATCTTCCGCAACACGCCGCTCATGATCACCTATCATCCCTCGTACTTACTGCGCAACCAGGCCCCGACCGAGAAACGCAAAGTGTGGGAAGACATGCTCGCCGTACTCGATAAACTCGACCGCCCAATCAGCGAAAAACAGCGTAACTACTTCCGCTGAGCGCACGCAGAGCAGCATTCGTCAACACTGCATGATCTCTCTTGTCCGCAGTGCGTAGTATCGCGACCTCGAGCTAAGTGGTGCATAGCTGGCACGCGGCTTCGCTGGTGTGAGCTATTCTACTTACGAACCAGTCAGCTTCGCGAGTACCAGGATCAGCTCACAAAAGCTGCGGCTAACCAGCCGGTCTTAGGCCGATTTGAACAAGCGCAGGAACCTTGCACCGACCAAAGCTCCCAGGCCTGCCAGCAGCAGCGCCATAGTGGATCCCGTATCTCCGACGCCGTGAGGTCCCGCTGCAATTGTCAGTGTAAAATTCTGGTTAGCTCCGTCGCCCCAAGACCATTCGTACGTGCCGGGCGTCACACCAAGAGTGCTAAACGTCGCGTTGTTGTAGGTAGCGGTGCCGGATAACGCACTGTTGGAACTGTATCCTACTGGCACGATGACGAGCCCATCAAAACCGTCGATACCTGCGACGCTTCCACTGCTGCTCGTCGGAAAACTTCTGCGGCCAGTGCCGAAACTTACCGGGCCCGATATATCCACGAATTGGTCGCTGGTGCCGCCGGCAAGAATAATTGAACCTGCACGCGGGAATATCTGCGCCGGTGCGAAGCCCTCGCCGAAACCCCGCAAACCAGTGAGATCGATCGCTCCGCTGCCGGTCGCCACCACGTTGGAACCTTGCTGCGTAAGCGTAACCATATATCCGGCCTGCACAGGCGCGGCAGTGAAGAGGAAGCCTGTGATTGCGGCGCAAAGCAAAGCGACGATGGAGTGAGTTCGTGTTTGCATTGGACGCTCGGTTCGCGTTTGCCGAACCAACATCTTGACCAGGCGCCGGCTGCAAAGTCAATCACCAATTATGGTATGGCGAACGTGCATCTCGCCGAAGCATCGTCCTGACCCTTCCATGACGGCGCCAAAGTCATTCGGCTGCGCCCGGGATGATGCTACAGCCGCGCGCGCAGTGAACGCAGCCGGGTTCGGTTGGCGAGTGTGACCGTCGCGGAGGCGATCATTTTGCGGACTTCCGCGCGCGGTACTTTGATCCGCTCGCGCAGCGCGGCGAGGCCACTTTGCTCCAGAAGCTCAAGCGTTCGGGCGCCGATCAGCGCTGGAAGGACGGTGGCAAGACGCACCCGCGGCGGATTAATCGCGATGCAATAGTCCAGCCCTGCATCAAGGCCATCACGCGCTTCGGCGATCCAGCGCTGGTAGATGGGCAGAAACTCTTTCGGCGCTGCTGGCACCTCCGCAGGGGTCAACCCCGCGCCGCGCAGTTCATCTTCCGGAAAATAACAGCGGCCGCTGCGTAAATCCTCGCCCGCATCGCGCAGGATGTTGATTAATTGCAGGCCGCTCCCGTACTTTCGTCCTAGCTCGAGCATCTCGGTCTCGCCGCGCGCGGTAAAACCCGGGAGTTTGCGAAAACAAACGCGAGTCCAAAATTCTCCGACACAGCCAGCCACGAGAAACGTGTACTCGCGTAGTTCATTCGCGTTCGCCAAGGCGGCGAAACCCGCGCTCCAGCGGGTGAGATCGAGCCGCTGACCGCGAACAATCGTCAACAACAGCGCGTGAATATCAGCGCGATCAGCAGCAGCAATTGCGGCGAGCTCACGCAGGAACGTTTCCGCAGACCTTAGCAGCACCTCTTCAGCCGCCGCGCTAGCCGAGGGCAGCGCCGAACGAGGTCGAGAACCTGAAACATCAAAAGGTCCAAAGGCAGTCTCGGCGATTTTTTGCGCGACATCGGCCGCGGAAGCAGATCCGGCGATTGCCCGGGCGTACTCGTCGAGCAGCTCGACGCGGCGCTCCTTCTGTATCACTTCACTGTCGGCAACCGTATCGCTGGTGCGCGCGAGCAGATAGGCCAGTGCTACCGGTTCGCGCAGCGCGCGTGGAAGTGCGCGAATGGAAAGGTAAAATGAGCGGGATACCCCGCGCAATAATTCATAGCCGCTTTGTGTCATGGCGAAACATCGCGCACGATGATCTTCTGCGCGTCGGCATTACCGAGGCCGAGCTGCGCCGCAGCCTGCACATGCGTGGCGCGGCGGGCGAGCGATGGCAAGCTTGCGCGCGCACGCCACTCCGCGATTTTGCGTAGCATGACCGCATCGAGTGCCACGGGATCGCGGCTGGCGTAAATGGTTGCGTACTCAAGCTGGTAATTCGGCCGAGCGCGAGGGCCGCCGGCGAATTCCGCCACAAGTCCATCCACGATGTTGAGTACGACTTTCCCGCCGATCCCCGGGTCGCTGTAAATTTCACCGAGGGTCGAAGCGCCGAAGGGTTCGGGCTGAGTGAAACGCCGCCAGTTGTCCACGTTCGGCACGGTCATGTTAAAAATGCAGCCCGCGATGCCATTCGTCTCGCTGTCGGTCATTACCGGCACGTTGATGACCTTCGTCACTTCGCCGAGTACACGCGCGACGTGACTAAGGCTGCTCGTATTCTCCGTGTCGGGCAACAGTGCCACTGGCATGGGCTCGTAATCGACGTCGCCCCAGATCAGTTTTCCCATCATCGGCGCGCTGATCACGCGTTTCGGGTCGTAACCTTCCCGCGGCGCGATACTGACGAGACGGTAACCTTCGCCGCGATATCCAGCTGCCGCCGCACCGGCAAGGCTGCGGTCCCACACAATGATGTCACCCCGGGCGTGCCCGGCCGCGGCCAGACCGTCCACGATCGCGTTGACCACGTCGCGGTGAGTGGTGAAAATCTCGCCGCCAGCCGCCGAGATCTTGATGCCGATTTTATCCTTCGGGCCAACTAACGACCTCCAGGCGTTCGCCACCTCGGGCTGCCCGGTGGCCGCGATCACAAGCCGGTTCACCATTGCGCGGACGACTTCGGGATCTGTCTTGTGATGTTTGATCGCGGCGGAGTTGTGCGCGACGTATACGACCGAGGGCGTCGGCGCTGGCGAAGACCTCTGTGCTTCGGCCAAAGGCAGCGCGACAAAGAGGTAAAGCAGTAAAACGAGCCGTTTCAAATGATGCAGTGCCAGCAAGGGCAAAATGGAGACGCCGTGCGCCATCTTTACGTTCATTTCCCTTTTTGCGCGCGGATTTGTCCGTACTGCGCATTCTATAAGACGCGTGGCAAACGGGCTGAAGTACAAGATTTTTGCCGGGCGCTGACGCTCGAGGCGGAAAACGTGGCCATGCGTTTGCCGCTCGCTCTCGAGACGATCTCGTTCGGCGGCGGAACACCGACCGCGCTTTCGACCGAGCAGTTGCGCACGTTAACCGAAACTTTTCACCGCGTCTTCAATTTGCGCGAACTGCGGGAGTGGAGCATCGAGGCTAATCCCGGAAGCGTGTCGCGGAAGAAGGCGGCAATGTTACGCGAGAGCGGGATCAATCGCGTAAGCCTCGGCGTGCAAAGCTGGGACAATGATCTGCTTCATCTGCTCGGGCGTGAGCACGGCGCGCGACAGGCGGAAGAATCGTTTCGCACATTGCGCAGCGCCGGTTTCGCCAACATCAACATCGACCTGATGTTTGCGTTGCCGGGGCAGATGGAAGCGCAGTGGCGGGCTTCACTGGAAAAGACGATCGCCCTTTGGCCCGAACACATTTCCGCCTACTCGCTGACCTACGAAGAAGGAACTGATTTTCTGGCTCGCCGGGAACGCGGTGAGTTCCACGCGCTTGAGGACGAAGAAGCGGAGTTTTTCGAGATCGGTATCGAGACGCTCGAACGCGGCGGCTACGAACAGTACGAAATCTCAAACTTCGCTCGCCCCGGTTTTCGTTCGCTGCACAACCAGGCTTACTGGCGCGGCGCGAATTACCTCGGCCTTGGCCCAAGCGCATTCTCCACCGTGCAGTTTCAGCGGTGGCAAAACGTGGCTGACCATCGCGAGTACGCGCGACGCATCACTGCGGGTGAAAGGCCCGTAGCGGCGGTGGAAGAGCTAAGTCACGCGATGAAACGAACTGAACAGATCGCGCTCGGATTGCGTACTCGCGACGGCATTCCAGCAGCAATCGCGCGCATCGAGTGCGCACAGCCTTTGATCGACACGGGGCTCATCGCCTGCTCGGGTGAACGCCTCGTGTTAACACGAGCGGGAAAGCTGGTTGCCGATTCGATCACTGAAGAACTGTTGTAGTACCGCAATAACGACGACGTTTCCCACGCGTACTTACAGCACCGCGCCGTATCTCCGCTGCCGTTTTCCAAAATCTTCCACGGCGGCAAACAGATCCTTGCGCGTAAAATCCGGCCATAAGGTGGGCGTTACGTACATCTCGGTGTAGGAAAGTTGCCAGAGCAGGAAATTCGAAATGCGCATCTCGCCCGAAGTGCGAATGAGCAGGTCGGGATCTGGATAATAGCGGGTGTAAAGATGTTTGCTGAACATCTCGGCGTCGATCATGGCGCGATCGATGTGCCCCGCGTCAATCTCGCGCAGCAGGCTGCGAATGCCATCGATGATCTCGTCGCGGCCGCCGTAGCTCAACGCGAGGATCAGCGTCAGGCCATCGTTATGCGCGGTGCGCTCGATGGATTCGTGCAGCCGCGTCTGGCAGCTCTGCGGAAGATCAGTCAGTCGCCCGATTGCTTGCAGCCGCACATTTTTCTCCAGCAGCTCGGGCGTTTTGTCTTTAAGGAATTTTTCCAGCAGCCGCATGAGAGCGAAAACCTCGGCTTTAGGCCGTTGCCAATTCTCAGCCGAGAAGGCATAGAGCGTGAGGTACTCGATCTTCAGTTCGCCACATCCTTCCACGCACTCGCGCACTGCTTCCGCTCCGCGTTCGTGCCCTTTAATTCGCGGTAATCCACGCTGCTTCGCCCAACGGCCGTTTCCATCCATGATGATGGCGACGTGGCGCGGAACCGGTTTTGCCGCCATGCTTCAGAGTACGATCGTTTCGGCGCGCGTGGGACCGACGCTTACCATGGTCAATTTCGCGCCGGTCATCTCGGCGATTGTTTCCAAGTACACGCGCGCGTTTTTGGGCAAATCAGAAAACTTCCGCGCCCGGCCGGTCGGTTCGTTCCAGCCGCGGAACTCCTCGTAAATCGGCTCACAATTTTCCCACTGCGCCGAATCGCAGGGCGGCACCTCGAGCCGCTGGCCATTCAGCCGGTAGGCCACGCAAACGGAAATGGGATGGACACTGTCGAGCCCATCCAGGTTCGTGATCGCGAGCTCGTCGATGCCGTTGATCATGGTGGCGTAATGTGTCGCCACCGCATCAAACCAGCCGCAACGCCGCGCACGTCCCGTCGTCGCACCGAACTCGCGTCCCATCTCGTGCAACATCCCGGCCACGCGCTCGTCTTCGCTCGGCAACGGTCCCTCTCCCACGCGCGTCGTGTACGCTTTCATCACACCGACCACGCGGTCCATGCGGTGCGGTGGAACTCCCGTCCCGGTGCACGCGCCCCCGGCTGTCGTATTCGACGAGGTGACATACGGGTAAGTACCGTGGTCGATATCGAGAAACGTCCCTTGCGCGCCTTCAAATAATATGTCGCGCCCACGCTGCATCTGCCGGTGCAAGTACACCACGGTGTTCGCGACAAACGGCGCCAGTACTTTGCCGGCACGAAGGTAGCGCTCGTTTACCTCCGCAAAATCGTTCGGCTTCGCGCCCAAGGCGCGCAGGATTGCGTTGTTCTCGCGCATCTTGGCCGCGAGTTTTTTTGAGAACAGCGCCGGCTGCATCAGGTCCGATACTCGTAAGCCGGTGCGGGCGGCCTTATCACCGTAAGCCGGACCGATTCCTCGTTTCGTTGTTCCGATTCTGGCGCGGCCTTTGCGCAGCTCGCGCTGCTCATCCAGAGCGGCGTGGTATGGCAGCACCAGGTGGGCGGCGTCGCTGATGAGCAGGTTGCAATCGATGGTTACGCCGCTTGCGCGCAGGTCCTCAATTTCATCCACCAGCGCGACAGGATCGACGACAACGCCGTTGCCGATCACACAAACTTTTCTTCTGCGCAAAATGCCGGATGGAATCAGGTGCAGAACGTACTTTTTGCCGCGATGGAATACGGTATGGCCAGCGTTGTTTCCGCCCTGGCTGCGCACGACGATATCGGCGTCCGCGGTCAGAACATCAATGATTTTACCTTTGCCTTCATCGCCCCATTGCGCGCCGATCAGGATTGTGTTGGCCATGGATTTGCGGGACAAAAAGTTGTCCCGATGCGCTCGCCTGGAAGCACTCGGGACTTGGGCGAAAATAGGAGCGGATCATTCCCACGCAAGGGCGAACACAGCATGAACAGGAAGAATGTCATCGCCTACTGGCTTATACCGGCGAGCGCAGCCCGAGAGTGGTTCTCGAGTCAAATCAATCAACTTGCATGCGAGTACAATGCGCCGGTTTTCGAACCGCACCTCACGCTATGCACCGCGGCGCAAGAGGGCCGATCGCCAGCCGATGTTCTAGCGGAACTCCCCGCGATTAACGTTCAGCTCAAAGTACGCGAAGTGGCGTACTCAGAGATGTTCACGAAGACGTTATTTGTTCGCTTAGAGGAATCTCTTGAACTGCAATCGCTCAGCCCATGCCATCCAGCAGTTAACCGGAGTAGCCAGGCGCGACATTTCCGATCCGCATCTCAGCCTGCTCTACAAAAGTCTTTCTGTCCGAAGCAAACAGCAGCTAGGCGGATGCATTCATCTCCGCTTCAGTGAAGTTTCCTTCGATTCGGTTTCCGCAGTCCGGTGCAGCTCGCCCACAAATACGACAGAGGACGTTCGCGCATGGCAACTGCTCGCGACCTCGTAGCTAACGCGCAGGTTTCACCAGCTTCATCGACCAGCCCGGCGGATTGATCGGGATCGTGATCGATGATCCAGGTGGAAGGGACCGGTATGCAGTCGCATAATGAGCAAAGTGCAAGTCAGTAAAGGCGGGCAGAATCCAGTCAACGCGGACGCCTACAACAGCAATCAGGACAAGTAACCCAACGGTAATCAGGCGAATAGATTTCACTGTTTCCTTGTTAGCCACTTGCGCTACCAGCGCCATGAGTAGCATGGACATCGGTAGAAAGTAGTAGCGTTGACCAGAACCAGCGATACTCCAAAGCGCGCGCCACTGCGAGATGGTAGCGCTGCCCAAAGGCGAGGCGAGTGCAAGGGCGAACGCGCCAGCACCAATGCACAGCAGTAAACGTACTTCCAGCGTTGAGTACCAACTCAGCACCGCGATTAATACAAGAAGGCTAACGAAGCCTAGCCAAGCCACTGGAGTGAGATAGCTGCTCGTCAACAACTGGGCATACGTTTTTTCGCCCAGGAACATACCCATTGTGAATTGGCCCCCGACAACGCGGACGAGATTGGGCAACGAGGCACCAAGCGGCGCCTGCGTCCGTTCACCCGCAGAGTTGAGTACCGCGAAGAGACACAGCGCGAACGGCGCGATAAGCAGAAGGAAGGTGCGTCTCGCATCCCGCGTTCGGGCACGCCAGTAGCGCCAGGCGGCCGCTGGAGCGAGGAGCAACACGAACGGTCCGGACAACGCGGCCAGCAGCAGACAAGCCGAATCGAACAACCTGCCGGCACGAGATGTCGGAGCGGGGCTAACGATTAACAGCGAAGCCAGCACTGCCAGATGCACACGCGAGTGGAGGCAGATGCAATGCACCTCGAAGCTATTTGGCAGTCCGCAATAGAGAAGCGCAGCGAGGAAGCGTAACCAGAACGGCCCCAGCCAGACTGCACAGCGATGCGAGATAATGAACGTAGGCACCGCAGCCTGAAGGCCCGTCGCAACAAGTACGAAAACCACGGGTGCATAGAGCACCGGAACAACGGCAGCGAGTTCAGCAGTAAGGCGCAGCAGCAGGTCGAAGTACCCGTAGGAATAGCTCGCGATATTTACCCAGAATGGGCGCATCACCGCGTCGGCAAAAAAGTGACTGCCTTCCTCGGCCCAGAATTGTGGAATGCGAATGCAGTCAACTCTGCGGCTGATGATAAGAGTGCAAAACAGCAGATAGCAGCCAAGGAAAAGCGTCGCTTTGGCTGGTAGGATTCTACGGACGGGTCGGTGATCTCGCGTCAAAACAGGGTGTGGGTGGGCGAGCAGCAGTGCCTTCGCCCGACCGGTGCTCGTGTGCAAGTGAGCGTTACCGCACCGCCCGAGTCGATGAAAGCCGGCCAAATATTTGCGCAAGACGCGAAGCTCGTTCATTACTTGGCGCGAATGAAGTGGTTTATCTTTTTACTTGGTTTTTCAGCAATGAGCCTCCTTGCGGCGCAGGAACGAAAGGTTCTGCCGTTAACCGCTGCGCCTCCGCCAAAGGCAGTAAAAGCGCCGCCGCGCGCCCTCGTTGCACTCCCGAATTACGACGAAGTTACCGCGACCCGGCTTCAGATTTTCCTCGATAATAACGATTTCGGGCCGGGTAAGATCGACGGCAACATGGGCGAATTCTTTCGCAAAGCACTTCTCGCCTACAAACGTGCACACATGATGCCGTTACACGGCACGGTAGATCAGTGGCTGCTGGACCAGGTTCCTGAGCCGTTTACTACGTTTACTGTTCCGCCGGAAGCCATGAACTTCATCGGCCCGGAGCCGAGTAAGCCAAGTGAACAAGCAAAACTAAAAGCACTAAAGTACGGTACCTTGCTGGAACTCGTGGCAGAGCGGTACCATTCGGCTCAAGATTATCTGCGCAAGCTAAATCGGCCAATGAACCTCGACGAGCTGAAGCCGGGGGACACAGTGAAGGTGCCAAACGTGTTGCCCTTCAAGATCGAAGATTTACACGAAGGCTTCGCCCAGCCGAACCCAATTTTTGCGAGCCGGATCATCTATGTTGATACAAAGGAGCGGTTCCTGTTGATCTATGACAAGGATCAGCTCGTCGCTGAATTCCCGATCACGCCCGGTTCGACGAAGCTTCCGGCGCCGATCGGCGTTTGGAAGATCGTGGGGATAGCTACCTTGCCAGTGTTTCGCCATGATGAGGGAGTTCTACAACATGGCGTAGTTAGCGGGAACTACTTTAACTTGCCTCCCGGGCCGCGAAACCCCGTCGGCATTCTGTGGATGGGTTTAAACAAACCTCATGTGGGCATCCATGGAACAAACCAGCCAGAGACGATTGGGCGGGCGGCGAGTCACGGTTGCATCCGCACGGCGAACTGGGATGCGGCGCGGATCAAAGAGCTCGCCACGGTAGGAAATACTGTCTCGATTTTCTGAACCATCATGGTCGGCGAAAGTTATTGCTCGAACTTACTGGCAAACTGAGAATGCCAATCGGTGGCTTTTCGAACGCACGTTGCCATACCGGCAGAGCACCCGAGTCTGGCAGGACATTTCCCAGGCGCGCCGATTGTTCCAGGCGTGGTGCTGCTGGACGAAGTCGCAGCCGCCCTGGGGCAATGGCGCGCGGGCGCGCGGTTGCGGCGCATTATCGCCGTTAAGTTCCGGCGCGCTGTACTTCCCGACGAGAAGTTTGAGATTAGCTTGGAAGCGGTAAGCGGGGACGAGATTCAGTTCGGGTGTGCTGTCGCCGGCGATAGAGTAGTTGAAGGCAGATGTGAAATCGCAACCTGAAGAAGAGACACGGCGGAGTACAAGCTCGCGGCGCCCGCCGTTCCATTCATCCGAGCCTGATCACCGGCTGGCGCATTTTCTCGCGAAGTATCCGGCTGATCTCTTCAGCGCGCGCTTGTACCAAAGCATCGAGCTGATGGAGCGCTATAGCATTGAGCTCGCGATCGACTTACTCCAGCGGCTTGATCTTGTCACCGAGCTAAGGGAATGGCGGAGCGCCGCTGAGCTATGCGCCGCGCGCCTGTTTCAGCCGCGCTTTGCGCCCGCGCTCGAGTGGTTGTTGCAGCGGCTACTCGAAACCGGCTGCATCGAGTCTGGAGCTAACGAACGTGTTTACCGCCTGGGCAAACCGCTTTGGCAGCCGGATCTCGTTAGCCTGCGTGATAAAGGCTTGGAAATCGATCCTGCTAATAAGCCGACGTTCGAGTTGCTGGAGTACGTCGCAAGCTGTTACCCGGTGATCGCGCGCGGTGAGCAGAATGGCGAGCAGGCGCTGTTTGACCCGCGCGGAGTGGCGCTATGGCTGAGCTACTTCAATAATGACAACGTCACCTACGCAATAAACAACTGGATCGGCGCCATTGTTGCCGCGGAGCTGCTCGCGCGTAAAACCAAAGTACGCATCCTGGAGCTAGGCGCCGGCGCTGGCAGCGGCACACAATCGTTACTGGAATGTCTTGACTCGCGCGGTCTTCTGCAGCGGATCGAGCGTTACGTGGTAAGCGAGCCGAACGCATTTTTTCGGCGCCGCAACCAGCGTGATCTCTCGATCCGCTACCCACACTTGCCGCTCGAGTGGCAGGCGTTCGATATTGATACTTCGTGGCAGCTCCAAGGTACTCAACCGGGCGAGTTCGACCTCGTCTATGGCGTAAATGTGCTGCACGTGGCGCGCGACCTGTTCTTCACCCTCACTCAGGCGCGCACTGCCCTGGCTCCGCAAGGCTGGATCGTCGCGAGTGAATGCATTCGACCATTCGCCGGACAGCCGATCTACACCGAAATGATTTTCCAGGTTTTGGACAGCTTTACTAAAGTGACGATCGACCCCGACTTCCGGCCGAACGCCGGCTTTCTCACGGCGCAGAACTGGCGGCGCGGCTTCTCAGTCGCGGGCTTCGTTGAAGTACAAGTCGAGCCAAACGTTGACGCCATTCGCGAGGTTTACCGGCATTTCTTCACTGGCGCTATCTGTGCACGGGCAAACTCATGACTGCAGGAAATGCTGTGCATGCGCGCCGGTGGCTGGAGCTCCCAGAGCGCGGTACTCCCGCCATGTTGCGCGCGATGCAATGGCTCGCCATTGCGCTGGGGCGCAAAGTAGCGCGACTACTTCTCTACCCCGTCACATTGTACTTCCTCGTCGCCGCTCACGTACCTCGCCGGCGTTCCTACGAGTACCTCGCCCGCGTTCGTGCCCGGCCTGCTCGTTGGTGGAATGTCTTCCGCCATTTTCATTACTTCGCCGCTACTATTCTGGACCGTGTCTACCTGCTGCGCGGCGAGTTCGGGCGTTTTGATTTCACCATTCACAATCGCGAAATCCTGCACGAGCAAGTAGCAACCGGCCGCGGCTGCATTCTCCTCGGCTCACATCTTGGTAGCTTCGAGGTACTCCGCGCCCTCGGCGTCACGCACCAGGAGCTTCCGTTGCGTGTTCTGATGGACATTTCGCACAACGAGAACCTCACGCGCGTGCTCGATATGCTTAATGCTAAAATCGCGCGCACCGTCATTGTGCCGGACCGGCCAGACACGCTTTTACGAGTGAAAGAGAGTCTCGATGCTGGTTTTCTCCTAGGCACACTAGGAGACCGTCCCACGAGCGATGGCAAAGTCGCGCAATGTCAGTTTCTTGGCGCGCCCGTCACCTTTCCCGCCGGCGCAATCGTGCTGGCCGCGATGATGCATTGCCCGGTGATTTTATTCTTCGGTCTCTACCGGGGCGGAAATCGTTATGACATCTATTTTGAGCGCTTTGCCGGCGAGATTGTGCTGGAGCGGGAACATCGCACCGCGGAGATCCAGAAGTGGACGCAAGCTTATGCCGATCGGCTCGAGTACTACACCCGGCTCGCACCCTACAACTGGTTCAATTTTTACCCCTTTTGGGAGTAGGCGCCCGTTCAGTGCCGGCGACCTCCCGGCTGGCATGGAAACTTCTGCAAGATGAAGCATGCGCGTGCTGGTGGCAGACGACCAGAAAAGCGTGGGAACTTCCCTCGCGGAGCTAGTGAGTGAGTGTGATCATCACGTTGTGCAGGTGGTGGGGTCAGGCTTGGAGGCAATCCAAGCTTATGCTCGCCACCAGCCAGATGTCGTGGTCATGGATTACCGCATGCCGAAGCTTAATGGCGCAACGGCGTGCCGCTATATTCTGGCTAATGACCCACATGCACGGGTGATTCTTATTTCTGGCTGGGCATCACATCAGCTAAATGATTTTGGGGCGCTCGCCGTCCTTGAAAAACCGGTGACAATGGAACAGTTGCGCGCCGCCCTGGCAGCGGCGCAGCCGCGCCGGCGAGAAGCGCCACGGGATCCTGGAAATCAGCCCGCGGCGTGAACACCGGAAGCGCGCCCTGATCTCCCGCCCGCGAGCTCGAGCACCTTCATTGCGGCATTGTGGCCGGGAATTCCACTGACCGCGCCGCCGCGCTGGGCGCTCGAGCCACACATGTAAACGTGCTCCCACTCTGTCTCCACGCCCCACATTCCCACCTGCTCCAGGTCGAGCGCGAATGGCCAGCTGGGCGCATCATGGAAGATATTGCCGTGATACATTCCTAACGAGTCTTCAATGTCCACCGGCGTCTTGCTGTCAATACACAACCCGCCATCGCTGCTCACGGCGAGACATTCTCCCAACGGCTCTGCCAGCCATTGATTAATTCCGGCAAGAAATCGAGCTTCCGCCTGCTTACGAACTTGATCGTGGTTCTTCAGGAACAAGGGATAGGGCGCATCAAGCCCGAACAAGGTCATGGTATGAAACCCCTGCGCGCACAGTTCAGGCGATAGGATGCTGGAGTCGGTCAGGCTGTGACAGTACACTTCACATGGCGCGTTGTCCGGCAGGCGGCCTGCCGCGGCCTGCTGATAACTACGGTTCATCTGCTCATAACCTTCGTTAGTGTGAAACGTGCCGCACCACGCTTGTTCCGCCGAATAGTTTCTTGTCTTAAGGTGTGGCAGACGACGCAAAAGCATGTTGATCTTAAAGACCGAACCTTCATCAGTACGGTCTGGTTGATAGAAAGTACCAGTTAATCTCGCGAGTACATTCCTGCCGAAGTTAATCAGGACAAAATCGCTTTCTACCTCATGTGCTTCACCATTGACGACAAAGCCGGTGCTTTTTGTACTCTCGTCCAGTTGTAGAGAGTGCAACTCAACGCCGGTGAATAGTTGCGCACCAGCTTCTCGCGCTACGCGTTCGAGTTCGCCAGCCACAACGCCCATGCCGCCAACGGGTACTTTCCATTCACCCGTCCTATTGCCGATGAGATGGTAAAGGAAACAGCGGTTTTGCAGAAGTGACGGGTCGTGTGGGTGAGTGAAAACGCCGATCTTTCCATCGGTCATGACGAGCCCACGAAGCAGATCATGGCGAAGGTAGCGTTCAATGGCGCACCCGAGCGGCTCTTCCACAAGGCTGCGCCATGCCTCCTGCCCAGGTGCATCAGCAAAGCGGCGGCGGAACTGTTCTTTCGAGACAAGTGGCTCGAGCATACTGTCCCAGGCGTACTCAGCAAAAATACGGGGCAGCGAATAAAAACGCTTTAGTTGTTCGTATTCGGCGACGCTGCCGGTGAGTTGTCGAACTGATTCACGACTGATTTCCTCGTCGGTATTACTCAAAAGCAGAGCGCGATTTTCGCCGCCACATTCATAAGGCGTGCAAGACGCGGTAGTACGGCGGCGAAGCTCGATTCTTACTCCTAGGTCATCGATGATCTTGTGGGGAAATAAACTAACGAGATACGAATAGCTCGAGAGCTGCGCATCGAAATCGGGGAATATTTTCTGTGAAACAGTTGCGCCGCCGATGTAGTTGTTCTTCTCGAGAAGCAGTACACTTAACCCCGCGCGCGCAAGATAACCGGCGGCGACGAGACCATTATGTCCGGCACCCAGGATAATGACGTCGTACTTTGGTTTCACCGCTGCACTGCCTGAGTACGGCGCTCGCTATCCACAGAGAAGAACTCTTGCAACGCGGCGTGCGGTGCGGCGCCCTCGAAGCCTTCGAATGTCCCGTACTCGCTCAGTTGTTTTGCAGCCCGAATGAACCCGCCCCACGCTGCGCGGGCCAGCGCGCCCCCAACACTGACCCGGCGAACGCCGAGGGCTGCCGCCTCTTCAATGGTCCAGCCGTTTGCACCGCCGATTAACATGTTGACCGGTTTCGGCGCGACCGCCTCCACGATGCGTTTCATGTGCTCGTGTGATTGCACGCCGGGCGCATAGAGGCAATCGGCGCCTGCCTCCGCGTAGGCGCTTAAACGCCGGAGCACTTCATCGATGTCATCTCGCCCGAAGAGGAAACATTCAGCGCGCGCGACAAGCAAGGCGCCGCTCCCTTGCACTGCCTCGCGCGCTGCTTCGATCCGTTCCGTCGCATGGGGGAGATCGTAAAGCGCGTTCTTTTTCCCGGTAGAATCCTCGACCGAGAGCCCGGCCACTCCTGTGCGGAGACAAAGCCGCACGTTTTCCCCCACCTGCTCCGGCTTGTCGGCGAAACCATTTTCAAAATCCGCGTTCACCGGCACTTCAGTCGCTTCCACGATCTCGCGAATGTGCGCCAGCATCATCTCGCGGCCGACACTGTTGTCTGGTAATCCGCGGGAAAAAGCGAAGCCCGCCGATGATGTCGCCAGCGCTTTGAAGCCGAGGTGTTGAAGGTATCGCGCGCTGCCAATGTCCCATGGGTTCGGAAGAACGAAGCAGCCGCTCCGGTGCAGATCGTGAAAAGTCTTGCGCCGTTCAGCGATGGTCGCCATGAGGCGAAGATTATACGAAGCCAGGCGACGCACGCGACCCATCTCCGCCTCGCGGCAGATTGCACGGCTCGCGCTTCTCCGCTCCTAAGATGGCAAGCGGCGCGCTTGCCCTAGGGGTCGCACTCGCAGACAACGCGAAAACCGAGGTCGTTGCAGGAGTAATTCGGCGCGTTGGCATTGCGCGTTGTCGTGCGCAGACTGGCGAAACGCGATTTCCAGCTGCCGCCGCGGTACACCCGTTTATTTCCGTGTGGCGGCCCGTGCGGGTTTACCTTGGGAAGTGCCTTGTAGGTTTCGTAGTAATCGCTGCACCATTCCCAGACGTTCCCCGCCATGTCTTCGATCCCGAACGGGCTCGCGCCGCGGGGAAATGCGCCCACCGGTGCGCTTTCCGCGTAGCCATCATCAATCTCGCGATCGCTCCAGGCGAAGACGGTGTTCTTGTCAGCGAAATTCGCCAGGTCGCCGCGCCGGGCAAACGCGCCCCATGGAAAGATGCGGCCGTCATTTCCTTTCGCGGCATATTCCCACTCCGCTTCGCTGGGAAGACGGTACTTACGGCGTTCACGAGTCGTTAGCCATTGGCAAAATTTCATCGCATCGAGGCTGCTTACATAGACGACGGGATGCTGCGGACCGGTGCCGGGAGCGCGTTTCCGCTCATGGAGTGGATCGAACTCTTCGTACTGCGCGTTTGTGACCGGAAAACGCGACATATAAAAGCGGGTGACGGTCACCGGAAACTGCGGCGTTTCGTTAGGCGGTGCGTCGGGCGCGTTGCTGCCCATGATGAATTCGCCTGATGGAATAAGGAACATCTGGCTGCCGATGGAATTCGTGAAGTTAGTGAACCGGCGCCGTTCTTCTTCGGGCGAAATCTGGGGCACGACGGCAGCAGGCGCGCTCGGCTCTTCCGCCTTTGCGGTGGTTTTTGCATTCAGGACCACTGGCTTCGTGGCGGCAGCAGAGACGAGTTCCTCCTGCTCAAGTTCTTCCAGGTACTCGTCCACCATGTCTTCAGCTTCAGCCGCATCGATGCCGGAATTCTCGGCCACGTTGATGAAGGCATCGCGCTGATCATCGGTCATGCTGATGTTATCAAGCCCGCTCAGGCGCAGCATGCGCCTAAACTCTGTTTTTGGGTCAATGGGCGCTGCCACTTCGATAATCTCAGGCGCCGGCGGCTCCGGTGGCTGCACACGCACAACGCCGCGGGCCTGTACTTCTTTCTCGAC
Organism: Verrucomicrobiota bacterium; assembly: GCA_019244415.1. Lineage (GTDB taxonomy): Bacteria > Verrucomicrobiota > Verrucomicrobiia > Chthoniobacterales > UBA10450 > AV69. The sequence continues at coordinate 29,685 of JAFASN010000131.1, read as the reverse complement.
CAACTCGAGTAATTCGTCTTCTGCGAGCCCCTGCTGCGCGCCAAACCGCCGCAATGATTTCTCCTCGTTTTCGCTCAGCGTTCCGTCCGCCGTGGTAAAGGCGAGAAACTTCTGGAATTCAGTGAGCGCCTGCGCGTGCGCTTCATTGGCGAGCTGTTGATCGACGCGCCTGCGCCGCTGCGGATCGAGCAACTCCACCCGCGCTTCAGTGAGGTAACGCGACGATTCGTCCAGGCCGATGCGCAACAATTGCGCTACGGGATTACTTGGCTGGTTTTTGAGCGGCAGTTTTTTCTGCCACCACCGCAGCAGCTCGCGGCAATGCTCTTCGATAAGTTCGTTGCTGGGATTCTGCCGCGGATCAAGGCAGAGCCGCTCGTAAGGATTATCGCTCTTGTAATTGCTCCAGCCCTCCCACTTCTTCGGATCGTCCGGCAGTGGGATGGGAAATGCGGCGGCGCATTTCACAACCATTACGCCATGTGCAGTGCGCCGAGGTTCGCTGCCGCCTGCGACATTTCATCAGGCGCAAGACCGGTGTTGCGCTCGATGCTCACCTTCGAGCGATTGCCGCTCGCGGCGACCGACACTTCGAGTACTTGGTTCGCATTGTACTCGTAGGTGAGCTCGACCGGCGAGCCCTTCGGCAGGAAAGCGGGTAACTCGACATCACACGTGCCAAGCGGCGTGCATTCACCGGGCACGGTACTTTCGCCCTCGACCACACGCACCACTGCGCGCTGCATGTTCGACATCGCCGTGCCGAAAGAATTCCGCGCTCGCGCCGGAATCGCCGTCATCTTGCGGATCATCGGAAAGACGTATTCCTCGAGATGCGCCTCATCCCAAAGTACGACGCCGAGGGTGTGCGAGGTGATGTTCGTGACCTGAATCAGCCCGCCTTCGCGCGCGGAGAACTGGTCGCGCGTGTTTTCCGGCAGCAATCTTTCGCCTGATGTCTTTTCTTCTTCGAGCAGCGAAAGTACCGCCTGGATGGCGGCGCCTTTCGCGACCGCTTCGTCTGGGTTGACGTCGTCAACGACAGGCGCCTTCGTCAATTGCGAGACAAGCGTGCGCACCATCGGCATGCGCGTCATACCGCCGACCAGCAGTACTTTATCGATCTCGTCCCACTTCAGCTTCGCTTCCTGCATGACGATCTCGCAAATCGCCTTGCACTTCTCCACCAGGTGCTGGCTGCGTTTCTCGAACTCTTCGCGCGTGACTTCCACCTTCACGCTTTTCCCGTTGTGGTGATGCACTACCGCGCTTTGGCTGCGGCTGGAAAGCTGAATCTTCGCCGCCAATGCGCGCGTGTGCAGGTCCTGGTAGCTCTGCAAATCCAGCAGCGGATTTTCGCCATGCTGCCGGTCAAATTCTTCCGCCACTTTGTTGACGATGATGTCGTCCCAATCTTTGCCGCCCAGCCGGTGATCGCCGTTCGTCGCGATCATGTTGATGTGGTGGCCCTCGATCTGCATGATCGTCACGTCAAAAGTACCGCCGCCGAGGTCGAACACGAACACCGTCTGGTCTTCGTCCAGTTTATCGAGACCATACGCAAGCGCGGCCGCAGTCGGTTCGTTTAGAATTTGCAAAACATTGAAACCGGCGAGCTGGCCGGCCGTGATCGTGGCGGTGCGCTCAGCATCATTGAAGTACGCCGGAACAGTGATGACCGCGTCTGTGATCGGCTGCTTGAGATATTTCTCCGCGTCGATCTTGAGCTTCTTCAAAATTAACGCGCTGAGTTCTTCCGCTGAGTAAATCTTGCCGCCGAACTCACGGTGGAATTGCTCCTTGGGCTTGCCCATTTCGCGCTTCACGAAATCGACAATTTTTTCCGGCTCAGCCACGGCGTTGTTCTTCGCCGTTGTGCCGACGATGACGTTATTGCCATCGAATAAAATGACTGATGGCGTGATCAGCTCGCTTTCGGCGTTGGGAATTATTTGCGGTTTACCGTAGGCATCGATGTGAGCGACGGCGGAGAACGTGGTGCCCAAATCAATGCCGACTGCTTTGCGTTCGTTCATTTGTCAGAGGAGTGGAAAGGGCGCGCGCGCCTGCGTGTCAGAATGCAATTTTCATGCCCGAAACGGGAAACGTTTTCCGTATGGAAAACGCCATGCCGATCATCCCGGGCGGAGCGAAAGCGCAGTCGAGGACCCCTTGAAGCTACCTTACACTTACGCCGCGGATTCCTCGACCTCGCTCCGAATGATCCGGCGCCGTTAGTGGAAGCGCTTCGCGATCACTTCTTCCGCGCGCAGTACTTTGCCGCGCCACATGAAACCGCGCTTCACCCGCGTGACGATGCGTCCGTTGTCCTCGGCGAATTCCGCCGGCTCGAAGCTAACGACTTTGTGAATGCTAAGATCGACGAAATCGTTCGACTCGATCTCGGTCACTTCAAGCCGGTGCAGTATCTCGATCAGGCCGTGAATCGCGTTGTTCAAATTATCGCGCCAGCGGGCGAGGCGATCGCGTTTCTTCTCCGCCGCCGCGATGCGCAGTTGCTCAGCCAGCGTAGTCAGATCGTCGTAAAGTACAATGAGATCGCGCACGAACGGTTTGTGCAGCGACTCGAGCAGGAAGTTGTCGCGGTACTTGAGCAGCTCTTCGTGCAGCGAATCGAAGAGGCGCTGGTTAACGGACTCGGTCCCGCGGATCGCGGCAAGATGTTCCTCGATTTTCTGATGCTCGGTGCGAATCGATGGCATGCTCTCGGTGTGTCGCGTGAGCAGCGCCTCGATGTTCTGCAATCGCGCATCCAGCGCATCAAACTCGCGCAGCAACGGCGTGACGTCGCCGCCCGGCCGCTTTTCGCGGACGGCGGCCGCGCTCAGCTCGCGCATGGTACTGGCAAAATCGCCCGCCATTCTCAGGCTCCGTAAAATTGCCGGATGGCAGCGACAAGCCCGGGAATATCGTGGCGCTTCGCTTCGACGTCCACGTGCAACCCGCGTTCTCGCGCCGTCGCGGAAGTGATCGGGCCTATGCTCGCCACTTTCATGTGCGCGGGCCACGGCAGCCTCAGATCGAGAAAATTTTCCACCGTGGACGAGCTGGTGAAGGTGATCAGGTCTGCGCCTTCGTCCGAAAAACGCCGACGCGCACCGGTGACATCGCGCGTCTCCGGCACGGTACGATAAGCAAACGCTTCATCGACAATTGCCCCCATATCCGCCAGCGCTCTGGGGAGCAAGTCCCGCGCCTTCTCCGCGCGGGCGAGGAGGATGCGCAGGTTTTCCACGCCACCCTGCGCCGCGAATTCCTTCACGATTGCTTCTGCCACGAATTCCAGCGGTTGTAGATCCACATGCAGATGAAAGTCTTTGACCCGCTGCGCCGTCGCCGGGCCGATCGCCGCGATTTTCGCCGCGCCGATTTCACGCGCGTCATCGTAAAGCTTGAAAAAGATATCGAAGAACGCCTCGACTCCATTCGGGCTGGTGAAAATGATCCAGTCATAGCCGTGCGCGTCCTGCACCAGCTCAGCGAATTCGCGCAGATCGGTTGGCGGCTCGATGCGAATCGTGGGCAGTTCCAGCACGTCCGCGCCGAGCGCGCGCAACTCTGAGCTGAGCGCGCCGGCTTGTTTGCGCGTGCGCGTGACCACGATCCGTTTGCCAAAAAGCGGCCGGCTCTCAAACCAGTTCAGGTTTTTACGCAGCGAAACGACGTTGCCGAAGACGGCGATTGCTGGCGCCTCGAATTCCGCGTCCCGCGCACGCCTCGCGATGTCCGAAACGGTGCCGGTGATGGTGCGCTGCTGGCCCGTGGTTCCCCAACGCACCAGCGCCACAGGCAAATCAGCGCGCTCGCCGCAGTCGAGCATCTCACGCGTGATTGCCTCCAGGCGCTCGATGCCCATCAGCATCACTTGAGTACCGCCGAGTTTAACCAGCGCGGCGAAATCGATCGCGCTTTCCCCTTTGCCTGGGTCCTCGTGCCCGGTGAAAAATGTGACATGCGAATTGTCGCCCCGACGTGTTACCGGGATGCCAGCGTAGGCCGGCGCAGCAATCGCTGATGTAATCCCCGGCACAATCTCAAACTCAACGTCCGCCGCCGCCAGCGCCTCGGCCTCCTCCGCGCCGCGACCAAACACAAACGGATCGCCGCCTTTGAGCCGCAGGACCTTCCTGCCCGCGCGCGTTTTTTCCACCAGCAATGCGTTGATCTCCTCCTGTGAAAACGTGTGCTCGCCGGCACGTTTGCCGGCAAAAATGATTTCGGCATTTTCCGGCGCCCACGCCAGTATTTCGGGATTGCAAAGCGCATCGTAGATGATCACCTCCGCCTGCTCGATCAGCTCGCGTGCACGGAGTGTGACCAGGCCGGGATCACCGGGTCCGGCACCGACAAGGAAGCATTTCCCGCTTGTACTTAGGCTCGTACTTAGGCTTGTACTTAGGCTTGTACTCATCTCTGGCCTTCGCGCCGCAGCGTCGCTGCGGCGGCTGATGGTCGAATCTGGTTGAATGCTTCCATCGCGATCTGCTCCGACCCGGTGCCACGCGCGCAGGCCATGGTCGGTTCGCTGTCACCGGCAAAAAGTTGCACGCACAATTCCATTTCGCCGTTCACCCATCGCGCGTGCGCACCGACTGGCGTACCGCAATCCCCTCCGAGCAGACGGAGAAATTCACGCTCCGCGCGCAAGCAACAATGGACAGCATTTTCATCGGCAGCGGAAATCATCGCGGCATCTTTTTCGCGCGTTTGCATCGCGATGATCCCCTGGCCGCCTGCTGGCACGAACGTTTCCATCGGCAGAATTTCCGCGAAGAATTGCTGCCCTTCGAACTCGAATCGCGGCGGAGAAAAACCGAGCCGCTCGAGCCCGGCACGCGCGAGCACAATTCCATCCCAATCACTGGCCGTGAATTTGCGCAGGCGCGTCGGCACATTGCCTCGGAGATCAGCCACGTACTTAAGCCCCCGGAAGAAGCGCAGCTGGTGTTGACGTCGCACGCTTCCAGTCGCGACCGTGCGCAATCCCGAAGAAGCCGCTTGCCGGGTGATGAGCAAGTCTTCAACAGGGGCGCGCGGAAGTACGGCAGCGATGGTGAGACCGCGCTGCATTTCACTCGGAATGTCTTTTGCGCTGTGCACCGCCACATCGATTCGGCCATCCAGCAGCGCGTACTCAAGCTCCGCCGTGAATACACCTTTGCGTCCCGCCTCGCGCGCGCCCTTATCACCGCTGGTGCGGACGACCTCGATCTGAACATCGGCGTTGCACCTTTCGCGTAGCGCGAGCTCAGCCATTCGCGCTTGCGCCAGGGCGAGCTCGCTGCCGCGCGTGCCGAGCACCAGCTTCACTACAGCTCAGAAACGCGCAGCGTCGCGGGAATTTCTGGATGAAGGGTCGCCACGCGCTGCTCGCGCGCGCCGAACTGCGCCATTTGCCGGCTAAAATCCGCCACATGCTCGTTGATGATCGCCTCTGCTGCCGCAATCTGCTGCCGGCGCAATTGCAGCGTGTCGTCGGCAATCGATTGCAGTGAATCGATGTCATACAGGTAAACGCCTTCGAGCCCGTTCACCTCCGGCGCGACGTCGCGCGGAACGGCGATGTCGATAATAAAGAGCGGCCGATCGACCCGATGCCGGATCATGGGCGCGAGATTTTCCGGCGTGACGAGATGTGTTTCCGCGGCCGTGGAAGAGAGAAGAATGTCGATCTCGCGGCAGTGCTCGAGCCAGCCGGTGAATGGCACCGCCATTCCGTCGAACCGTTGCGCGAGCTCTTCTGCCCGCGCCGCGGTGCGATTGGTCACCCGCAGATCGGAGACGCCGCGCGAGGCGAGCGCGCGCAACGTTTTCTCGCTCGTCTCCCCCGCCCCGAGTACGAGCACTTTGCGCCCGCGCAAATCGCCGAAAAGTTTCTCCGCCAGCTCAACCGCAACCGAGCCGACGGAAATGGAGCCGCGCGTGATCTCTGTCTTTGTCCGCACCTGCTTGGCCGCGCGAAAAGCGCGCTGGAATAACCGGTGCAAGAATGCGCCTGCGCCACCACTTGCCCGCGCCTGTTCATAAGCGCGCTTGGTCTGGCCGAAAATTTCTGTCTCGCCGACCACCATCGAGTCCAGGCCGGAAGCGACGCGGAAGAGGTGCCGCGCACATTGGTCATTCTCGTAGCGATAGAACGCCGCCAGCTCGCCCGGCGCAACGTCGTCCCCGTGAAGTTGCAATGCTTGCGCGATTTCACTTGTCGGTAATTCGCGTGCAGTCGCGGCATAAACTTCCACGCGATTGCAGGTGGTGAGCAGCAGTACTTCACCCTGCTCGCGTAGCCGCGCGATCGTGCCAGCGTGCCCGGCGAAGCGCTCCCGCGCTTCAATCGGCGCCGTGCGATGATTCAGGCCCGCGCAGAAGAGCTTCATGCGTGATGGGCGACGAATTCGATGCTCCATAACAATGAGAGCGCGGCAGCAAAGGCAGCTACGCAGAAAGCGGCGAGATGGCGGGGCGACATCGAGCACAGCCGCGGGCCGAACAGAATTGCCGCGTACGCGATCCAGATCACAATCGCCAGTGTGACCTTTGTCCATGGTAGTGGCTCGCCGGTAAAGAACCCGCTGATCAGGCCGGCGCTATACAACGCGAAGCCAAACCACAACAGCCGCAACATTGCCGAAAAAAGATTCGGCAACGGCGGAAGCTGGTAGAAAATCGAGTGCAGCTCGCGCGTTTTGAGCTGCCGCTCCTGCACGAGGTACATCACGCCGGCCACGCAGGCGAGAGCGAACGCGCCGTACGCGATGAGCGAGATGGAAGCGTGAAATTCGAGCCACGCGTTCGGCGGCACGCGGCCGGTGCGGGGCGCATCGATCGGGGCGAGCAGTGCGAACGATTGCAGCAGGAAAACCAGCGGCGCCGTAAACGAGCCCATCAACGAGAGCCGGTAAGCTGGGCCGATGACCATGTAGATCAGCGCGATCGACCAGGCCAAAAAGACGAGTACTTCAAACAGGTTCGTGATCGGGCAGCGACCGAGCGCGTGCCCGCGCAGACCGAGGAAGGCGCTTTGCAGCAGAAAACCGAGCAGGATCATGCCGAAATTGAAACGGCTCCGGCGAAAAACGCGCGCGCGCAGAGCCACGCTGGAGCGCACCACAGCCGCGAGGAAACAGAGCGTGGAAAAAATTAGCAGCTGGCGATCCACGGGAATGCCACCTTAAGATCGCGCATTTCGCTCCGCAACCGCGAGTCGTTGACGTTTACCCGCGCGCCGATACCATCGCGGGCGTGAGCGAGGAGGACATCTCCAGGCTGCGCGCGGCCGTGCGCGACGTGCCCGATTTTCCCAAGCCGGGAATCATTTTCAAAGACATCACGCCGGTACTTGCAGACGGCGAGCTTTTCCGCAAATCCGTCGATCTCTTTCTAAAGGAATGTCACGGTAAGTTGATCGACAAGGTTGTGGGAATTGACGCGCGCGGTTTCCTGTTTGGCTCCGCCGTCGCTTACGAGCTGGGCGTCGGCTTTGTCCCGCTGCGAAAAAAGGGCCGGCTGCCTTACAAGACCGAGCGGGCGAGCTACTCGCTTGAGTACGGCGAAGCCGAAATGGAATTGCACATCGATGCTATCGAGCGAGGCGAAAAAGTTGTACTCATCGATGACCTGCTCGCCACCGGCGGAACGAGCGCCTCGGCCGCAAGCTTGATCAGGAAAGTCGGCGGCGATCTCACGGAAGCGATGTTCCTCATCGAGCTCGAATTTCTACATGGGCGCAGCAAACTCCCCGGTACTTCAGTGACCTCGTTTCTGAAATGGTAGCGCTGTTATAAGCGTTCGCCCCGTCAGCGCGCGGCGCTTACCTCTTCGCCCCCAAGCAAGTTGCCGACGGTCAGCCGTTGCTCTGGCCTTTCAAGCGAATCGACGAAATCGCGAAACCGTTGGGAGAAAAGGTTGCTGCGCAGCTTCCAGTAATGCTCCAGACCCGGGCAGGCGAGGTAATGGCGGTAAAGATTCCACCAGCCGCTCCAGATTTGCTCGTCCATCATGCCATAGATGTAATGGAAATGGATTGTTTCCATCGCCTTCAGGAACTGAAACGTCACGTGATAGAAGCGTGCCGTTTCCTCCGCATCCAGGTCGTCGAGATTCTCCAGACCGGTGCGCCAGATCCGGCCAAGCTCCGCGTTTTCCGAGAACGGCTTCGTCACCTCGCGCAGTGCGCTGGCTGCGGCATCCTGCGCCGCCAGCCTGGTCACCCGCGTACTCCGATGCACCTGCACGGCCAGGTACCAGAGCGAAGCGACCACGGCGAGCGAGCTTACGATCTGCGCAATAGCGTTGATCGCCTCCCAGCTCATGCCTCAGTTTAGGTTCTCGCGCCGCCCGCTTCAATACGGCGGTCACGTTTGTGCGAAATTTTGAAGCGCAAGCCTCGCGGCGGAGGCGAAAGCAGTACGCCCGCGCCTCTGCGCGGCCGAAGAACCCGTCTCTCTATGGCAAACAATTCTCGATCCTCATCTGCAAACCTTGATAATCTCGCCACCGGCCTCGGCTGGTTCAGCATCGCCTTGGGCGCGGTCGAGCTTTTCGCGCCGCGGGCGCTCTCGAAGCTCATCGGCGTCGAGCCGAAGTCGCTGCTCATGCCGGCGCTCGGCCTGCGCGAAGTCACCAGCGGGCTCGGCATTTTGAACAAACGCGGCACGGCAGGCTGGCTTTGGTCGAGCGTGGCCGGCGATGTGATGGACCTCGCTCTCCTTGGGGCCGCACGCATGTCGGATGATTCTGATGATCGCCGCGTCGAGGGCGCTGCCGCCGCCGTACTCGGCGTCACCGCACTCGATGTTTATGCTGCCGTCCAGCACAGCCGATATGCGGTGGACGACCGCGATGTTCACGTACGCAAGGTCATCACCGTCGGCCGGCCGCCGGAGGAGCTTTATCGCTTCTGGCGTAACTTCGAGAACCTGCCGCGCGTAATGCGGAATCTCGAGTCGGTGCGCACACTAGACGGCACCCGGTCGCATTGGGTCGCAACCGGTCCCGGCGGAAAACGCGTCGAGTGGGACGCGGAAATTACCGGCGATCGTCCCAACGAGTTGATCGCCTGGCAATCACTTCCCGGCGCTGACATTGAAAACTACGGCTCCGTCCGCTTTGATCGCGCCCCGGGAAATCGCGGCACCGTCGTGCGCGTCAGCATCACCTATACTCCACCGGTCGGAAACCTGGGCTTGGCTGTGGCCAAACTGATCGGCCGTGCTCCTGAACAGGAAATCCAGCTCGATCTTTACCGGCTCAAGCAGATCATCGAGACCGGTCAGGTGATGAGTACCGATGGCCAGCCGGCCGGCCGGCCGACGAGCCTTTCACCTGTGTACGACCATGGAACTACTCGCGGCTAACGATATCCAAGCACTTATATGAAAGCGAACTGCTGGTACGGCAAACATGATGTGCGGGTAGAAGAAGTGGACGACCCTAAAATCCTGAACCCGCGCGATGCCGTCGTTAAGATCACTTCCACAGCGATCTGCGGCTCAGACTTGCATCTTTATGACGGCTTCATTCCGGGGATGGAGAAGGGCGACATTCTCGGCCACGAATTCATGGGCGAGGTCATCGAGACTGGTCCCGAGGTGAAGAACCTTAAGAGCGGAGATCGCGTTGTCGTCCCATTCACCATTTCCTGCGGCGAATGTTTCTTCTGCAAGCGCGGCCTTTTCTCGTGCTGCGAGAACTCGAACCCAAACGCCGCCATGGCGGAGAAGTTTTTTGGTCATTCACCGGCCGGCCTTTTCGGCTACTCGCATTTACTTGGCGGGTTCGCCGGCGGCCAGGCTGAGTACGCGCGCGTCCCGTTCGCTGATGTCGGTCCCATTAAAATCGAGAGCGACCTTCCTGACGACCAGGTATTGTTCCTATCGGACATTTTTCCGACCGGCTACATGGCCGCGGAAAATTGTAATATCCAGCCCGGCGACACCGTCGCGGTTTGGGGTTGTGGACCAGTCGGACTTTTTTGTATCAACAGCGCCTACTTGCTCGGCGCTGAACGCGTCATCGCCATTGATCGTTTCCCTGAGCGGCTGCGCATGGCGCGTGAAAAAGCGAAAGCGGAAACGTTGAACTACGACGAGGTGAACGTTTCCGACGCGTTGAACGAGATGACCGGCGGCCGCGGTCCTGATTCATGTATCGATGCCGTCGGCATGGAAGGTCACACTCACGGCCCGGTCTATCTTTACGATCGGCTCAAACAGGCCATGATGTCTGAAACGGGCAGGCCAATCGCGCTGCGTGAAGCGATCCTGGCCTGCCGCAAAGGCGGCACTGTCTCGGTGCCGGGCGTTTACGGCGGACTTATCGATAAGTTCCCGATGGGCGCCGTCGTTAACAAAGGTTTAACCATCAAAAGCGGACAGACCCATGTCCAACGCTACCTGAAGCCGCTGCTGGAACGTATTGAGAAGAAAGAGATAGATCCCAGCTACGTCATCACTCATCACCTAAGCCTGGAAGAAGCGCCGAAAGGCTACGATATCTTCCTCAACAAGGAAGATGAATGCATCAAGGTAGTACTTAAGCCCGGTAGCAACGGGGCGAAGTAGTCGGCTGCGAGGTAATTTGATTGCGCCGGCGCACGTGCCCGCAAAAGCCACGGTGTAAGTTCCCAACAACCACTTCATCCCGCGACCAGGTTCGCCCGCGGCGTCTCCACCACCAGGTGAAAATGGTTGCTCATAAGACAGTAGGCGTGCAATCTCCCATCCCGTCTTCTCGCAGGCCCTTGCCAAAGTGGAGATGGATAACATGCCATCAGCGTCGCTCCAGAAAACTTCTTCACGCCGGTCGCCCCGGCTGAGCAGACGATAAATGTCTCCTTCGTATTCAACACGCAGCGGACGAGGCATCAACGCAGCCGTTTACCGGAACCGAACAGTCAATAGTTGGGATTGATCAATTCCGCTTCTAGTTCGTCCTTCTAGTTTGGGATTTCAGATCCCGTTTTCCCTCCGCGAGGACGCTCGGATGACCTCAACCTTTTCACGTACGACTATCACAATACAATAGACCCAAGCAATACCGCCAACTAGATCAGTTAACATTCGCAGTGGACTCCACAGCAGTTTAGCGATCTCCCCAAACAGTATGATCACTGCCAATCCTATAGAAAACACAGCAAGCCACGCGATGAAGACGCTAAGCGGAGTATCTTTGCCGTAACTAACTGCGCGTATCGCTGCGGAGACGCCGGTGGGAACCCAAACACCTAGCAGGGTAAAAAAAACGAACTGCTGGCTACCATTCCAAACCATTCCGAGCAATCGAGACACAACAAACGCCGCAACGATCCCACAGAAGATTGTGAGAATATCGCCTGTCAACTGTCGTACAAGCTCGAGGCGCATTTGTAATATCTAAAAAGCTGGTCAAGTCCCGGCGACAGAGTTTCGTAAACTCCGCTCGATTCGATGTATCTGGTTCCAAATAGAATAGTAGTAGCGTTGCTCGCAACCTAACCGCTTCATCGCATTAACATCGGTCAGTAGTTCAAGTAGCTGCGTCCGTGCGGAGGGAGGGATTCGCAGACGCATGTGAATGCGTAATCCAACTGCCATTCGTACGAGCAACGCTCCGTATCGTTTCGGATCGACCGGTAAGCTGCCGTTTTGGGCCGCACGTTCGAATCGAACGCCAATACCAGCGTACGCCATGATCGGCGTCGCTCGTTGTTCGATAGCAATGATATACCTCTGAACCATCGAGAAACCCCACGGAAATTGTTGCTGCAGGTGGAACAGTGCCTCCCGCACCTGCGACGTAAACGCGCGGTTACCGTAGATCGCGACCCGGCCTACGGCGGTGTTCAACATCCCTTCATGTTCGCTCGAATAGCGACGAACAAGCAGCTTCAGTTTAGATGTCCGGTGGGGAATAAGCGTCCTCCAGATAGGGCCCCGCGTAATTAGCCAGCGAACAATCAACTTTATGGACCTGGTGGGCCGCCTGTTTCTCCGGCAGATTCAATCAAGTACTCCGAAGCTGAAGGCGCTTCCTCGGTAAGGGAGAATTCTACAGTTTCAGCCATTGGTGTCGTTGCTTCTGTGAGCTCGGCGGTTTGCACCGTAATATTGATAAACTGAGCGGCAGTGCTCACTCGTGCCGCGCTGAAAGCAGTCTGGAGCCCAGTTACAGTAGCGTCGCCTAAACTCGCCAACAGCGCGAACAGGCCAGTTTCGGGAGCGACAAACGGAGCTGCGACAGGGATCGTTAAGATCAGCGTCGGGACCAAACCCTTGTGGGTATAAGCCGCCTCCGCTGGCGTCGCCGGCGTTTCGAGAAAGCGCCAGAAAGGTGCCCAGTAAGAACCTGGTCCGCTCGGTCCACCCGTTCGTGGTGCGCGGGAGGAAGGACTTGACGGGCCCGTAGGTCGCGCAGGGCCGTGATGTGCTCCTCTGTAGCCGTAACTTGGCCCTTCTGTGTCCGAAGGGTTTCCGCCGGAGCCCCAGCCTCCGGGCACAGTTCCCGTTCCGCCAGGTTCCCCGCCGGGCTGACCTCCTGGTTGCCCCGAGGTGTTGTCATCCGGCGGGCCTGAGCCAACCACCGTTGTAGGCCCTTGTGCCACCGGTCCGTCGGGCGGAGGGCCCGTGTAATTTTGCGACGCGTTCTCGTAGTCAGTTTGATTCTGCCCATCAAGGGTGTAGCTATCGGGCCCGCTTTCGGCCGGATGTATCTGCTGGCCACCTTCGTTAATTATATCTAATCCGAAAGGATCACGTCCCCTGAGTGGATTGTTCCCACAGTACCGATAAAGGTTGCCGCGATCACCCCAGAAGCCAATCGGGTCGCCTTGCAAGAATCTCCCAATATCGGGCGAGTAGTAGCGGTTGCGAAGATCGTAAAGTCCGAGCTCACTGTACCACTGCTGGCCAGTAAATAGGTGTCGAATATAATAGTTACTGCTTGAGCGTGGTTGGTTGGAAGCGTTGTAGAAATACGGTGTGCCCTGAAGGTCATAGCGGTACCACTCAATCAGCGCGCCGGCGCTATTAGCCAGGTGACTCGTGCTGCCGCTGGCATCCTGATAATAGTAGTTGTTGGTCACGAGGTTCTTTACCATTCCACCAGCGCCGTACAGGTACGCCCAAAATGCGCCGCTTGTTCCTGTCTTGTACTCGCCCAACAAATCCCAACCATCATACACGCGGTAGTAAAGCGCCTGGCCGGTGATCGTTTTCCCGATCTGGCGGTTCAAGCCATCGTAGAGGAAGGTGTCAGTGGTGCCGCTCTTAACCGCTTTAATGAGCCGGTTTTGCGCGTCATAGGTGAAGCTGGAGCCGTCCAGACCGGTGATCATGTTTCCATTGGCATCATAAACAGCTGAAGTGGTTGTGCCGCCGCTTGTGCGCGTGGTGTACTGGTTCAAGTTGTTCACTGCCGAGTAACTCTGGTTGGCTCCTCCAACGTTGAAGCTGGTGCGGTTGCCATTGGCGTCGTAGATGATGTTCGGCGTGCCGGGCGCGGTGGTGGTCGGGCTGGCAATGTTAAGCTGCGCAGTTGTCGCTTGGTCGCTCTGATCGTAATTGTAAACATCGCCGCTTGCTCCGTCGCGCTGCCCCCAGTCGAGATCACCCACGGTGTTTCCATCGTAATGGTAAGCAAAAGTGCGCGTGGTGCCATTTAGGTTATGCGAAATGTTCAAGCAGCGGTTCAGAGCATCGTAGCCGTAGCTGCTGGAGGTGGAGTTATCCTGGATGCTGCGGCTGGTCAGGTTGCCGTTGAGATCGTAGCCATAATTGGCGATAGTCGCGCCACTGTTCACGACCGTCTGGAGCTCGCTCCGCCCGGTGTAGGTGTAACTGAAGGTGTAGGCGCTGTTTGGATACGTCAAGGTCGCGCGGCGTCCATCAGGATCATAGCTGTAGGTGACAGTCCGGGCTATGCCGTCGCCGTAAGTACTGGTCTCGGTCCAGAGGGTGTTATCGTTGTAATAGGCGCGGCTGATCTGAGAATTGCTGTTGTTAATGGCCGTGGGTCGATTGGCGGCATCGTAACCCTGACTGACAGACGGTGTGACGCCATCGTTCCAGCTCGACTGGGTGAGGCGGTTTAGATTATCGTAGGTAAAGGTGTCGAAGTTGCCGGCGCGGTTCTTGAACTGGTAAAGCAGCCCGTTCCCGGCGGGGGTGCCGTTGCCAGTGTTATCGTAAATCCAGGCTTCAGTACTCGCGTCCGGATACTGCAAAACGGTTTTGCGATTCAGCAGATCGTAGCCGTAGTTATAGCTGTTGCCGTTGGGATCAGTTATGGTCTGGAGCAGGCCGCCAGTCGGATCGTAGCTGTACTTTGTCACCGCATTAGGCTCGGGCGACTGCGTGGCGGTCTGTTGAAGCAACCGGTTCATCTTGTCGTAGGAATCGTAAGTGATGACCTGGCCATTGGGCCGGGTGACGCTGGCTTTGCGGTTGTAAGCGTCGTATTGCACCACCGTTGTGTGGGAAAGCGGGTCGGTTACTTTCCAGACACGGTTCCGCTCGTCGTAGGCCGTGACACTGGCGCTCCCTTTTGGCTGCTGGTTTGGGGCAAGCACGCTGGTGAGGTTGCCAGCGGCGTCATAACCGTAGGTAGTGACGGAAGCGGTGCCGCTGTCACCGATGATGTTCTGTTCGGTAAGGCGTGTGCGCCTGAAGTTACCGTCGCAGTCATTGTTGATCGCTTCTCCCGCGGGTTTCGTGATGGCGAAAGCGAAGTTGGCGGTGTGCCAGTAAGGGCTGCTGGTGCCAGGACGGGTGTAGTCAAACGAGGTGGTGTTTGTGCTGTTGTCCCCGTTGCCTCGCACCGGCGTGGTGATGCTGATCACGCGTTTGTAGTCGTCGTAAATATAACTCGTCGTGTGGCCGAGCTGGTCGAGGACATTCTGGAGCGTTCCGTTAGGGTTATAGTTATGAACAATGGTGTACCGCTTACCGTCGTTCGGGTCATTGGGCAGGGTTGTTGTTTGCACGTGGCTACGGCTGTCATAGGCGTAGCTCGTGGTGTGGTTAAGATCGCCGAGGCCGTTGCCGAGAGCGTCAGTCATGGTGATCAGGCGGCTTAAGCCATCGTAATCGTAGCGCGCACTCGGGTTGCCGCTGGCGTGATAGGGATCGCTGTATTGTTTCACCAAGCCATTCTTGTAGGCTGGGTCGCCATTGCTAGTAAGATAGTATCCGTAGGTTTCGACCCCGCCGGTAGTTAGCTGGTGGCTGACGATTTCGGTGAAGCTGTTGTAGCCAAAGCTCTCCGACTCGCCATCAGGATAATTGATTTGCTTGATCGCCTTATCATTCGCAACGCCCGGAGCACTGTAGCGATAATATTGGGTGGTATGGCCCGCTTCATCGGTGGCCGTGCAGACGTAATACGGATTGTTTGGGTCGCGGTTCGCCGCATCGGCGCAACTGGCCGAGCCATAGGTGTAATTGATAGTTCCGCCGCTTCCCGGAGCATCCTCTGGTGTAGCGGGGAACTGTATCTGCGTAAGTCGGCCGGTAAGCGCTTCGTGCGTGTATTTGGTGATGTGCCCATCGCGATCGGTCACCGAGTTGATGTAATTGTTCGCGTCGTAGGTTTGCCGGGCCGCGTAGCCGTTGAAATCGGTTGCGCTGGTTAAAAGATTGCCAGTGTAAGTGAACGTCCGGGCAGGATTGACTCCATTGATTGTGTCGCCGCGCGTTTCGGTTCGCGTGCTCGCGTTCACCGTGAGAGTGGAAAGTGCTCCCCCGGTGCTTGAACCGGTATAGTAATTTTCACTCTTGATCTGACCGACAACAGCAGCAGTTCCGTCAGGGTTATTGGCGGTAGCGTAAACGTAGGCGATTCTCCACATCGGGCCACCGTACATGGGGTCAACGCAGGTTTGGAGCAGCGGAGGCCCGTTGTAGTTGCCGTAGGACGCGACATTGGGTGCCTGGTAGGTGTAAGTAGCCTCGAGATTGCTGTCGCCGTAGAATCGACTTTTGACAGAAAGGAATATTCGTAGGTGCCAGGGGAAAAGGGCATGCCGCCATAGCGGTAGAGGACGCTGCGCCCATCGCTCGCAGTTACCGTCTGAAGCAGCACGTCAGGCTGACCGGTGTAGTTATTCCATGGCGTCGTTACGTAGCTAAAACGAAGCCAGCGGCCGGCCGGCTCGGTAACCTGGTAGAGGACCTGATCCGAGCCGATGGTGGTGTAAGTCAGGGTTGTGCGAAGCCCGTACGGGTCGATGATGGCCTGCGCCAACCAGTTATATCCGTAATACGTCACAGTATGACAGTGATCATATTGATCGCAGACTTGCTGGGGATCGGTGTACTGCGTCGCTTGAAACTGGATGCGGGTGTTATCCGAAAGTACAAGATAAGCCACGCCGCCGCTGAGCGGAACGAAACGCTCCGTTACTCCCGTCGGCCCGCGGTAGTAAGCGTCCGACGACGAATAAGCGAAAGAGACGCTACGCCCATCCGGGAAATTGACCGAGTAGCTTGAAGGAGAGAACCCGGAGACGGTGTTCTCGTCCGTGCTCAGGCTCCACATGTAATTGTGCCTCCAGTTGCCGGCTGTGCCAAAGCCGTATTTCCACTGGCCCGAACCGCGGGAATTAGCGGTGCGCACCAAAGCGAGCGGCTGTGTTCCAACCGTGCCGGCCACGGCGATGTCGATGATCGACCGCCGCACATTGCCTGTGTACGGGTCATAGTCACCCGCACTTGTCACGTCGCCGTTGAATATCCCCGCGGGTCCGGTGAGATTGTCGTTACCTACCTGGCCAAGAGCCCTCGAACAAGCCAGGAGGAGGAGGAGAAATAGGCTGACGCTCCAGCGCATTAAGCGAGGGGCGTGACGTCGAGGGGCGTGACGTCCCTTGCTGCGCTCATGATGACAAAGAATGCGGCTGCTCATGGCGTCACCACGGGTGGATTGTTTCCGTTCGCGCTCGGTACCCAGAATTGAAGAGTGGCGGAGTAAGCTCCGAGGCCAACAAGAATGCGGTAAAGACCCGGTTGCGTGCCCGGCTGGAATTGCAGGAGCGTGGTGCCATCCGCAGCAACGGGTGTCGGCGCACTGATCGTTCCTCCATCAAGCGGCTCGATCACGAGCAGCGAGAGGATCGCCGCCGGGATACGGCAGGAGATGCTCATAGGCTGCCCCGCAGAACTGAGAACAAGAGGAAATTGCCCCGCGTGGCTGCGGATAGGCAGTGACTGTCCATTTGGGAACACAATGGAAGCTGTCGGGCTGCCATCGCTTGGCAAAGGGGGTGGCGAGGGAATCGCCGACGGCGCTGGCGTGGGGCTTGGGACAGGGGTTGGTGTCTGCCCGAGCGCTGGCAGAGACAAAATGCAGCAGGCCGCGAGCGCTGCGGGAAGTAGTTTCATGTGTGATCCTCCGGTTGTGCTTCTTTGAGCCGCGCGAAGGTCCTGAGACGGGCTTCGGGAGGTTAAGCCTTTCAGTCAGGCAGAGGATCTCGTGTAGTTCGAGTCCGGTTTACGGAAAAGGAATGAAGTAGGTCAAGCCTTATTTGTTAAGTTGAACTAATCCGACGGTGAATAACTGGTGAGCAACTTGTGAATAAGTGCACTGTTTCCCCTCGTGACCTTCGCCTACTCGGAAAGAAACATATTTTTTTGAAGCTACTTCAGCGATAGAAGCATCTCATAAATCGTTCTCAGTCTGTCATGTTGAGCGGGCGAAACATCTCTGACTTTTTCTGCTATCGTGTAATCGACAAAAGGGTTCGGCAACGAGGAATCGTTGCCCTACAGCTTTCCGGCGCGACGTCGTACTTGGGTTCGGGCACGTTCATCAGCCATTTGTCGAGCCAGAGATTCCCTTCCGCCTTTTCTGTAGGCCAAGCATTCCTGGCCGTTACCGAGCAGGTTGCGGCTTCCGCAACGAGGAATCGTTGCCGTACAACTGCCGCCGTTTTCTGTAGGCCAACCATTCCTGGTTGGCACAAGGATTACGACTCGGCAACGAGGAATCGTTGCCCTACAGGTGTGGCGTTTTGTGTAGGCCAACCATTCCTGGTTGGCGACCGGGTTACGGCTTCGGCAACGAGGAACCGTTGCCCTACAGCCAGGTTCAGAATGACGGAACTATTTACGAGATGGCTCGTAATGCGAGAATCAGAGATTCTTCACTTGTTCAGAATCGGCGTGAACGTCCGTTTGTTCCCCTCTCACATGGCCCAGTCAAGGTAATCCGCCAGACCGAGACTATCGGCGAGACCAGAGAGGTCGGTCAGGGCAACGAGAAACGGGAGAAGGAGGCTACAGGTTTGTGCGGCGGCGCGGCGCAGGCAATTAGCCGCGGCCATGCGGTTCGGCACACCCAGCTTGCGATAGATGCGCTGGAGATGCTTCTTTACCGTGCCTTCGCTGCACCCGAGAATCTGCGCCGTCTCCCAGTTCGACTTACATTCGCTCACCCACCCCAACACTTCCTGCTCGCGCGCGGTCAGCGCGGTGACACTTTTCTCTTCTGGAAACATCATGGCGCGCAATTGTGTACTCATATTGGCAAGGAGAAAAGGCCGCGAGAATCATTGGATTCCCGCGGCCTCCATCACGTTTCCTTTAGAGAGCGATTTTAGTCACCGGCTCACTCCAATCACTCTGCCCGGTGCTGCCACCGAGCCCGCAGAGCTGCATCACGTAAGTGGTGCCCGCTTTGAGACCACTGAACATGATCGCGCGGGAGTTCCTGAAGTTAATCGTGGGCCCGAACTCACCGCCGACGGCTTTGCAGCGGCCCTGGATGGCGCGGCGATTCGAATCACCTTTCACTCGCAGCCGGACCTCACCGCTCTGGCCGTACTCAGCCCCGATAATCTCCGGCGGGCTAAGCACGGTCTGGCCGCGGTTGTTACTGACGGGCTCGAACCCGGTGGCAAGCAGGACGGTGAGGTCTTCGTCGCAGTTTATATCGACGTAGCTCGCGTCCTTATTCAACGCGGCGACGAGTATGGCGCGCGCGGCCTCTTTCTGCGCGGTGGCGAGTGTGCCGCCAGCGGTAGCGGCGATAATAGCGTCGTCGAACGCTTTCTTTAGCTTGCCGAGCTCTGCCGGCGATACCGGCGGATCTTTCATCTCAGGATTACCGGTCAGGCCCGTAATGACCTTTCCGGCGAATTTACTTACATCGAGGTCTGGCAGCCGGCTGAAGTAGCGGCTTGTTCTAATCGAAGGCATAGTTGTTTTATTCCATTTGATTACTCGGCGGATCACCCGACCGGACTTCGGTCGGCGCGTCCGCTTTCGGCAGCAGGATTAAGCAACGTCGGTGCCGTTCCGTGCCGGAAAGTGTTCTTGTACCCCGAAAGGAGTATATGTGGCCTGAGTACCGGGCCGGAACAAACGAGAATGCTGGTCTTACAAACTAGATTGTTGCCGGATAAAGCTGCGCCGGTGCAGCTACAACAAGCAAGCCTCTCTGCGCAGGTTTAAGCCGCGAAGATGAGTGCTGATGAAAGAAGGATCAGGCTGCATGGCATGATGATTTCGTTTTGCAGGTTCGTGCCGGATTTGGATGTTCGCGGCGCAAGCTGGAAAGCCGGAGGATCTAGTTAGATTGATGAAGGATCAGGTTACTTGGCTAGAGGATCAGGCGAAATGCGTCAAAGCTCAGGCGTAGTACCACGCCCATTCAGTTTTTTGCACATGCGAAGGCAATCGGGACACTTACGCAACGACGTAGTGCTGAACCCGGAAGCGGTGGGCCCAAGCAGACTAGCCAGGCTACTTCACGTGATGCTCCGCCAGGATTTCACGCAGGCGATCGTGCGGCAGAGCTTGTACTTTATGGTTGTCGCGCCCGGTCATGTCGTGGTTATCGACCAATGCGTTGATGATTGCTTCTTCGGTCGCTTCTACCGTCGCGGCAAAGAGCGGGTCCATTAAGTCGTTAGGAATAGTCTGCACACTGTGAGTTACCTGGTCGGCGGCAGCGACGTGCGGATTAGCAGTTGAGAAAGCAAGGAATAAGTCGCCCGAGCCATTCCCCGAAATACTCCCGGTGCGGGCAAGGCCAAGTGAAGCACGTTTAGCGAGCCGCTTTAGCTGGTTAGGCAAAAGCGGCGCATCGGTCGCAACGATGATGATGATCGAGCCGGTATCTTCCTTGTAGACCTGCCCCGGGATCTCTTTTCCGACTTGCACCCCTGCGACGGTAAGGTTTGGCCGCCGGCCGCAATTAGCCTGAACAAAGACGCCCAACATATAAGAGCTCGCCGGCGTGTTCTCGTTAGCCCTGATTTCGACCTTACGTGAAGAGGTGCCGTTGCCACCTTTGAACTCGTAACAAATCATCCCCGTCCCGCCGCCGACACTACCTTCTTCGACCGGACCGCCGTGCGCGGAATCGAGCGCGTGAAAGACATCTTCGGGTTTCACATGGAAACCGTTGATGTCGTTCAGCCAGCCATCCCACGTTTCGGCCACGACGGGCAAACTCCACCAATAGCCGGTCGGATCAGCCCCGCC
The DNA here is from genome assembly GCA_019244415.1 of Verrucomicrobiota bacterium. Lineage (GTDB taxonomy): Bacteria > Verrucomicrobiota > Verrucomicrobiia > Chthoniobacterales > UBA10450 > AV69. Next base: position 9,208 of record JAFASN010000131.1, on the reverse strand, counting down.
GCTCGTCACTCGCCACTTAATGACGGCGTCGCGCGCAACGCCGACGCTGTGAGTATTAGTGATGACAATCGGACCCTCCAGGAAACCGCTCTCTTCCACCCAGGCGGTCCCTGTCATCTCACCGTTGCCATTCAAGCTGAATACGCCTGCGTACACAGGATCATTCAGTGATTCGTGACCGCGCGGGATGATCGCAGTGACTCCGGTCCGGACTGGGCCGACGCCGACCTCGAGTCTGCCTTCGCCGCTGATGAGCGTGGTCGTGCCGACTTCAACGCCGGGCACATCGGTGATGGCGTTCAATTTTCCGGGTGTCCCCTCGAATGGGACGCCAAGATCACGCGCGCGCACCTGCTGTTGCGGCGGAGCAGCGATCGGCTCGCGCGCGGCGGCGTTAAAGACGCAGGCGACGAGCCAAAGTACGAAAGCCCAGGGACGCGCGCTACGATGAATCATTTCTACAGCTCGAATTCCATGCCGTCATAGCCAACGGTGATTCCGGCTGATTCGACCGCGCGCCGTTCTGGTGAGCCGGGCGTCAGGATCGGGTTGGTGTTGTTGATGTGAATGTAGATTTTCCGCGGCGCACTCGCTTCGGTCAGGAAGCCAAGACTGCGCTCGACCGGCATGTGCCCCATCTCAAGCGCAGAAGGCGCGGCTTCGCGGTGAGCAGCGAGCTCTTTGTTGCTCCAGAATGTCCCATCAAAAAAGATCGCATCGGCTTCCTGCAACGCGTCATCAAGCTCGCCCGTGATGGTGTTGACGGCGGGAGCAACGACAAGCAGCCGGTTCCGATTCGCCTTCAGCTGAAACGCCACGCTGCGTGGAAGTTCCGTTCCGCGAAGTCCGATCCCATCGGCAAGCTTCACAAACTGCCGCGGCAGCTCGCGCCACTCGATGCGGCAAAACGGCTGCATCAATTCATCAAGCCAGCGCAGTTTTTCTCGTACTTCGGCCGAAGTGTACACGGGTAGCGGCGAGTGCCGTTCTCGCATGAGCAGAATGCCGATGACATGATCGATCTCGGCGTCGGTGAGGAGAATGCCGGCGATGGGTGAAGTGTTGCTTTTTTCAGCAGGCTGAAGCGGCGCAAAACCAGCGATCTGGCTGGGGAGATCAGGCGTGGCGTTGATGAGCCACCACTCTTTTTCATCACCGCTGACTGCCACACACGCACGCAATTGCGGCGCGATCTGCCCCCTCCGCGCGCGGTGACAATTGCCGCAACCGCAATTCCACTGGGGCAATCCGCCGCTGGCCGCAACGCCAAGTACTCGAACGAAAATAGCGCCTCCTCCTATTTAAATTCCTCGCCGCCAGGAGATGCCGCAGCGGAAGAAGACCGGCACGCACGCGTTCGAACAGGGTATCCTCCCTCTCGCCAACCGGAAACGGTTGGCCTCCAGAAAATGCGATACCTGTAGGGCAACGATTCCTCGTTGCCGAACCCCATCCAGGGTATTGGTGGTTTGTTCATCAAGTGTGGTTTCGGCGAGCTGCGCACGCCGGCGGATTTGATTAGCAGCGCGACACGGACGCGGCAAGGGCATTCACGCTTGCGAAAAGTACGCAGGTGCCGGCGCCACCGGGCGCATCAATGCGGTTTCCGGCGAATGGCGATTCGGTTACTCACCGAAAGCGAAGGGTGATACATTTGCCTGTCGCGTGTGAACCCGGAGTTAACGATCGTTATGCCTTGCCTGAATGAGGCGCGAACGCTGGCCGGCTGCGTTCAAAAAGCGCAGACGTTTCTGAACCAGGAAAAAATCAGCGGGGAGATAATCGTCGCCGACAACGGCAGCACCGATGGTTCGCGCGAGCTAGCTGAGCAGTGCGGCGCGCGTGTAGTACGCGCCGAGACTCGCGGCTACGGCGCGGCGTTGGCGGCGGGGATCAACGCCGCACACGGTAAGTACGTCATCATGGGCGATTCTGACCAGAGCTATGATTTTTCCGCACTGGCGCCTTTCGTGCAAAAGCTCCGCGACGGTTATGACCTGGTCATGGGCAATCGCTTTCTCGGCGGCATCGCGCCGGGAGCGATGCCTCCTTTGCATCGCTATTTCGGCAACCCGCTCCTCAGCGCAATCGGGCGTCTGTTTTTCTCCTGCCGCGAAGCGAGCGACTTCTACTGCGGTTTGCGCGGATTCAGGCGCGAGGCAGTGCAACGGCTCGAGTTGCAAAGCCGCGGGATGGAGTTCGCGCTTGAGATGTTGGTGAAAGCGACCATGCACGGGCTCCGCATCACCGAAGTACCTACAACGCTTTCGCCGGACGGGCGCGACCGCGCGCCTCATCTGCGCCGTTACCGCGATGCCTGGCGGAGTCTGCGGCTGTACTTACTCCTCAGCCCGCGATGGTTCTTTGGAATCCCCGGTGTCTTGCTGCTGGCCCTCGGCACGCTTGTTTCCACCCTGCTCCTGCGTGGGCCGATGACGATCGGCGGCGTCACTTTTGATTACCATACACTGCTTTACTCGACGGCGGCGATCCTGCTCGGCTACCAATCGCTTCTACTTTTCACTTTCGCCAAGCTTATGGCGGTTGAAACAGGGCTTCACCCGCCACAAACACGACTGCGCTTTCTAGCTCAACGAGAAACGCTGGAGCGGTTTGTCATCTCAGGAGTTGTACTTATCTGCGCCGGCGTTATTCTTGGAATCGCGGCGACGCGCCAGTGGGAACTCGTCCGTTTTGGCGCATTGCGGCCGGACTTTACCATTCGCCTCGTCATCTGCTCGGTTCTGTTGCTGCTGCTTGGCGGACAAACATTGCTGGCCGGGTTCTACTTCGGCTTATTAAACATGGCTGCTGAACGTGGAGAACGCTTCCTTCAGTTGGCTGGTCAACTTCATCATCGCTCGCGCGAATGACTGACGTCAGCCCGGCACCCGCGCAGGCTGATCGCTGGTGGTGGGAACAAAGCAGGTACTGCTGGGCGGCCATTCTGGTTTTGTCGCTCCTGCTCTGGGTCCCGCGTTTGTCCGGACCGATCGATCTTCGTTGGGATGGTGGAGTTTATTACCTGCTCGGTACTTCACTTGCGAGCGGCGAAGGCTATCGCATCTCGAGTGAACCAGGCTCGCCAGAAGCGATCCAGTATCCACCGCTGCTCCCGCTCTTTGTCGCCTTGCACGAACGCGTCCTCGGCACAACCGATCCCGCCGTTGTCGCACCGTGGCTGCGGCGGTCCTACGCGCTCATTTTTGTACTCTTCGGCCTGAGCTTGTTTGCTCTGGCGCGGCGCTTCTCAACTCCAGCTCTGGCCTTTGTCGCCGTCGCGCTCTGCCTTTGCCAGCTCATGACGGTATTCATGTCGGATCTGCTCTTTGCTGAGCTGCCGTTTGCGCTTCTCAGCGTCTGCTTTGTGCTGGTAGCGATGAGCAAACGCCTCACCGCGTGGCTGCGCGAGCCATTGCTTTTCGCCCTTGCTGCCTCCGGTTTTCTGCTGCGGACAGCCGGGCTAGCCTTGCTGGGCGCGTGGGTGCTCGATGCGGTTGTGCGAAGACACTGGCGCACCGTCGTTGTTCGAGCGGCGCTCGCTCTTTTACCAGTGGTAAGCTGGCAGGCGTACGTGATGAAAGTACGTTCGAGTTACGATTACACTCATCCCGCCTATGAGTACCAGCGCGCACCTTACCAGTACTACAACGTTAGCTACGCCGAAAACGTCGCGCTCGTTGATCCGTTTCGGCCAGAGCTTGGCCACGCCGGAATCGGCACAATCGCGACGCGCTTCGCCAGCAACGTTTTCCCAATGCTTCACGCCATCGGCGAAGCCGCGAGTACAAAGGAAGATTTCTGGGCCCAAATCCTGAATCGCGCCCGACGCCATCTTCCGCTCGATAATCTCATTCCGCTAAAGCTTGTCGTCGTCCCGATCCTGATCGTATGCGCGATCACTTTTCTCGGGCTCGCGCCGCTTATGCGCGCTGGTGGAGGAATGATTGTACTTATCCTGCTGCTCTCGTTTTCGCTTGCCGCGACCACACCGTGGCCGGAGCAGTTCAGCCGTTATCTCATGCCGGTTGCGCCATTCATTTGCATCTGCGCAATCGCGGGCTGGCGTCAGCTTTACGCGATGTTTTCACGGCAAGGCGGCGCGTTCCAGTTCGGCAGAGTCGTACTTTGCGCCTTACTTGCCGGAGTATTTCTCCTTCAGCTTTACGCGCTACTGAAAGCTTTTCGGCTTCGCACCGATGATTTGCCGGAATTTGATTCCGGAGTCCCGAACGCACGCAACGCTCGGTTGTTCTACCACGATAAAACGTGGACGAGCTGGGAAAAAGCAGTCTCGTGGATTCGGGTCCACGCGCCTTCGGACGCGATCGTGGCAACAAGCGCGCCTCATTATCTTTACCTGCTCACCGGGCGCCGCGCCGTACTTCCGCCCATGGAACGTGATGCGCAACGTGCAGAACACTTGCTGGCGACCGTGCCGGTGAAGTACGTGGTGATCGATCAACTCGAGTTCCTGGATGTGACTCGCCGTTACGCGCGGCCCGCGGTGGAAATCGACCCGGCGAACTGGCGCGTGGTTTATTCCGCCGAAGGGACAAGCATTTATGAGCGAAACGGCGCCGCAAAATAACTGCCAAACCGAGTCGCTGGTCTCGTGTCTGGCCGTTCGCGAACGTTACCGCGATGAGTACTGGCGCAAACACGACCCGATCCTCGATGACCGGCTTCTTTGGCGCGCCCAGACTTTCCGCCACACCGTCCATCTGCTGCCAGGACAAACGATTCTCGAGCTCGGCTGCGGAGAGCTAAGATTTACGCGGGCGCTGTTTCGCGTTTCCCGAAACGAAAATCCGATCACCGCAGTCACGTTTCAATCCTGCCCCGCAGTTATTGATGACGCCGTTCGTAACGTCGAGCTGATCCAATTGCAGGATTTGCCCGGCGCGCTGCGTGGTCGCCATTTCGATTGCGTCGTCGGCATGGATGTACTAGACCGGCGCACTTCGACGGCGCTGCTCAGCGTAGTGTATGACCTGCTCGCGCCCGGAGGCAAAATCGTTTTTTATGAGAGCAATCCGTGGAATCCAGTTCATAAATTGAAAGCGCTGCTCTCGCGCGCGCTCGGCCGTCCGGACCCGCGCAACCTCATCGATCGGCCGCGGCTTTATGAGCTGCTTTCCGAAATCGGGTTCGTCGGCATTTACGCCGTCTTTAACGATTTCGTTTTTGCGCCGCTGACGCGTTCCTTCATTTGGCTGCTGCGCAATCTTTCTATTTTGCTCGAGAACGCGCCGATCGTGCAGCGAATGGCCGGCTCGATTTTGGTACATGCGCAAAAGCCGCCGAGGCAAAGCCAGCGCGCGGCAGTCTCGCTGTTCGATCATCCTGCCTTGCGCAACGCGATCTCGGTCGTAATTCCGTGCCGAAACGAGGAAGCGAACGTGCGCCGACTGGTCGAGCGCATCCTGCAACTTTACGGTGAGTACGTGCACGAAATTGTGCCGGTTGATGATGGGAGTACTGATCGGACATGGGAGATTTTGTCGGAGCTCGCCGCAAGTGATGGGCGGGTGAAACCAGTTCGCCGTACTCCGCCAAATGGCGTCGGTCGGGCGCTGGCCGACGGTTTCAATGCGTGCACTGGCCAGTACGTACTCACGACCGACTGCGATTTCGAGCAGCTGCTTCCAGAGTTGCGCGATCTATTTGACGCAGCCGCCAAAGGTCACGACGTGGTCATCGGCAGCCGATTTTCCCGCCACAGCGTGCTGCTCGGTTATCCATTTTTGAAGATTCTCGCCAATCGCGCATTCCACACCCTCGCCGTCATTCTCTTCGGTCGCCGTATTCGCGACGTGACAAATAATCTCAAACTCATGCGCCGCGAGGTTGCTGAAAATTTGCGGCTGCGGCAGCCCGGTTTCGCCGCGAACGCCGAGACCGGCTTGGAACCGCTCGTACTCGGTTATCGCGTCGAGCAGGTACCGATCTCATGGATCAATCGCGGCGCGGGCATGGGCAGCTCGTCATTTCACCTTGCAAGCGCCGGCGGTGGATATTGGCAGGTTCTGCTTGGACTTTGGTTGTATCAAAGATTCGCGATCGGTCCTTACCGGGATCTGGCGCGGCGCCACGCGAACGAAGTTTCCGGGCCGGCCGTCGATGTGCGCGCCCGATGACTTATCGCCGGTCGTGGGCGCTGCTCGTGTTGTTTGTTCTCATGGCAGCGCTGCAACTTACGATTGCAGCCCGGCAATGCCTCTGGGGAGATGAACTGTTTTCTCTCGCCCTCGCGACCGGCCACAGCCTCGAGCAACCTGCGGCGAAGAGTAACGTCGCCGCCGGCGACTTCGTCCAGCCGCCGCGGCCAGTGTCACCGGAACAGCTTCAGCGTTACCTGAAGCACGAACATCCGCCCGCGGGTTTGGCGCGGGTTGTTCGCGCCGTTTACCTGTCCGATACCAGCCCGCCGCTTTACTACATTTTGCTTTACGGGTGGACGATCCTCGCCGGCACAAGCGATTTCGCTGCACGTTGCTTCTCCGTCCTGTGGTCGCTCGCCTCGTTTCCGCTGATGGCGAGTGTCACGCGCCGAACGGCTGGTACTAAGGCGCTCATTCCAAGTTGCGCTCTGTTCGCCTTCTCTCCGATCGGCACGTACTTCGGCACGGAAGCGCGAATGTATTCGCTCCTCATTTTCCTGGTGCTTGCGACCGCGTGGGCAACGCTGCGGCTCCAACAACAACCCGGCCCCGCTTGGGCGTACTTTCTGTGGATTGCCGCGTCGGCTGCCGGATTCCTGACCCACTATTTCTTCCTGTTTCCGTGGATGGCGATGGTCGCGTTCGTGCTCCTTCGACCGGGGAGTTTTCGCCGCGCTGCTCTCATCGGGTGCGTCGCGCTGGCCATGCTCGCGATTTCTCCCTGGTACGTTCACGTGCCCGATTCGCTGGCGCGCTGGAGGATCACCGGCGGGTGGCTTCACATGCGGCCGAGCGAGTACCACGCCTTGCGTGCGACGCGAAATCATTTCCTTCAATTCTTCTCCGGCGGCGGCTCCGGTCTCTGGCCTTACAGCGCGTGGTCAGCCAGGAGCGCGTCGTTGTTATTCGCGATCGTGTTTGCCGCAATGATCTGGCGTTTGCGCAGCCGGCTTTTCGGCGAAACGCGCTTGCTGCTTTGGTTGTGGTTCATCGCGGCCTGTTGCGCGCCATCAATCATGGACGCGCTGCAACACACTTATCTTGCCAACAACCCGCGATATACACTTGCCGCGCTCCCCGCGGCGTACTTACTGGCCGCTCTTGCGCTGACGGAGGTTCCACGTCGCGTCAGCCTCGTCGCGCTTGTACTTATCCTTCTCGCCTGGAGCGCGCCGATCGCGAAAATATGCCGACAACACTGGCGCAACAGTCAGCCGCTCTGCCAAATCGTCCCTGTTCTTCAAGCCCAGGCGACCGCCGCCGACGTTGTTCTCGTGCACTCGATTCCCTCGGGCGTTCTCGGAATTGCGCGTTATGCGCATTCGCCGCTTCGCATCGCCTCATGGATCGAACAGCTCGGCAGGCGGCGAGTTCAGGAATCGTTACCGGCACTGATCGGCGGCCGAAAGCGTGTCTTTTTCGTAAAGCTACACCTCCTGGGCGAGCCGCTGCCGGAAGAGGATTGGCTGCGGGCGCACGCAGAAGTCGTGCAGCAAAAACGCATGCAAGAAATTTGGCTGATCGAGTTTCGTCCAAAGAACAGTGCCACTTTTCAAAGTTTCAGCGCAGCTGCGTCTCGCGGATTTCCGCCGAACAAGTATTGGCGCAGCCGAACGAAACGTTGCACATTCACGCGGCCTCAGCCTTGCGCCCGCCGTGGTGCAACGGAACCGAACCTGCTGTAAAGGCTGGCGCGTCGGCGCTTCGCCGCAGCACAAAGGTGATCTCCCCGGAATTTTAAACGCATGAATCGAAACATCACTCAAAGTCATCTCACTCCGCCTCACGGTGGTGAACTGGTAAACCTTCTTCTCGACCCCGAAGAAGCGGCCTACCTGAAGACACAATCGCGCGATTTCCCGTCCTGGGATTTAACCACTCGCCAAATCTGCGACCTCGAGCTGCTGCTCAGTGGAGGCTTTTCACCTTTGCGCGGCTTCATGAATCGCGCCGATTACGAAGGCGTCTGCCACGAGATGAAGTTGACCAACGGCGTGCTCTGGCCAATGCCGATCACGCTTGACGTAACTGAGGCGTTCGCGAAAACGCTCAAGCCGGGTAGCAGCAGGATCGCCTTGCGCGATTCGGAAGGAGTCATGCTCGCGGTGCTGCACGTGGAAGATGTCTGGCAGCCGGATCGTAACGGCGAAGCAAAGGCTGTCTTCGGCACGACGAGTAAAGCGCACCCCGGAGTGGATTATCTCCTGAATAAAGCAAACGCGCGGTACGTCGGCGGCCGGCTCGAAGGTTTGCAGATGCCCACTCATTACGATTTCAGAACCCTTCGCCTTACGCCGGCTGATCTGCGTGCGGAGTTTACCCGTCTCGGCTGGCGACGGATCGTTGCTTTCCAAACACGCAATCCCATGCACCGCGCGCACGTCGAGCTCACGTTTCGCGCGGCGCGTCAGGTTGAAGCCAGTTTGCTCATCCATCCTTCGGTGGGAATGACGCGCCCCGGCGACGTCGATTACTTCACTCGAGTACGCTGCTACCAACTGCTCGTCACCAAGTACCCGCACGGGACGGCGAAGTTGTCATTGCTTCCGCTGGCGATGCGCATGGGCGGCCCGCGCGAAGCGATATGGCACGCGCTCATTCGGAAAAATCATGGCTGCTCGCACTTCGTTGTCGGGCGCGACCACGCCGGGCCGGGTAAGGATGTAGACGGCAAACCATTCTATGGCCCCTACCAGGCGCAGGAGCTCTTCCGTAAACACCAGGCGGAAATAGGCGTCGAGATGGTGCCGTTCCAAATGATGGTATACGTGGAAGAGCGCGATAAGTATTTCCCCGAAAACGAAGTACCCAAGGACACACGCGTACTCAATCTTTCCGGCACGGAGTTGCGCCGGCGGTTAAATGAAGGACGCGAAATTCCTGCCTGGTTTACCTACCCGGAAGTCGCCCGCGAATTGCGCCGCAGTTTTCCGCCGCGTCATAAACAGGGTTTCACGGTCTTCTTCAGCGGATTGTCGGGCGCGGGAAAATCGACCATCGCGAATGTGCTGCTCACGAAATTCCTCGAGATGGGTGGCCGACCT
>JAFASN010000102.1 GCA_019244415.1 Verrucomicrobiota bacterium | reverse complement strand
AAAGGCCTGCGTAATGACCTCAGCGCGACTCTGGCGCAAAAGCAAGCCGCCGAGCGCGAGCGTGCCGCTGCGGATAAGGCGATCAAGAAGCGGGAGAAAGAGGTGGCTGACCAGCTGGCGAAAGTCGCGGAAAGCGACAGCCGGGTGGCTGGAGCTGAAGCCGAGCTGGTGAAAACGCAGACCGAGAAGGCGGATTTGCAATCGAAATTGCAAGCTAACGAGGCGCAGATCGGCGATTTGCAGAAGCGGCTGGATCAGCTCGCGAAAACTCCGCCTAACCCGAATCCGGGGGCGCCCTCCACGGCGGAGTTGCAGGCGCAGCTGGAAGACGCACGCAAGCAGCTGGAGAACGCGGAACACGAGAAGGCGCTCCTGAGCGAGAAGTTCCAGAACAGCGAGGTCCCGCGCGCGCCGGAGAGTACGGCGAAGCGCGAGCCAAATTACCGCGGCTCATTGCGCGGGACGATCCTCGCGGTCAATTCTGCCTACAACTTCGTCGTTTTAAATTTGGGCAACCGGAACGGCGTTGAGTCCAACGCCGAGATGCTCGTCATGCGGCAGGGCAGCATCATTGGCAGAATCCGCATATCGACCGTTGAACCGGCCACCGCCATCGGCGATATAATGAGCAGCAGCCTGGCGCGAGGCGTACAGGTGCAACCCGGAGACACTGTTATTTATGCTGGCTCAAATTCCTAAACGCACAATCGCTGCCGGACTTTTGCTCATCGCCTGCACGTTCCTTGCCGCGTGCGCCAGCGAAAAACAACAAGTCGCGCTTGTCGATGATCCTGATGCCAAGAAAGAATCCCAGATCCCGTGGAACAAACAGGAGAAATGGGAATCTCAAGGGCAGCAGTTCGCGAACATGACTGATCGGCGCTGACAGGCCTTCCTGTCGCGACGCATTGGCGCAGCCGCTGGCCGTTTCTCAAGCCGGCACTGTTCACCCTGCCCTAGATCCAGAATCCCGCCGGAATGGTTGCGTCCTTCGGGATAACGACAATTCCATCGCGGATGTAATAATTCTCCGCGTCGAAATTCTCCGGTTTACCTTCCGGCGTGATCACCACTCCGTCAGCGATCCGCGCGTTTTTATCGATGATGGCGCGGTCAATCACGCAGTTCCGGCCGATCCCGATGGGAATCTCGCCTCGTGGCGGGTCCGTCTCGTAGTAGTCCGCCCCCATCACCACGCTGTTGCGAATGGTCGCGCCACTATTGATGATGCTGCGGACGCCCACCACAGAGCGATCGAGATGCGCATCGGAAATGATACAGCCGTCGGACACGATCGATTGCCGCAGCGCCGCGCCATTGATTTTGCTGCCTGGCAAAAATCGCGGGTGGGTGTAAACGGGCGCGCTCGCATCGAAGAAGCTGTAGGCGGGCACAATGTCCGTCAGGTCCAGGTTCGCTTCGTAGAATGCGCGAATGGTGCCGATGTCCTCCCAGTATCCGTCGAAGATAAAAGCGCTCACGTTCCGCTTCTCGATCGCGGCCGGGATGATGTGTTTGCCGAAATCGTCCAGATCGTTTTCGAGGCAATCGACGAGTACCTGGCGATTAAAAACGTAGATGCCCATCGAGGCCTGGAACAATTCTTCCTCAGGCTGCCGATTGATGGCGGCCAGCAGCTCACGGCTCATCTTCAGTTGATCCTGTACTGCTGCTTCCTTCGGCTTCTCCACGAAGCGCGTGATGCGGCGATCTTCGTCGCTCAGCATGATGCCGAATTCGCTCACCTGTGCGCGCTGCACCGGCTTGGTCGCGAGCGTGATCTCGGCGCCGGAACGAATGTGCTGGTGCAGCAGCACCCTAAAATCCATCCGGTATAGCTGGTCACCGCTAAGGATGAGGTAGTACTCGAAGGGGCGCTCGAGGAAGTAGCGCATGTTTTGCCGCACTGCGTCGGCCGTTCCCTGGTACCAGCGCGATGCCTCCGGCGTTTGCTGCGCGGCGAGAATCTCGACGAAGCTGCGCGAAAAATTGTCGAACTTGTAACTCGCCTGGATGTGCCGGTGCAGTGACATCGAGTTAAACTGCGTGAGTACATAGATCGAACGCATGCCGGAGTTGAGGCAGTTCGCGATCGGGATATCGACGAGCCGGTACTTTCCGCCAAGCGGTACCGCCGGTTTGGCGCGATCTTTCGTGAGCGGGAATAACCGCGTGCCCGCCCCGCCGCCCATGATGATGGCGAGGGTGCGCTGCGTGGTGCCAGGTGGCAGTGCGGGGGCCTGCATTGTGCGGTCGCACTCTAGCACGGGCGTTTACCTCGTCATCCCGAGCGGAACAAAGTGAAGTCGAGGGATCCCGTGGCAAACCTGGAAGGCTGACTTCACGAGATCCCTCGGCTCCGCTTCGCTCGGGATGACCACGATTTATGCTATAATTCTGACCGGCACCCTATGTGCGGAATTGTCGGATACGTTGGCCGTTCTGAAGCTGCGCCCATCCTGCTCGATGGGCTGCGGCGGCTTGAGTACCGCGGCTACGATTCGGCGGGCGTTGCCATCGTGAATGGCACGTGCATCGAGACGCGCAAATGTGCCGGGCGCATCGCCGATCTGGCGCGGTTGATGACACGGCACCCACCGGTCGGCCATTACGGCATCAGCCACACCCGCTGGGCCACGCACGGCAAAGTCACCGATGAGAACGCTCACCCGCACTTCGACGCGAGCGGCCGGATCGCACTGGTGCACAACGGCGTGATCGAAAACTATTCCGCTCTGCGCGAGCAGCTCGAACGTGAAGGCGGTCACACCTTTAACTCCGACACTGATACCGAAGTGCTCGCGCACCTCATCGGCAGTATTTACCAGCAACTGAATGGCGCCGACTCGAAAGCGCGCCTGGTAAATGCCACGCGCGCGGCGCTGAAACAAGTCATCGGTACTTACGGAATCGCGCTTGTTCATTCCGAGATCAAAGACTTCATCGTGGGCGCGCGGCGCGGCAGTCCCCTCGTGCTCGGGGTCGGGCGCGATGAGAATTTTCTGGCCAGCGACGTGAGCGCGATCGTCGCCCACACTCGCGACGCCGTTTACCTCAACGACTTCGATATTGTCGCGGTCTCGCGCGATAGCTTCGACATCAGCTCGCTCGCAGGCGAGGCCGGCAATTACCAGATCAGCAAAGTCGAGTTCGGCGCTGAAGACGTCAGCAAAGGCGATTTCCCGCACTACATGCTTAAGGAAATCTTTGAGCAGCCGAACTCGGTCCGCGACGCCATGCGCGGACGGCTCGATTACGACGAGTGCACTGCCAAGCTGGGCGGGTTAAACATGGCGCCGGCCGATCTGCGCGATGTTAACCGGATCATCCTGACCGGCTGCGGCACGGCGCTCCACGCGGCTCTGGTCGGCGAGTACCTCATCGAGCAGCTGGCGAACGTTCCTGTGGAGGTGGAATACGCGAGCGAGTTCCGCCATCGCAATACGCCGATGAGCGGCGACACGCTCGTCTTCGCCATCAGCCAAAGCGGCGAAACGGCGGACACGCTCGGCGCATTGCGCGAGAGCCGGCGCAAAGGCTTTCGCACGCTCGGCATTTGCAACAACGTGGCCAGCACCATCGCGCGTGAGAGCGATGGCGGCGTTTACATGCACGCCGGCCCGGAAATCGGGGTGGCCGCCACGAAGTCCTTCACCTCGCAAGTTACCATCCTCGCATTGATTGGCCTTCTTCTCGGCCGTATTCGCCATCTCTCCACCTCGCAAGGATCGCGGGTCATAGAAGCACTCGAAGCGTTGCCCGAACAAATCGAGCAGGTACTCAAGCTCAGTGATCACGTTCGCGCTATCGCGAAGAAGTACGCCAGCGCCGACGGAATGTTGTTCTTCGGGCGGCAGTTTAATTTCCCTGTCGCGCTCGAAGGCGCTCTGAAGCTGAAGGAGATCACGTACTTATTTGCCGAAGGTCACCCCAGCGCGGAATTGAAACACGGCATCATCGCGCTGGTGCGGCCGGATTTGCCCTCGGTCTTTATTGCGCCTGATGACGCGGTGTTCTCGAAGAACCTGAACAACATTGAGCAGGTCAAAGCGCGCAAGGGGCCGATTATCGCGCTCACCAGCGGGAACGGTAGCGCCCACTTGAAGAACATCGCGAGCGACGTCATCGAGATTCCCTGTGTATCGGATGTCGTGGCGCCTGTACTCACGGCCATCCCGCTGCAATTGCTCGCCTATCATCTCGCCGTCGAGCTCGGCCGCGACGTGGACAAGCCGCGCAATCTGGCCAAGAGCGTCACCGTCGAATAACCGGTGCAGCCGTTCGCCTGTGGCGGACGCGGCTCAGCGTGGAAAAAATTAGGCACGTGTCGCGTCGCCACACGCCGATGTCCTGCATCCGTGCGCGAAATAGACTCGGCATGGCGACGGAGTGACGTAAAATGTCGTTCGTGCAGCCGAACGACGATTACCTCCTCAGTGTTCTCGAGGATGTCGGCCTCATTTCGCGGCGGCAAATCGATCACGCGCGCTCGAAACTGAACGGCGCCGCCAGCGTGGTGGACGTCCTCGTGCGCGATGGTGTTGTCTCGTCCGATGACATTTCGCGCTCACTGGCGGCCCAGGCGCAGATGCAGTGGATCGATCTTTCCGCTGTAATCATTCCGCCGGAGGTAATCGCACAGATCAGCGCGGCTGATGCCGCGCGGTTCAAAGTCGTTCCCGTGGGCCTGGGCGAAAGCGGGCTCGTCATCGCCATCAGCGATCCGCTCGACGTGGATACCATCGACAGCCTGAACTTCCTTTTGCAACGGGAGATCGAACTCGTCTGTACTTCGCCCGAAAAAATCGGTGAAGCGCTCATCAAATATTACGGAACGGCCGAAGAAGCGGCGGACGTCCTCCAGCAGCGGCTAGGCTCGGACGCTGAGTTCGACCTGGAAATCGGCGAAACGGCGAACCGCATTTCGGCGGATGACGCCGATGCCCCGATCATTCGCCTTGTCTCCATGCTCATCATCGAAGCGCACAAGCTCGGCGCCAGCGACATTCACCTCGAGCCGCTCGACAAGAAATTCCGCGTCCGTTTTCGGATCGACGGAGTACTCCAGGAGATGCAAGCGCCGCCCAAGCGACTCCAGTCCGCCATTATCAGTCGCGTCAAAATCATGACTGGGTCGATGAGCATCGCGGAAAAACGGCTGCCGCAGGACGGGCGCATCCAGGTGAGAATCCGCAAGAAGCCAATCGATCTGCGCGTCTCCACCGTACCGACCAATCACGGTGAGACAGTGGTGATGCGCGTGCTCGACAAGTCGAGTCTGCTGCTTGGCCTCCCCGAACTCGGCTTCCTCAGTGACGACCAGGAGAAATTCGAGCGCTTATTGCGTTTGCCCGATGGAATTTTGCTCGTCACTGGCCCCACCGGTTCGGGGAAAACAAGTACGCTTTACGCCTGCCTGAACTACATCAACAAGCCGGACCGGAAGATCATCACAGTGGAAGAACCGGTTGAGTACCAGATGACCGGCATTAACCAGGTGCAGGTAAATAATGATGCCGGCATGACGTTTCCGGTGGCGTTGCGTTCCATTCTGCGGCAGGCCCCGAACATCGTCATGATCGGTGAGATTCGCGATCTCGAGACGGCGACGATCGCCACCAACGCCAGCCTGACTGGCCATCTTGTCTTTAGTACACTGCACACGAACGACGCCCCTTCGGCCATCGCCCGGCTCGTTGATATTGGCGTGCAGCCGTTTCTTGTCGCCTCATCCGTGCGCGCGATCATGGCGCAACGGCTCGTCCGGCGTTTGTGTTCCCGCTGCAAACATCCAGCCGAGCTCACGGAAACGGAAATGCGCGCGCTGCGGCTCGAGCCGTCGCAGATGAAGGAGGCGCAGGTAATGAAAGCCGCCGGGTGCGATTTCTGCCGGCACACCGGCTACAAAGGGCGGATGGGAATTTTCGAGATCTTCAACATCGATGATGACGTGCGCCATCTCATCAGCAAGCGCACTTCCACCTATGCGCTGCGGCAGCGCGCACGCGAGCTGGGCATGCGCACCCTGCGCGAGGATGGCGTGCGCAAAGTACTCGCCGGACTCACTTCTGCCGAAGAAGTTATCTCGGTTACGATTGGAGACGTGAGCTGATCATGCAGCTGTCATCCCGAGCGCAGCGAAGCGGAATCGAGCGATCCCGTGGAAGGGACCTGCGCGTTCCGCCACGGGATCCCTCGGCTGCGCTCGGGATGACGGATTTGGCTTAACCCATGAATAACCAGCAGGTCCTCGATCTGTTTTGCGAGCAGCGCATCATCGGCAAAGGCCAGGCCGATGACGTACTCACGGACGCGCAGCAAAACGGCAAAAGCATCGCGCAAGCGATCGTCGATAACGGTTTCGTTGATGAAGCCGGTTTTTACCAGACGATCGCCGAAGGAATTGGCGCGGAGCTGATCAATCTCAACGAACGCGAGATTCCGCCGGAAATTATCCGGCTTATTCCAGGCGGACTCGCCCGGTTGCATCGCGCGTTGCCCGTCGAGCTGGTGGACAACACATTGCGGGCCGCTCTGGCTGATCCGCTCGACCCCCGCACGGCCGAAGACCTGCGCTTCGCACTGGGGCGGGACATCGAGGTGGTCGTCGCACCGGTCGAGCAAATCGAAGAGCGCATCCGCATTTTCTACGGGAGCGACACCTCGAGCATGGAAGAAGTGCTCAAGCAGCTCGGCGAAGTCGGCGAGACATTGCAAATTCGCGGCGAAGATGGCGAAACGCGAGTGGAGGCTGAGGCGAACGCGACGCCGATCATTCGCTTCGTCGATTTGATCTTGTACCAGGCCATCCAGGACCGCGCCAGCGACATTCACTTCGAACCGTTCGAAAACGAATTCAAAATCCGGTATCGCGTTGACGGGGCTCTTTACGAAATGGCGCCCCCGCCGCGCCATCTTGCCCCGCCCGTAATTTCGCGGGTGAAAGTGATGGCGAACATGAACATTGCCGAGCGGCGGCTCCCGCAGGATGGCCGGATTCAAAAAACAATCGCGGGTCGCCCAGTCGACCTGCGCGTCTCAACGTTGCCGACGCAATTTGGCGAAAGCGTTGTCCTGCGCGTGCTCGATCGCACCACCGTCAACCTCGAACTCGAGATGCTCGGGATGCCCAAGTACATCTACGATTACATTCTCCAGATCATCGAGCGGCCGAACGGCATATTCATCGTCACCGGTCCGACCGGCTCGGGTAAGACGACGACGCTGTACTCATGCCTGCGGAAGATCAACACCCTCGATTCCAAATTGCTCACGGCCGAAGATCCGGTCGAGTACGACCTGGAAGGCATCATGCAGGTGCCGATTAATGACAACATCGGCCTGACTTTCGCGAAAGTACTGCGCGCATTTCTGCGGCAGGATCCGGACCGGATCATGGTAGGCGAAACGCGCGACCTCGAGACGGCGCAGATCGCCATCCAAGCATCCCTCACGGGCCATCTCGTCTTCACGACCCTGCACACCAACGACGCACCTGGCGCGGTGACGCGATTAATCGACATGGGCGTGGAGCCGTTCCTCATTTCCTCCACGCTGGAAGCGGTGCTCGGGCAGCGATTGCTGCGCAGTATCTGCCCAAATTGTCGCACACCGTACGAGCCCAAGGCGGCCGTACTCGATCAGCTCGCGCTCAGCCGCAGCGACATCGGCGAAAACAAATTTTACTACGGCAAAGGTTGCGACGCGTGCAATCACACCGGCTATAAGGGCCGCAAAGGCATCTACGAGCTGATGAAAATGAGCGACCCTCTACGTGATCTGATCAACGAGCGCGCACCAACGGTTGTACTCAAGCAAAAGGCGGTCGAGCTCGGAATGGCGACGCTGCGGCAGGATGGTTTGCGTAGTGTCTTCGCAGGCGATACGACCGTGGAGGAAGTGCTTAAGTACACGTGAAGACGAGTAACGTCATTCCGGAGCGGAGCGAAGCGAAGTCGAGGAATCCCGTGAAGCTACGGTAGGCTAACATCGCGGGATCCCTCGACTTCGCTCGGAATGACGGATTAGCATCGACTTTCGAGCCACTCTTTGCGTAGTGTTCGTTATCTGAATCATGCCGCGCTTCCAGTACGTCGCTCTCGATAACCGCGGCCAGGAATCCACGGGACTTGTTGAGGCGGGCAGCGCGAACGAAGCGATCGGCCATCTGCGCCAGGCGGGGTACTTTCCGACCGGCGTTTATGAGGAAGGCAAAGCGCCCGCGGGGAAAGACCGCAAAGCCAAACGCGCGAAGCAAACCGCCGCGCCGGCCGCTTCCGTTCCACTCCACAAGCGCAACATCAACATCACGCTCTTCCAGCGTCGCACGGTGAAGACGAAGACGCTGATGATTTTCACCCGACAACTCGCGACCTTGATCGATTCCGGGCTGCCGCTGTTGCGCTCGCTTAATGTGCTCTCGAAACAGGAACGCGACCCTGTACTCAAGCGCACGGTCGATGCCCTTGCCGAATCAGTGCAGGGCGGCAACACCTTTTCCGATTCGCTGGCGCAACATCCGCGCATTTTTAACGAGCTTTACATCAGCATGGTGAAAGCGGGCGAGCTCGGCGGCGTCCTCGAAGTGGTACTCACGCGCCTGGCCGAGTTCCAGGAAAAGGCGCAGAAGGTCAAAGGCAAAGTGCTCTCGGCCATGATTTACCCAGCCATCGTCATGTTCATGGCGGTCGGTATTTTGTCGTTCCTGCTCGTCTTCATCGTGCCGCGTTTCGAATCAATTTTTCACGACATGCTTGGCGACCGGCCGCTGCCGCTCATCACGCAATTCGTTATCGCCGTGAGCCGGTTCATGCAGGATCATTACGGCATCATTTTCGGCGGACTGGCTGCGATTTTCATCGGCATCAAATTGCTCGGCCGAACCAAGCGCGGCCGGGTGTTCATCGATTCGTTTAAGTTGCGCACGCCGCTTTTCGGCGACCTGATCCGCAAGACGGCCATCTCGCGTTTTTCGCGCACGCTCGGCACGCTCGTGACCAGCGGCGTTTCCATTTTGCAGGCGCTGAACATCACGCGTGACACCGCCGGCAATGTGGTCATCGCAAACGCGATCGAGCAGGTGCATGACCGCGTGAAAGAAGGCGAATCGATCGTGCAGCCGCTGGAGACGAGCCGCGCGTTCCCGCCCATGGTCGTCAGCATGATCGACGTGGGCGAAGAAACCGGTCAGCTACCCGAGATGCTGCTGAAGATCGCTGATGTTTACGATGATGAAGTGGACAATTCCGTCGCTGCGCTCACCGCCGCGCTCGAGCCGATCATGATCATTTTTCTCGCGCTCGTAGTCGGCACGATTGTGGTCGCGCTGTTTTT
>JAFASN010000003.1 GCA_019244415.1 Verrucomicrobiota bacterium | reverse complement strand
CAGTTCTTTTAGTTAGTAAGTCACTCACAAGAGGAAGTTCGGCCGGTTACCGTGGCGCGAAGCGCATGAATCAGGTCTTGGGCGGGCCTCGATCGGCGCCGGCAACCCGCGACCGGCCGATGCTCCTTACCCCGAATTTTCTCTCTTCTGTCTCACAGCCGACGTGTGTCTGAACCGGCCTGGCGCCGATTTCGACTCGCCGAAGCCTCTCCCCTCCATCGCGCATCTAATTAGCAGGCCAACCTTATTGGAAGCCAACATTTGTTACAATCAGGGTGCGAATGGGGGCGCAACGGATTCGACGGGATTGAATCGCGATGCGGAGGCGTGCCGGGTTCCGAGCTCCCGTAAAACGATCGGAAAACCAAAACTGCCAACGACATGCAGTTTGCTTACGCTGCTTAATTAATTAAGCGGCGCGCTCCAGCCGGCAGGCCCGCGGGCCGGTGAGTGAGCGTCATGTAGCGGGATAGGGTCGAGGCTTCGGTCCGGAGCCAAAGGCCCGAGAACAATCGGACTAGTCTGGCGCTATCTTGCCGGCTCTCAGGCGCCAGATGAAACCACAGAACCAGGCTACGCACGTAGGCTCTTCATTACGAGCTTTCTCGGACGGGGGTTCAACTCCCCCCGCCTCCACCATTTTGAAAACTTACGACTCCTGGTTCAAAACCGTTTGCGACACGCCGGTCAGCGTACAGCTCGCAACCTGCGGAGATCCCGACGCATAGCCAGCGATCGTCGAAAGCTGCCAGCCGCGCAGCAACGCCCGTCCCACGAAGTTGTCGAGGAATGTGTGATTGATCGCGCCGTTCGGCAGGTTGTACACATTGCGCGCCCTGAAACAAACGCGCAGGAACCATAAATCAGGGGCAAAAAAATTCGAGATAATCAAACCCACAAATCCGCGCAATCCGAGAGGGTGGCGCCATGACGGAAAATCCCGGAGAAGTGACCCGGCTGCTCGCGGACTTGGGTTGCATGCGCGACGATCATAAACCCGTATGCAGATCATTCGAAGATCACGCTCGAGCAGGTGATGGCTGCCTCGGCTTTCATGAGCTCAGAGATATTAACTGAGCACACACCGAGGCCTTGCCGTCGCACGATTTCCTGCGTGTGCGGGAATGCCGCAGGCATCAGGACCGTGGTCCCAATGCGAACGACGTTCGCGGCATGCGGTTCGTCGGACGCTACATCAATCAACTCGTATTCGCGAAGCGGAGCGGCATCGATCCACCGCCGATTCACGAGAATCCTGCCGTCTTCCAACGAACAACAGGCGGATTTCAGGTGTAGGCAGCCACGAACTTCGACCGGATGCACGTTATATTCGAAAGCCGAAATTATGCCCGCGAGCTCATCGATACCAGCAGTATTCGTGCGGCTCGATACCCCCACGAAAACATCGCGGCCGATCCGCATTACATCGCCGCCTTCGAGAGTAGCGGGCTCACTAATGCGCTGCATTGACCGGAACGGCGCGACTGCTTCGGCCAGTGTGTCGCATTCCGCACGGCGGCTCGTCGCCCCGGGGCGGGTTATGATCGCGATTTCATCGAAGACCAGAAGAAGATCTTCGACGAACACAGCATCGGGCATATCCGGCTGCTCCGGAAGCGAAATGACTCGCAGGCCGAGAGATTCCAGCGCATGTTCATAAGCAGTGTGTTGGGCGACAGCCAGATCGATATCGATCGGCTCACGCGGAAGGCACGTCAGTTCGCAATCGGCCAGCGAGCGGCTTACAGCACGTGTAATGGCCTTCAGCAACTTTAGTCATCATACTGATGCCTGTGGTGCCCGACAGGCCGTGGCGGTCTAACTCTCGACAGAAGGCGTTCTTCTGTCGAGAGTGAACGACGTGTCTACGTGCCAACGCCAGGTGATCATTGCACCGGCAGTGGCACGCCGCGTGGGCGGAATATCTCGGGCGTTCCGTTTGCCTTCATTGATCATCACGATCTGACCACCAAACGCGCGGCTGTCCGCGCTACGCGTGCCTGGAAATGGCTTCGCGCCGGACCGGTGCTCAGAATCACCCATCCGATATCTCAGAGCCGGATAACCACAACGGAGCTGTAACGCTAACTAAACGCCCGAATATTTAAGGCGGTTATTGAACGCGACCAGCGGCGAATATGGATCACGAGGCCGGCTCTCGTCATAAGCGCGA
>JAFASN010000083.1 GCA_019244415.1 Verrucomicrobiota bacterium | reverse complement strand
GCTGCACCTGCCGCATCAACTGCTCGCCGCGATCCCGGGCCAACATCGCACTGATGTCGCCGCTGCGTTTCGCTTCGATTTGAGGAGCGGCGGTGAGATGCACCCATCGCTCGACCTTTGCGCGCACGTCATTGAGCAACGCCGCCTGCTGAGGATCGCGCGCGACCAGGATGCTGAGGTAGCTGTGGTAGGTGTAGAAATTCGACATGGCTCGGTGGTAGGCCTCGAGAAAGCTGGCGTCGCCGCTGAGGAGATAACCGCGTTTCTCTTTTTCCATCTCGATGACGGCGCGCTCGAGCTTCGGCTCGAAATCGAGAATCTGCGTCGATTGCGTGGCCCAATCCTGCTCGCGCATTCGCTCGTTGAGTACGATCTGCTCGTCATCCTGCAGCGCCTGCAAAGTCTGGCGCGCATGCGCGAGCATGTCGCCACCGAGCGAGAGTTCCGTCGCCCCCACAGGCCGGCCGCTGAAGGCCGGTTGCGCTTCCTCATCGACCCACCGCTGCACAGCGGCTTCCGCGTCGGCCACGCGGGCGCGTTGGGTGGCATTCTCGGCGACCAGCGATGTCAGCTCATCACTGCGTTTTCTAATAATCTGGCGGCGGCGCTGAAATGGCTCGAGGTAGCGGATGTCATGGGTGAGGAGAAAACCGCGGTAATCGCTGGCCAGCGCAGCGATGTCGTTTTCGATAATGCTGCTCAACCGCATCACCTGCACGGTGTGGGCCCGCATATTGTCGTGGAAATGGTTGCGAACCATCACGAACAAAAAAAGGCCGGCTAGAAAGACGATGACGAGCACCGCCGCCGCTGTGCCGGAGATCAACTTGTACTCAAAATGGCGCGGGCTGAGCAGCGTCGTAAACCATCGCCGGAAAAAGCGCGTTTTCTCCGGGGCGTCGGCAGAGTGCTCCGTGTCTGGACCGGCCATCACGCAGTGGAAAGCAGTTATTCTGCCAATCGCGCGCGACTGCTGCTCCTCTCACGCCAGCTCTGGGCTACCAGCTTGAGTACAGCAAGGGCCACTCACGCCCACAACCATCCATACTCAAGCTATTTCAGTAACGGACGCTAACGAGATACAAACCATGCGCCGGTGCCACGAACGCCGCACCTTGCCGTGTCGGATGTTCAAGCCGCTCCTGAATTGCATCCCTCGGCCCTTTACCCGACGCATGGCGCACGAGCGCGCCCACCATCATTCGCACCATCTTGTAGAGAAAACCGTCGCCGCAGAACTCGAGGCTAATCAGCTGCCCCCGACGACGTACTCGCACTGACTCGATGCTGCGAACAGTGTTCGGCTCGGGTTTACCACGCTTGGCGGAAAACGCAGCGAAGTCATGCCTGCCGACGAACAGAGCTGCGGCATCGCTGAGTACAGCAAACTCGAGCGGGCGCGTGATGTGCCAGGCACGACCATTTTCAAATGGCGACAGAACTGCGTCAGTTGATATGCGGTAGCGATACAGCTTCGCCCGCGCCGAAAACCTGGCGTGAAACTCACCCCCGGTTAATCGCGCGCGCAGAATGCGGATGGCCGGCGGCAACGTTGCGTTCAATGCTTTCAACCATTCGCCCGCATCCAGTTTGCCTGCCGCGACATCAGCGTGTGCGCATTGACCCAGCGCATGCACGCCCGCATCGGTGCGGCCGGCGCCGGCGAGGACAACTTGATACCCGCTGATCGTACTCAGCGAACGTTCAATCGCGTCCTGAATCGTGTTGCCGTGCCTTTGACTCTGCCAGCCGGCAAATTCGCTGCCATCGTAACTGACGATCAGCTTCAGGCGGCGCGTCTGGTGCAACTCTTCAGACCTGCGACTCGTTAGCGCGGCCAAGCTAAAATCCTGCGTTGTTCAGCCGGTCGAGGTAACCTTGCAAAATCATCTGCGCTGCGACCTGATCAATAATCCCGCGCGTCTGGTGCGTTTTCTTTCCGCTCTCACGCAAGGCGCGCTGCGCCGCGGCCGTGGAAAGCCGCTCATCCCATGTCACGACTTCGCAGGGCAGTTCAGCCCGCAATTTTTGGGCGAAGTCATTCGCTTTCTCCGCTCCAGCACCGAGCGCGCCGTTCATATGGCGCGGCAAGCCGACCACGACGCGCTCGACATTTCGCTCCGCGACGATTTGCCTGATGCGCGGCACCATGGCGGGACTGGTGCCAATCGTTTCCAGTGGATGTGCCAGCATTCGCAGCTCGTCGGAAATGGCGATTCCAGTGCGTGCTTCCCCAAGATCGATGCCGAGTACCGGCCTCACTGAAGTTTCTCCGGCAGTTTCGCCACGAGTTTTTTGATCTTTTCCGCGTGGTGGCGGTGGCAAACGAGTACGGCATCACCGGTGCGTACCACGATAAGATTGTTCACCCCCAGCAGCGCGATGTTTCCGCCCGCTTCATCAAACACGATGTTCTCGCCTGCGTTCAGGGCCGTGACGGGGCAGTTCGAGGCGTTACCCTGCGCGTCTTTTTCGAAGTACCGTGCGACTGCCTGCCAGCTGCCGACGTCATCCCAATCGAACTGCGCTTCAACGACGAGCACGTGTTCGGCGTGCTCCATGACAGCGTAGTCGAACGAAATCTTCGGGAGTTTTGTGAACTTATCGCGCAAGGCTTTCTCGAAGCGAGCGCGTGCGCTGCACAGGGCAATAAATCGCCCCAACTCCGGGGCATGGCGGTTAAATTCGGTGACGATCGTCGGCACCATCCAGACAAACATTCCCGCGTTCCAGCGGAAGTTTCCCGCACGCACAAATGATTCGGCCAGCTCCACGTTGGGCTTTTCGCGGAAACGCACAACGCGGTGCACACCTTCGGCAAGCGGCTCACCCAGCTCGATGTAGCCGAATCCGGGATTCGCCGATGCGGGTTTGATGCCGACGGTAACAAGCGCGTTTTTGTCGCGCGCCGCACCCACCGCGACGCCGATCGTTTTTTGAAAACCGGCGGTGTCGTTGATGACATGATCCGCCGGCAAGACAACCATGGCAGCGTTGTGATCGCGCGCCGCTACCCAGCCGACGCCAAGCGCGACAGCAGCGGCCGTATCGCGCTTCGCGGGCTCAGCGATGATATTCCCGGCTGGGAATTGCCCGAGCGCTGAGCGCACGCCTTTTTCCTGCTCCACATTCGTAAGTACAAGGATGCGCTCGCGTGCGATCAGCCCATCCAGCCGCCCGATCGTCTCTTCCAGCAACGAGCGCCCGGAGACAAGGCGCAGCAGTTGCTTGGGTAAAGCGCGACGGCTCAGCGGCCAAAAACGTTCGCCGCTGCCGCCGGCCAGAACCAACGCGTACAATTCCATGTCAACGCTTACGTTCGCTCAATCTGCGCGCGTCGCCCGCAACAATTTCCCGTTTATTTTTGCCGCGAGCGCCGTATAGGAATACGCCGATGTCGCTCACCATCTCAATCCCGAAACCTCCCGATGACCTGCCGCTCGATCCGCTGCTGGCAGTCACCCGCGCCGCACTGGGGTTGGGCTTGGGATTGCTCGTGGCCGATCGCATTAAGCGGCCGGCGCGGCAGGCGACAGCAATCGCCCTGATGTCAATCGGCACGCTCGCGGCAGTTCCGTTCCTGGTGAAATTTACAGTCGGGCGTTTCAATCGCGCCGATTCCGAGCGCGGCAGCCGTAATCGCCTGCGCAGCATCCGCGACAGCTCCGGTTATCACTCCGAAGCGGACGCGTACTAAGATCGTCCCGAGCAAGGCGAAGGCGCAGTCGAGGGCGTCCGCCGCGTAAGACTGCACCGAGTCGGGCGCTTGAACTAATCCGCGCGCCGCATTAAAGGCTCACGCGCATGAGTTCGTCTCGTCCATCGAAGCTCGCAGCGGAATCTCTCCGCGATCGCTGCGAGCAGATTCTCGCGGAAGAAACGCAGTTGCGTGAAGGCGGCGGCAAAGCCGGCCAGGAACGCCAGCACAAGCTCGGGCGTTTGCTCGCGCGCGAGCGCATCGCGCGTCTGCTCGATCCCGGCGCGGAGTTCTTCGAGATCGGCCTGTGGGCCGCCTACAAAATGTACGAGCAATGGGGCCGAATCGTCGCCGCGGGCACTGTCGCCGGGATTGGCAATGTCGAAGGAATCCCGTGCATGATCATCGCCAACGACGCAACGGTGAAAGCGGGCGCATTTTTTCCAGCCACATGCAAGAAGCTGCTGCGCGCGCAGCGCATCGCCTTCGAATGCAATTTGCCCATCATTTACCTGGTCGACTCCGCCGGTGTTTTCCTCCCGATGCAGGATGAGATTTTTCCCGATGAAGACGATTTCGGGCGCATTTTCCGTAACAATTCAGTCATCTCGGCAGCTGGCATCCCGCAGTTTGCTGCGATCATGGGCAACTGTGTCGCTGGTGGAGCGTATCTCCCCGTAATTTGCGACAAAGTGCTGATGACCGAAGGAAGCGGCCTTTATCTTGCCGGACCTTCGCTCGTGAAAGCTGCCATTGGGCAGATTGTCGAACAGGAAGAGCTCGGCGGCGCGCATATGCACGCGGAGATCAGTGGGACAGTCGACTTTTACGAGAAAGACGATGAATCGTGTTTAAGTCGTTTATGCTCACTCGTTTCTCTTTTACCGGTGTCGCTTCGCGACGCTGTCGCAAGCGATGGGACTGCGTTGGCCAAGTCTCCCGAATCCGTTTACGACATTGTAAGTGTCGATGGTCACAAGAACTATGATGCGCGCGATCTGCTCGCCACCATCATCGATGCGGGTTCGCTCGACGAGTACAAAGCCGATTACGGCAAGACGCTTGTCACGGCGTATGCCCGGATCGGAGGCCGGCCGGTCGGGATTGTCGCCAACCAGCGGTCGCCGGTTCGTACGAAAACCGAGGGGATCCAGATGGGCGGCGTGATTTACGCTGACAGCGCGGACAAAGCCGCCCGCTTCATCATGGATTGTAATCAGACCGATCTGCCCATCATTTTCTTTCAAGATGTGACGGGGTTCATGGTGGGCAAGGCCGCCGAGCAAAGTGGGATTATCCGGAGCGGCGCGAAGCTGGTGAACGCAGTAAGTAATTCCCTCGTACCAAAGATCACGGTGGTGGTCGGCGGGTCATTCGGCGCGGGTAACTACGCGCTTTGCGGCAAGGCTTACGATCCGCGGTTTATCCTGGCGTGGCCAAACGCGCGCTACGCGGTGATGGGCGCGGCACAGGCGAGTGATACGGTTTTCTCCATTCTCGCCCGCGCAGCAGATCGCGGCGACAAGAAAGCCACGCCGGAGGAGCTGGAAGCGCTGCGCGCGAAAGTGAAAGCGAGCTACCAGGAGCAAACTGACATCCGCTACGGCGCGGCCCGCGGTTGGATCGACGCGATCATCCAACCGCACGAGACTCGACATGTACTGATCCGATTGCTCAGCTACGTCACGCGGCCAGCACCGAAGGCACGCTTCTACAGCGGCGTTATCCAGGTCTGAATGCTGTGCCCCGGAGCAGGGTGACAGAAGGAGAAGAGTATGAGTACCATTTTGATTGAAGAACAAGGCGCGGAAGTCACCGTACTTACGTTGAACCGGCCGGAACGGCGAAATGCGCTGACTAACGAGTTGCTGACAGAATTGTGCGGCGCGATCGAAGCGGCTGCCGCGAACGAGCACAAGCGTGTACTCATTTTGCGCGGTACCGGCAAAGCGTTCTGCGCCGGACTGGATTTACAGGAGACGCTCGTTACTGAACACGCGCATCGCTCCGCGGAGATGGTCGGCCACACTTTGCGGACAATCGCCGAGACGCGACTAATCACGATCGCGCAGGTGCATGGCGCAGCCGTGGCTGGCGGCGCGGGATTGATGTCGGCCTGCGATTTCGTGGTCGCGGCGAAGCACACAAAAATCGGCTACCCCGAAGGCAGACGCGGCCTTGTAGCCGGGTTGGTGATGACATTTCTGCGGCGCCAACTACGTGAGCGCGATCTTCGCGAGCTGCTGCTCACCGGCGAACTGATCACGGCTGAGCGTGCGCTCGAAATAGGACTGGTGAATCGCGTGGCGAGCGCGCAAGAGCTCGAGGGTGAGGCAGGGAAAATCGTGAATGCGATTCTGCAAAACGCGCCGCAAGCACTCACGCGCACGAAGCGCCTGATCGAAGAACTCTGGTCATCCTCTGTTCGGGAGGACGTGGAAAAAGCGCTGCGTTACCACATGGAAGCACGCGAATCAGCAGAAGCGAAGGAAGGAATTGCTGCGTTTCTGGAGAAGCGCGCGCCGCGCTGGCAGTAGAGTTGGTGGCCGAAGCGATTCGGCCTGTCAATGAGACGCGCTCGCAGGCGAGCTCGCCGCCTGACAGGCGGGACGATGGCGATTAGCTAAATCGCGCAGCGATGTCATCGCTCAGGCGCAACACTTCGCCCACCTTCAAATCGATGTTTTCTCCACGTTCCCGCAGCGCTCGAATCACTTCCTCCGTGGGAATATTCCCGACCATCTTATCCTGGGCGAAGGGGCAGCCGCCGAGTCCAGCGAGCGCGGAATCGAAGCGCCGGCATCCTGCATCGTACGCCGCGAGTACTTTTTCCGCTGCGCTTTGGCGCGTGCTATGCAGGTGAATGCCCAGGTCGCAGGTCGTACTTTGTGCGACCGCGCGCACAACCGCGGCGATCAGCGTTGCCTCTGCTGCCGCCACCGTATCAGCGAGCGAAATCGCGTTCACGCCGATTTGCGTGAGCTTGATCGCAAGATCAACGACGTGATCTTCGCTCCAAGGGTCGCCATATGGATTGCCAAACGCCATCGAAATATACGCCGCAATGCCCAACCCAGCTCCGGTCGCGCGTTCACAGATTTGCGTGAGTACTTCCAGATTTTCCTCCGACGATTGGTTCTGATTACGACGCAGGAATGTTTCTGAAACAGAGCACGGGTAGCCCAGCGTGGTCACACCACCTGCTGCAATCGCACGCTCAGCACCTTTCTCATTCACTACGATGCCGATGAGCTCGACTCCGTTTGCCGGGCCGAGCTGCGCCAGCACGAGTTCGCTGTCGGCCATTTGCGGAACAGCTTTGGGCGAAACAAAGCTGACGGCGTCGATGTGGCGAAAGCCGGAATCAATCAGCGCGCGCAGATATTTCACCTTGAACGCGGTGGGAATCTGCCGCGGCAATCCCTGCCAGGCATCCCGCGGACACTCGATGATCTTGACCGGATTCACCGGGCGAAGTTAATGCAATAGGGAACTGGCAGCACAATGCATTTCCTCCTCAATCTTCCGACGCCGCTGTCGTTCCTCCTCGTCGCATTTGTGGCAGTGGCGACGGCTCTCGCCGGCCTCACCGTTGTGCATCGGTTTATCCCGGCGGAGTCACTGAAAGAGAACCAGGAGGTAGCTGCGGTGATCTTCAGCGCATTCGGCTGGGTTTATGCCGTTGTCGTGGCGTTCGCGGTGTTCGTCACCTGGACCGGCTATGATCAGGCGAAGCAGAACCTGGAGCTGGAAGTAAGCAGCGTGCTGGATGTCTTCTATAGCGCCTCTGCTTTCCGCGAGCCGTTGGCGAGTACGATACGGCAAGCCATGATCAAGTACGTGAGCAGAGTCGAGCAGGATGAACTGAGCCACATGTCCAGCGAAAATCTGGTCTTCGTTTCGAGCGGACCGTTACGTGAGCTGGTGAAAATCATGGACAGAGTGGAGGAATCGTCGCTGCCAAACCGCGTGGTTTATTCTGAATCGCGGCAAAAGATGGACGATCTCGCGCGATATCGCAGACTGCGCATTTTCTCCGGCAGCAACACGGTGCCGCCGGTACTTTGGCTCGTTCTGCTGAGCGGAGCGGTCGTGACTGTAGTCTGCACTTACTTTTTCAGCACGCCGTACCCATGGGTGCAACACACAATGACGGCAGCGCTGTCTCTTATGCTTAGCCTTGTCTTGTTTTTAGTTTTCGTTCTCGACCATCCTTTTACCGGCAGAAGCAGGTTGAGCGACGCACCTCTGGAACGCGCGCTCGTGATTATGGGCGAACACGGCTCGCGTTAGCTCTCGAGCGCATTGGCTCGTCGCGCACAATGGACACGTCGTCATTGCCTCGATCCGTGAGTTCAACCGCGCGATTCCGTTTGTGCCTTACGAACTCCGCCGGGTCGCAGTTTCCGAAGGGACTCTGAAGTTCTCGATCTGCTCTTTAATCTCGCGTGCGAAGCTTGCCGCGCCCGCGCCATTGACCACGCGGTGATCGAAGGTGAGAGACAACGTGATCACGTCAGCTGTTTCGTTATTGCTGCCGTTCGCGATTACTTCGCGATGCGCTGAGCCGACGAACAGCGTGCCGACCGAAGGCGGCACAACAATTGGCGAAGCCGCGCGAACACCAAACGCACCGAGGCTGCTGATGACGACGGGCGCATTCATCGCGTCCACGCGGCCGGTGCGCGTTTCGTCAACAATGTTGCGATACTCTTTGGCGAAATTACTCCACGATTTTTGATTAGCGTTTCTGATGACAGCAGTCGCGAGCCGGTCGCCCTCAAGCGTCACCGCGATCCCAACATCGAAGTCATCGCTCTCGATGATCGCCTCATCTTCGCTGATCAGGCGGCGAAATGGTGCGTGTTTCTCCATCGCGCGCACCACTGCCCACGCGATCATGACTGACGGCGACGGCGCAGTCTTATCTCCGCTGCGCTTCAATTCTTCGCGCGCGCTGCCGATCGCATCCCATCGTGCGTCGAGCTGAAGATTCGCGGAAATGACGTGGCTGAGCTTGCGGGTGATAGTTGGCGAAAGCGCCGGCTCGATTTTGCGCGAAGCCGGAGATGCCGGTTCTGATTTTGCGCCGTTTCCAGTCACCGCCTCAGCCGGAACTTCGCCGGTGAAGATTGTTCCCAGTTCCTGCCCAATCTCAACCGTGTCGCCCACGTTCGTTTTCCATTCGCCCATGGTGCCGGCGAACGACGACTCAATCGGATAAACCGCTTTGTCCGTCTCGACCTCGCAAAGCGCGTCATCGAGCGCAATCGAATCGCCCGGCTTTTTCAGTAGCGCGACCACTCTGGCGGCGCGAATGCCTTCGCCCATGGTCGGTACTTTGATCGCCTCGGTACTACCGTCGCCGAGGTAGCGGCGGGTGTCCTCACCCGCGCGTTCTTCGCGTTCAATGACGCCCGTCTGCATGCGGCTGGGGACAGCCGCCGCTACAGCATGCTTCTCGTGGATTGAAATCGATTTCTGAATCGCGGCGACGATCCGCTGCGTATCTGGCAACGCGGCGTACTCATAAACCGGATTGTAGCCAATCATGACGTTGCCTTTGCTCACGAGAATCGGCGGGCTCACCATCTCGTTCCACAAGGTCGAGCTCAGGTGCGTGATGATCATCTGGCCGACACTGCAATTTTCCGTGTCCTCCTGCACAACAACGACGCGGCGGGTTTTTCGCACCGATTGTTCGATCGTTTCTCGATCCCACGGCACGATCGAGCGCAGGTCGATCAGCTCAACACTGTCGCCACCGCCAATCTGCTCGACCGCTTCTAACGACTTCTCAACTGTATTGCCCCACGCGATCAGCGTCACGTCGTTGCCGCTCTTGCGCAGCCGAGCTTTGCCGAGCGGCACCGCGCGCACCGCGCGGTCGCTTTCCTTCTCAGCCCAGAACATGTGTTTCGGAATGAGAAAAATGACCGGGTCTTCGCAATGCATCGCGGTCCAGAGCAAGCCGGCGGCGTCTTCGGGTGTGGATGGAATCACGATTGACAGCCCGGGATAATGGGCGAGCGCGCTTTCGTTCGCCTGGCTGTGCCACAAACTTCCGCCGGGTAAGTACGCCCCGTAGGAAGCGTAGAGCACCATCGGGCATGTCCATTTCCCGAACGAACGCCAGCGAAGCGAATTGATGTTGGTCACTAACTGGTTCCATCCCGGCCCGATGAAATCGATGAATTGCAGTTCGAACACCGGGCGTTTGCCATACGAGGCAAGACCGCAGGCGACGCCAAGAATGGTTGATTCAGCCAAAGGCGAATTAAAAACCTGATCGGGGAATTCGCTTGAAAGTTTCTGGGTGAGTCGGAATACGCCGCCTTTCGGATCCTCGATGTCTTCGCCGAAAATGATGCGCCGTTTGTCGCGCTCGAGTCCGAGGCGCAATGTTTTGTTTACGGTGTCACCAATGCGGTACTTGCCTGGGGGAAGAACTTCGTCGTTGAGCTTCGGGAACTCACCTGTGACCTGCACGAACAGCTCATCGGGCGTGGGATCGGCTGCTTTCTCGGCGTCTGCGAATTCGCGGCGTATTCGTTCCTTGATTTCGCCGTCGAGCTTCTCGTACTCCCGTTCGCTGATCAGACCGTCACTGATCAGTTTTTCTTTCCAGAGGCGCAGCGGATCGGCTTTCTCACAGCCGGCCAACTCGT
Organism: Verrucomicrobiota bacterium; assembly: GCA_019244415.1. Lineage (GTDB taxonomy): Bacteria > Verrucomicrobiota > Verrucomicrobiia > Chthoniobacterales > UBA10450 > AV69. The sequence continues at coordinate 6,479 of JAFASN010000083.1, read as the reverse complement.
CAGCCGTGCGATAAAGTTTCTGGTCATCCGAGCTGGTGTGACTCGACAACCGCTCCATCACTACCCAGAAAAATTGCGGGCCGGCGCCGCTTCGTATTTTCTGGAATGCTTCAGCCGCTGCTGAGTACACCTCGGCCGGGTTTGAGCCATCGATCTGCTGCCAGTCATGCAGTACTCCGAGTGCTCGCGGATTGATTTTGCGCGTCGGGCTGCTGATGCCGTAAGCGTTGTCTTCAACGACAAACAAGACCGGCAGCTTGCGCTCCCTCGCAAAACAAATCGCCTCGTAAAAATCGCCCTGGCGCGTCGCCGCGTCGCCAATGGTGGTAACGACCGCCGCGCTTTTCCCGTCGAGCTTGATCCCCCAGGCGATGCCGCACGCAGGTAGAAGCTGCGAGCCGGTCGGCGTCGGTACGCTCCAGATGTTTTTTTCCCGGCAACTGTAATGCGACGGCATTTGCCGCCCGTGGCTTTCGCCTTGTGCCTTGGCGAAATAATCGAGGGCAAGCTGGCGCGACGGCACACCCCGGCCGAGTACGAGCGCCCGGTCCCGATAGTACGGCACGATGTAATCGTCCGGCTGCATCTGGATCGAGATGGCAGCAAGCGCCTCGTGACCCATGCCGGAAACGTGGAAATGACCTTTACCCTGCCGATTCAAGCTTTGCTCACGCAAATCTCCGTGCCGGCTCTCGAGCAAAATCGTGAGCAAACGTCGCTTATCTTCGTTCAGCAGTGCAGACATAAAGGCGGGAGCAACTAACGAAAACGAGCGCGTGCGTTTTGCAACGCTTTTCGGCATGCTCTTGCGCGATGAAAACCGAAGCACGGAGTGGGGGAGTCATCGCGCGCTATCTGGAGTTCCTGCCGGTCAACAAAAGTACGCCGGTAGTTTCGCTGGGTGAGGGATCTACGCCGTTCCTGTTCGCCTCACGATTAAGCGATCGAGTCGGCTGCCGCGTCATCATCAAATGCGAGAGCATGAATCCCACCGGCTCGTTCAAAGATCGCGGGATGACGGTCGCTGTTTCGAGAGCACTCGAAGGCGGCGCGCAAACGTTGTTGTGCGCGTCCACGGGGAACACCGCGGCATCGGCAGCGGCTTACGCTGCGCACGCCGGTATTCGCTGCGCCGTTATTTTGCCGGCGGGAAAAATCGCTGCCGGTAAACTGACACAGGCCGCTGCTCATGGCGCCACCATTGTCAGCGTGAATGGGAACTTCGACGATGCACTGCGCATCGTGCGAGAGCTGGCTAACGAGAAACATTTTAGCGTGGTGAATTCGATCAACCCGGACCGCATCGCCGGGCAGAAAACCGCTGCGTTCGAGATTATCGATGAACTCGGAGACGCGCCCGACGTTCACGTTCTGCCCCTTGGCAACGCCGGCAACCTCACGGCGTACTCGAACGGCTACGCTGAATTTCATCGACTGGGACATTGCAAACGCAAGCCCCGCATGATCGGCATTCAGGCGGAAGGCGCGGCGCCGATCTTCTACCGCCGTGTCATTGAAAAACCGGAGACAGTCGCCTCGGCGATTCGCATCGGAAATCCGGCAAGCTGGCGAACGGCGCAGCGAGCGATCGATGAGACTCAGGGCGGCGTTGATGTTGTTTCCGATTCCGAGATTCTCGACGCTCAACGCTGGCTTGCGGAAAACGAAGGCATTTTCGTGGAGCCGGCCAGCGCCGCGCCCGTAGCCTGGCTGCTTAATGCATCAGTCACGACTAAGGAGCGATTCCTTTCCGCGGATCCGATCATCGCGTGCACTGTCACCGGTCACGGCCTGAAGGATGCAAAAATCATTTCTCCTCATTTGCCGCCATCTGTGCCGCCGAGCGCTCGTGCAGTACGCGCCGCAATTGAACGCTAGTTGACAGGAACGCGAGCTTAACGCAAAGCGTGCCGTGCCGCTCAGCCGAAACTGCGCGTTTTCGCGATGCCTCTGATTGTCCAGAAGTACGGCGGTACATCGGTCGGAACGCCAGATCGCATTCGGCTGGTCGCGCAGCGTTTGCTCGAGACGCAGCGCGAAGGTTGTCGTGTCGTCGGCGTTATGTCGGCCATGGCTGGCATAACAGATGATCTGCTCAAACTGGCGCGCGACGTCGCAGCACAACCTTCGTCGCGCGAACTCGATCTTTTGCTTGCCACGGGCGAACAGGCATCGAGTGCGCTTGTCGCGATGGCGATCGGCGATCTCGGCGGCCGTGCCATTTCACTGAGCGGTGCCGCCGCCGGTATCCTGACCGATCGCGCGCACACCCGGGCGAAGATTGCGAATATCAGTCCTCGGCGAATCCAGAACCTGCTTGGTGATGATTACATCGTCGTTGTGGCAGGTTTTCAGGGCCAGAACGCCGATGGCGAGATTACCACGCTTGGCCGCGGCGGCTCAGACCTGAGCGCGATCGCACTCGCCGGCGCACTTAATGCCGATGCCTGCCAGATTTTTACCGACGTCGATGGTGTGTTCACCTGTGATCCGCGGCTGATACGAGATGCGCGCAAAATCGATGAAATCTCCTACGACGAGCTCCTCGAGATGGCCGGCGGGGGCGCCAAGGTCATGCAATCGCGCGCGGTCGAGTTCGCAAAAAAATTCAGCGTGCCTTTCGAAGTACGGTCGAGTTTCAGCGGCGCTTCTGGAACGGTTGCACGCGAGGAAACGCCGCACATGGAAGAAGTCGTCGTGCGCGGCGTCAGCGTCGATCGCAAACAGGCGAAGGTGACGATCTGCGGCGTTCCGGATAAAGCTGGCATCGCCGGCCAGATCTTCGGTCCGATCGCGGCCGCGAACCTCATCGTCGATATGATCGTGCAAAACGTCTCGAGCGGAGACACCACGGACGTGTCGTTCACCATTCACGAAAATGACATTGAACACGCGCGCCACATTCTCGAGTCAATACGAAGAGAGATCGGCGCCAGTCACATCAACGCGCGCAACCAGGTCGCCAAACTCAGCGTGGTAGGAATAGGAATGCGTTCTCATGCGGGCGTTGCGGCCAGGTTCTTCGAGTGCCTCGGCCACGGCGGGATCAACATCGAGCTGATCTCCACTTCCGAAATCAAGATCGCCGTCGTCGTTGCCGAGGAGGACATCGATGAAGCGGCACGCCTGACGCACGAAAGCTTTAACCTCAGCCGCCTCGCGCCTCAGGCCGCAGTGATCTGAAGGTCACTCGCGCACCGGATTAACGTAAAACTCCGGCACCCCTTCGATACGCATTCGATAGCCGAAGACTCCGTGCACTACAGCCGCGCCTGGGTGATCGGTAGATGTGCCGCGGAAACGGTCGTCTGCGTTCGCCTGTTTCCAGCGCGTCCCGTCTTCAAGTGTGATGATGGTGTGGCCGTTCAAACCGCCGAAGGTACCGTTCACCCGGCTGACCGTCACATCGATCTTGGCCCGAGTAGTGCGCTCGGCCGCTTTGGCCGCTCGATGCGCCGTTTTCTCGCGGTCTCCTTGCAGCCAGCGATCAAGATTGCGCAATTCTTCCGACGAAAGCTTGTCCAATCCCGCGCGGTGAAACTCTTCCGGCGACATCGCATCGCGGATGCTGCTGCCAGCCTCCTGTGCGCGACCGCAAACAGGGAGAAACGTGCCGATAAAAAGCAAACAAGCGATGATCAGGTGAGTACGGCATTTCATAGACAAGCCGCGAGGGTAACGCGCGCAAAAGTCACGTCAAGAACCGTCGGCGAGCGACGAGTATGCCGCTGCGGCCGCCAAAGACGAGCCTGCGAGATCCAAAGGCTAACAACGACATTCGCCGCAGTCCGACTCACGCACAACGGCGCGGGCGATCGATGGGTCGAACCAGTGGCCGCGGATGGGGCGATAATCGGAGCAGAGAGCCATCTCGAAATCAGCGGGAGAGCAAACACTTGCACTTTACCCATGTACTATAACATCAGACAATGTATGTCATATAAAATGCCGCTCGTCGTCGCGATGCCAAGTGAGCGCATCGCGCGAGATGTGCACGCGTTCTCGTACCCACCTACGATGAGTACAGCGCAGCTCCTTCAGATGGCGGCGAAAACAGCTGCTGGCGATAGACAGTATCCCGCGCGAGCGAGGCCGAAAACAGGCTTTGAAGCCGTTGCCCTGCGAAGCCGACGCAATACAAATGACGTTCGCTTGACTGATGTTCTGCGTGGGTGCCGAGTCCTCAGCCCCGCTGCTGATAGTCGAAACTGCCTTTCGAGACGTCTGAAACGCGATAAGCTCGTTGTGTGAGTGCTGGAGAGACTTACGTCAGATATTACTCCCCGTCCATTTTAACTTCTGACGCAGTACTGCGAAGAACGTGACCTCCGGCAAAAACCCAAGTTGCAATGTGGTTTCAGCTCGACGGACTACGACTTCGCCATGACTGGGAACGCGAACCGGTTCCCGCCCGTCTACGCTAAGAAACGTCGGATATTCATTGCGAGCTGGACTAACTTCGATCACCGACGACTCGCTGACGATGACGCTCCGGTTTGTGAGAACGTGCGGACAGATCGGCGTAATCACGAAAACTCCTGAGTGCGGCGCAAGGATCGGTCCGCCTGCCGAAAGCGAGTAAGCTGTCGAACCGGTGGGCGTGGCGACAATAAGGCCGTCGGCATTGAACTCGGTGAGCGTTTCGCCATCGACGCGGGCGCGCAGACGGATCAGCCGTGAGAGGTCGCCGCGGCTCACGACGGCATCGTTCAAGGCGCGAAGCGACAAGATCGTCCTGCATTCGTCGCGCAGCTCGACTTCGAGAAGCGCTCGCGCGCTGTACACGATATCGCCGCGGACGATCGCCGCCACCGCTTCACGATAAGCCGAGGAGTTCACGCAGGTCAGGAAACCGAGGGATCCCACGTTGATGCCAAAGATGGGCTTCGTGTTCCCACCAGTTTCAGCGACGACATTTAAGATCGTTCCATCGCCCCCAAGTACGACGATCAGATCAGCCGCATGATTAAGCTCCGCGACATCAACCGACTCGCTCATCTTAGCTAACCCGGCAGTCGCGCGCTCCATTAAAACCGTGATGCCGTGCCGCTGAAATTCGCGCACGAGCTCGCGGGCAAGATCGCTAACACCAGCCTTCCCGGTATGTGCGACTAAGCCGATCGTTTGCGCGCGCACAGAAAAAACTCCTGGTTGCCGTCTGTCCCGGTGATGACGGACGGCGTGATGCCGATGATCTGATGGCCAAGCTTTTCGATTATTGACGCAATCTTGCGCTGCGCTTTCTCGTGCAATCTCGGATCGCGCACGATTCCGCCGCGCCCGACGTCCGCCCGTTCTAATTCAAATTGTGGCTTAATCAGGGCGAGCAAAGTACCGGCCGCAGTGAGCAGGGCGAAAGCATTCGGCAAAATCAAAGTGAGCGAAATAAATGAGACGTCGATGACGCACAGGTCCATGCATTGTTCGAGCAGCGATGCTGGCAGCAGGCGCGCGTTCATTTTTTCAAATACGACAACGCGTCTGTCGTTGCGAATTTTCCACGCCAGCTGTGCGTGGCCAACATCGATGGCGTAGACGCGCGCCGCGCCGTGTTGCAGGAGGCAATCAGTGAAACCACCGGTAGAAGCGCCAATATCAACTGCGGTTTTGCCCTTAACATCGACTTGGAAAAACGTCAGCGCGCCTTCCAGTTTGATGCCGCCGCGGCTGACGTAACGCGGAAGGTGCGTCGTGGCAATCTTCGCATCCGGCAAAACCCGGAGCGACGGTTTATCAGCGATCTGCTCGCCAATGCGCACCTCGCCAGCCATGATGGCGCGTTGCGCCTGTTCGCGACTGGGATAAAGAGCCCGCTCAACGAGTACTTGATCGAGTCTTGCCCGTTTCACATTGATCCAGATGGCTCTGCCTTGCGGTCAGTCATCATTTTCGCGCACGAGTTTCTCGATCGCGCAGAGCTCGTCGAGTGTGGCGCGGCGACGGCGGTACTTGCGGGCAATGAGATCATGCAAAGCGAGCAAGTCTTGCCGCCGAGGCCGATCGTAGTAGGTCCAGTCCTCGTCGCGGCTGTGCTTTGCCTGCAGGCGCCAGGCGCGGCCGAACCAAGTGGCGCGCACCTCGCGTTTCGCGCCATTTTCGTCGCGCTCTGTCCAGATGTGTTGACGCGGCATAAGTTCGCGCAATTAGATTAGCGCCATTGAGAGACGCCGCCAAACTCTTCGCCTATTTCGCAGCGTTAGTACTCGGCGGCGCTCTTCTCGCCCCGCCGCTGTTTTGGACAGTACATGCACTTGCAGCGAACGGCATTGCCGCTTTTCTCACACGCTACGATTTCGAAACTTATTTTCATCGCGCGCTGCTTGTCTGCGCGGTGATTTTTGTCTGGCCATTGCTGCGGCTGGTTCATCTGCGATCGCTCGCTGATCTGCGTCTTCGCGCCGACCCATTGGGCTGGCGTCATGCAGCCACGGGCTGGGTACTCGCGGCAGTGCCGCTCGCCTACGCCTTGCTTGCTCTGC
>JAFASN010000018.1 GCA_019244415.1 Verrucomicrobiota bacterium | reverse complement strand
CGCTGCCGCGGAACCCGTGGATCAGCCGGTACTCGGTACTTTGCGCGCCAGCGAAGAAGTCACTCCTGAGCCCAGCTTTGTCGAAATGCCAAAAGCGGAGACGGAAGAGCCGCCGGTGACGTTCACGGAACCTGAATCGCCGCAAATTGCAGCGGCTGAAAGCCTCAGCGAAACGCAAGTTCCTGCTGCTGACACAGCACCGCCCGAACTCTCCGGTCCCGTCGAAAGTACGGCCGAAGCCGACCGCAAAGAAATCGCAGCACCGATCGTATCCGAGGAGATTCCTTCGCACAAAATTGAGCCTGCGGCTCTCGAGGCGGAGCCGGAGCCAGTGGCGCAAGGCCAGCCCGTACCCTATCAAACACCTGCCGGGCAAGTTGAGCCGGAGGAAAAAACAACCTCGCCGTTAACGACTGAATCTGAAATGGTCGCCGTAAGCGCCGCCATCGCCGGGCTCGGTGCGCTTCACGGCGTAATGAGTACGGCGGACGGCGAAGCCGAGCACGAAGAAGAATTTAGTTCACAACCAACCCACATCCATACCATGCCTGAAACAGTCCAGACACCACCCGCTCCCGTTATTCGCACACCAGCCGGCGCCCCGCAGCCTGCTCCAGCCACGGCCCCGCATGCGGCAGCCGGAGGCATGCACACCGCGGTACACATTACCCTCTCATGCGAAATCGCATCGATGCAATTAACGCCCACGTTTAAGATGGGCGCGCTGCAATTGCGGCCGATCTCCAAGGTCGTGACTATGCGTCTCGCCGGTTCGCAGCAGCAACAGAACGGCATGAACGTTCAGTTGAATTTCGAGATCGCCAAAGTGCAGCCGGCGCCGGGCAGCCTCGGGCAGGTGCGCCTCACACCGTCGCAGCAGCAAAAACCGGCATCACTAAACACGCCCTCGTTTAACATTTCGGCTCTCCAGGTCGTCTCTGGGTTTGAACAGGCGCCGCTGCAGCTCACACCGTCTCAGCAAGGCCAGGCCTCGGTACTTCTGACGGCCGCATTTCAAATCACCACCGTCGAATTCTCGCCGACCTTTGACATCGCTGCCATGATCCTGAACTCGAGTTCGAAAACCGTGGCCGTGCAGTTACCCGGCGCGGGCGGCTCCGGCGACGGACCATTGTTTGAGGTCACGAACGTGCAGCTTGCCAGCAACGGCGAAATCGGAATGCTTCAGCTGAATCCGGCTGCGACACGGCGCAGCTAGCCGGGCGGACGCATTTGGAAAAGCCGCGCGGAGTCTTCTCGCGCGGCTTTCTACTTCCGCGATGACCGCGTTCGGTTCAGCGAACGTAATGCTGGCAAAGTGAACTCGCCATCTCTTCGCACGAGCTTGCCATCGAAGTAGATTTCTCCGCCGCCGTACTCAGGGCGCTGGATGTTTACCATGTCCCAGTGCACCTGGCTGCGGTTGCCATTATCGGCGGTTTCATAGGCCTGCCCAGGGGTAAAGTGGAAGGAACCGGCGATCTTTTCGTCGAACAAAATATCGCGGATGGGATGAAGAATGTGCGGATTAAACGCGATGGAAAACTCGCCGATGAAGCGGGCGCCGGCATCTGAATCAAGGATCTCGTTCAGCCTGCCCGAGTCATTGCTCGTTGCCCTCACCACTTTTCCATTCTCAAACTCGAGACGGATTTTATCGAAGCTCGTGCCTTGGTAAATGGACGGCGCGTTGAAACTGACCGAGCCGTTAACGGAATCGCGCACCGGCGCGGTAAAAACTTCACCGTCCGGAATGTTGCGATCGCCACCGCAAATGACCGCCGGAATCTCTTTGATGCTGAAGCGCAGGTCCGTCCCCGGCCCGCGGATTTCGACGCGATCAGTTTTCTCCATCAGCTTCTGGAGCGCTTTCATGCCCGGTTGCAATTTGCGGTAATCGAGCGTGCAGACCTGGAAAAAGAAATCCTCAAACGCCTCCGTACTCATGCCGGCGAGTTGCGCCATGGCCGAGGTGGGCCAGCGCAACACCACCCACTTCGTGTTTTTGACGCGATGATCGATGAGCGGCCGGATTTTTTTCGCGACCAGCTTCATCTGCTCGCCCGGCACGTCAGCCATTTCGGTGATGTTGTGGCTGCCGCGCAGCGCCACATACGCGTCCATGTGTTTCATCAGGGCCAGTTCATGCCGCGTCTGCAAGTTTAACTGCGTCTCGTTAGCTTCCCGCGCCAGCTCGCGGCTCAATCGAGCATGATGCAGTTGCACGAAAGGGACCGCACCGCGTTTTCGCGTCGCGCGCACGAGCGCGACGATCATCTCATCCGGCACGTCGAAGCCGTCGATCAGTACTTTTTCGTTTCGCTTAACCTCAGTGGAATAACCGATGAGAACTTCCGCGAGTTTCTCCAGACGTGAATCCTGCATAAGCCGCTATGATTCCACCCGGCTGAGACGTTGCAACTCGTGAATCGATTCCGCGATGAAGTGGCTCGCAACCGACGCCGTTCGTATGAAAAACGCGCGCCGCATCGATGCGAGAGTGAACTCCTGCGTCGCAAAAGGTAATCGTACTCAGCGCCCGGATGCGCTGGCGTGGCAAACATTTTTTCTTTCGCCTGCTGCCTAATGAGAGATGAGTCGTGCCGCGAATGCGCCGTCGAATTGATCACGAAACGGCAGCACTGATTTCATCACATCGAGCTTTAGTCGCGGGAATTCCCGCTCGATCTGCTCGATGACGCCCCCGTTTTCCTCGCGCTCGAGACTGCACGTGCTGTAAACAAGAATGCCGCCCGGTTTCAGCAGCGGGATCACGTTTCGCGCGATCGTCATTTGCAGCTCATGCATCTGCGTGAACTCATCCGGTCGCAAACGCCAGCGCACGTCCACGCGCCGGCGCATGACGCCGGTGTTTGAGCAGGGCGCATCGAGAAGAATGCGGTCGAATTCATCGGCTGCGAGTGTACCGCTGCGCCAATCATGATTTGCGATGGCCGCGTTTGTCACTCCGAGTCGGGCGAGATTTGTACGCAGCAATTCCACGCGCTTCGGGCTGCGGTCGCAGGCAACGATGACGCCCCGATTGTTCATCATCTCGGCTAAGTACGCGCTCTTACCTCCTGGTGCGGCGCAGGCGTCCAGAACCCGTTCGCCGGGACGCGGCCGCAAGAGTTCGCAGGCGCAGGCGGTACTCGGGTCTTGCACGTAGAACTCGCCGCGTCCGAGGTCCTGAATTCTCGTTAACGAGACGAAGCTGTCGTACCCGGGCAAAAGTGAGGCGCCGGGATGTGTGGCAAGAAAGTCAGAGACCGATGTCCGGAGCCGATTGACGCGGGCGTAGAGTACAGGAGGCTGGTTGTTCCAATGACACAGCCTGGCTGTAGCATCGGGCCCGAACGCGTTCTGCCACCGGTCGATCAGGAATGCGGGATGCGAAAGGCGAACGGCCAGTGGTTCAGCGCTCGTTTGTTCCAGGAGTTTGTCTTTTTGCCGAAGAGCGGCGCGTAGTACCGCGTTAACGACAGGACGCTGCTGTTTCGATGCGAGCTCGACTGTCTCGTAAACCGCGGCATGCTCGGACGACCCAAGAAGAAAAAGTTGGTACAAGCCGAGGCGGAGAATGTCGCGAAGCGCGGCTTCAATTCTGCCGCGGCGCAAGAAACCGATCCAGAAATCGAGCAGTGTCAGATTGCGCAGGACGCCATAGAAGAGCTCCTGGGCAAAAGCGCGATCTGATGCGCTGAGCTGCGATCGCGCGAACACGTTCTGCAAAATCGCATCAGCGAATTCCGTCGTTGTTCGCCAGCGGCGCAGAGCGTCGAGCGCGGAGCGGCGCGAAGAGTCTTGCAACGGCGTCATTCGGAACGGCGCGACTGCGACTGGCAGAGTACCGCGGCCGCAGCGCTCCCTAACTTAGCGGGATCGCTCGGCTTCGCTCGGGATGAGCGCTATGCAGCCTGCGAATTTAAGCCGGCGTGAGCGGGGCGCGACCGATGGAGTGATAACGGAAGCCCACTTTCGCCATCGTTGTTGGATCGAATAAATTGCGGCCATCGAAAACAATGGGCGTCGTCATTTTCTCCTTCACCACGGCGAGGTCAATGTTGCCGAACTCGGACCATTCCGTCGAGATGACCAGCGCTTCCGCCCCTTCCGCCGCATCAAGCGCGCTCTCGCAAAAACGTGCGCCCTTGATCGCGGCAACCTCGCAGGCGCGCTCCATCCCTTTCGGGTCGTAAACGGAAACGTGCGCCCCTTCGCGCAGCATGTCAGCGACGAGGTCGATGGCGACGGATGAGCGAATATCATCCGTGTCCGGCTTAAACGTGAGTCCCCAGACAGCAATGTGTTTTTCGCGAAGCACCCAGAGCGTGTCGCGAATTGTTTTCAGGAACCGGTCCTTCTGCGCGGCGTTGATGCGCTGTACTTCTTTCAGCAGCGTGAATGGCACGCCGAGCTGCTCACTGATCGTGATGAATGCAGCGATGTCTTTAGGGAAACAGGAACCGCCGTAACCGATGCCGGCGTTCAGGAAATTACGGCCGATGCGCCGGTCCATGCCGATGCCATCGGCGACTTTCTCGATGTCTGCCCCGCTTGCTTCGCAGATCGCCGACACGGCGTTAATGTACGAAATCTTCAGCGCCAGAAATGAGTTTGCGGCGTGCTTGATCAGCTCGGCGCTGTTTACGTCGGTGACGAGAATCGGCGCCATGAATGGCTCGTAAACTTTCTTCATCAGGTCAATGGCGTGCTCGCTTTGGGCGCCGATGACGATCCGATCGGGCTGCATGAGGTCCGCGACGGCGCAGCCTTCGCGCAGGAATTCCGGATTGCTCACCACGTCGAACTTGGCGCCATGCCGGTTGTAGCGGCGGATCGACTCGGCGACTTTTTCGCCCGTCTTTACCGGCACGGTACTTTTATCAACGATGACGCGGTAATCGGTGAGTACGCCGGCGATTTCGCGCGCCACTTTCTCGATGAAACTTAAGTCAACGCTGCCGTCCGGCTGCGGCGGCGTGGGCACAGCGATGAAAATGATCTGCGAATGATCCACGCCTTCCTTGATGCTGCCGGTGAATCGGAGTCGCTGCGCGGCCACGTTACGGTGAATCAGCTCCTCCAGGCCCGGCTCATAGATCGGTACTTTGCCGGCGCGCAACGACTCGATTTTGCGCGGATCATTATCCACGCAGATGACGTTGTGGCCGACATCGGCGAAACAGGCGCCCGTGACCAGGCCGACATAGCCGGAGCCGACGATTGCGAGATTCATGCCGTGCTGCATAGGCGAAGAGGCGAAATGCTACTGCAAATTGTGCGCCGCGCGATTACTTTTCCCTTTGTCATCCCGAGTGCAGCGAAGCGAAGTCGAGGGATCCCGTGAAGTTACGGTAGAGGCGCCACGGCATTCCTCGATTTCGTTTGGAATGACGAAGCTGGGCAGCCTACTGCCCCGCGCCACCGGGGTCGAAATTGAGGTTAAACCCAAAGCGGGGGAATGCCTTTAATGTGAAGGTGAGCAGCACGCCGTACTCTTTCACGCCGGCATTGTCGCGCACCACCGCACCAAACGATGCCACCCAGCTCGAAAGATCGCGGTAAACCGCGTAACGCTGCTGCTGGATGACTCCGGTGGCAGCTTCGTACTGTTCCTCGATGGCTACCCCCCAGTTATCGTTGATGCGGTAGTAGCCGCCAACGTCGAAAAGGCTGCTGTTCTGGAACGAGGGATTGTTATACAGATAGCGGTGACTGAGATTGATCTGAAAGCGCGAGATCGGCTGGAAGGCGATGGTGGTGTTCACCTCGGTGAAACCTTTGTCGAACGCCGGCACCTGTGAATCGATCGAAAGCGACGCCCACGGCACCGGGTTGAAGCGTACTTTGGTGAAGAAGTTTGAGTACGGCTCACGGTCGTAAGGATTGTCGATGTTTACATCGAAATAGTTTTGCAGCTCGAGCCAGGTGACGTTGCTGTCGTCCCGCCGGGTCTCGAGCCGGTTGCTCACACCGAAACGCCACACGGTCCAGTGATCGATGGAGTCGATGGAAGTGAACTGCGGGAAATCGATCGGGCGCAATTGCGTCGAGGGCTCGTAGCGATCGAACTGCAGGATGGCCGCGGGATCAACGCCGCCGTTCGAGACCCAGGAAAAGTTCGTGAACGGCTGGATAACGTGACGCAATCCATCGAGGCCGAGCCAGCGGCTCTGCACGTCTTCCCAGGCGCGCGAGAGCTTAAAGGATGCTTCCACGCCGGCGTTAAAAAGCAGCCGCGTCCTCGCGTCATCGAGATACAGCTGCGTGTTGTCGGGCAAAAGAAAAGTGGGCGTGAAAGGATCGTTGTTCGTGGGAAAAATCGTTTTTCCCACATCGCGCGTTTCGCTGTAGTAGGTGGCGCGAAACCCGACCCGCGGCACGATGCTAAGCCAGCCGAAGTACGTGTTCGGGAACAGGAGTTGGTGAAAGCTATCGAGCCGCCAGCTCTCGTAATCCTGGAACACTGAGCCGACCGGGAAATCCCGCCGCAGATCAGCGATGCTGGTTTCGCCTTCGTAGAAAATAGGGCTGCCAAAAATCGGCGTCCGCTTGATGTCGAGCGCGATTTCGGGCAGGCGCTCCGTGGTCTCGAAAAACGCGTTTGCCTGGAAACGTGCGATGCCGGTGAGCGTATAGATCGGATCGGTTTTGGTGACGGCAACGACATTGTCCGGGTTCGGATTGAGCCGGAACTCGCTCTGGTAAAAATCCTGGAGCAAGTACGGGTCGCTTAGCTTTGTGACATCGACGATGCCGTAAATGTCATCCGTGAACTCGGTGCGATCCTGTAACGTAATCCGGTAACGGCCGCTGCCGATGGCAGTACGGTCCAGGGCGGTGCGGTTGATGTTCGGGTTCTGGTCATCGGCGAAGTAGGTGACGAGGTGAGCGAAGCTATTGTCGTCTTTGCCGTAATTGATGTCGGTTTCGAAACCGATGGCCGCGCCGCGTCGTGTGCGATAATCCAGGCGCACGCGGCCTTTGAGTTTATCGTAAATCGGGAACGTCACCTCGGTCAGCAGCGAGGGTCCCCATTCGCTCAGAAACGCCGGCGAGACGCTGAAGGAAAATGCGTCATTGAGCGACTGGTATAAATACGGCCACCAGAAAACGGGAATGTTGCCGATGTAAAAGGTGACGTTCTGGAAAATGACGCGGTCATTCTCGTAAATGCGTACTTTGTGCGCGCGCAGGTGGAAATTGGGGTTGCTTGCGTCATCCGTGGTGAAGATGCCGTCCTGCACGACGACGTGGTTATCGGCAAACGCCTGGAGCGTTTGGCCGCTCACGAGGTATGGGTCGGAGGAAGTCCGCATCTGGTCGGCGTGTACTTCCTTGGTATCGAGGTTGTAGGTGCCGTGCTGTGCGATGTAGAGCTTGTTCTCGCGGTAAATGCGCACGTGGCCTTCCGCCGTGACCTCGTGCTTGTGGGAATCGTACTGGGCCGAGTCCGCGTAAATGTCGGTGTCGCCGAGATGAATGGCGACGTCGCCATTGGCAAAAGCCACCCCGTTTTCATAGCGCGTCTCACCGGTCGAGGTGATCTCGATGGGCTGGTTCTGCGGGGTGTCTAAGACCGCGCCGGGCACAAGCGGAGCGGCGGGGAGGAGGAGAAAAAAAACCGTCGCTGCCCGCATTCGCATTTGCGCCGCCGAAGGTATCGCAGCGGCTCAGTGTTGCAAAGCGAAATGGCTTCGCGAGTTCCTGCGGCATGGCAATTACAGGCTGCGAATGGTGCATAGCCCAAGTTGCTGGTTCACACCGCAGGCCAGCACGAGAGCGCGACGCGCATTCGCGACCTCCGCGCCAGGTACTTTTTCGCTACGCAATGCCTGCTGCGCGACGATCACTTGCCACAGCACCGACGCACCGATGCTGTCGCCGAGCGCGAGCTTCGGTGAGTACAGCGTCAACTTTGTGCCGAGCGCGGCGCGTTCTGCCTGATCGATGAAGGTGCCATTTGCGCTGCCGATACCTACCTCGTACTCAGAAGGCAGCCGGGCGACGGCGCGCCTCAGTTTACCGGCAATTTCGTCACGGCTGAAAAAATTTTCACCCGGATCAACGGTCTCGATTGCCATATCGCCGCTGTCATTGCGGAGCAGCACGGCGCCAGCGCCTTCACTCAATATCATGCCGCGTTGACTTTGCGGTCGCGTCGGGTCGCGCAGCAAACGCCAGCGGCGGTAAGCTTCGCAAACGAGCGGGTCGAGTTCTTCCACCCCGACGACAAGGCACGCTTCAACTTGCCGCGCGGCCAGCAAGTCCTCGGCAAGCTTCAGCGCGAGAATGCCCACGGCACCATCGCCGACGACGGTGTACGATGCGCCGGTTATCCCAAGAATGGCGGCGAGATGACTGGCCGGCGCATTGAAAACTGTTTCCGGGAAAAGCAGCGGACTGGCTGATTGCGCGCCTGAGCTTACGATTTCGGCATAAAAGCGCCGGGTGTAAATGACTCCGCCGTTCGAGATCGCGAAAATGAGTGCCGTGCGCGCCGGGTCAACTTCAGTACCGTGCAGCGCGTTCAGTCCCGCTGCGGCGGCAAAACGCGAGATCGCGCTCGCCCGGCGAAGACGCGGATGCGGGGGCAAATTCGTCAGCGCGTCGCGCGGGATGCGCCTAACGAGGTAGCGCGCGCCGTTTTGCTCGTTTACGAGTGGCTCGATGGGTGCCGTCTCGCCGGAGAGCAGCCGTCCCCAGACTTGCTCCACATCAGCTCCCAGCGGCGTAACCCAACCCGCGCCCGCGATTTTCATTTGTCCTGTTTCTACTTCGCTGCGCTAAGCACCACCCGTGACGATTTACGCCGCACGCAAGACGATGCTGGCATTGGTGCCGCCGAACCCGAACGAATTCGACAACGCGTACTTAAGCTCTCCCTCTCGCGCGTCGTTAGCGACGATGTTCAACGACAGCTCGGGGTCGAGCTTTTCGAAGTTAATATTCGGCGGCAGGAATTGGTACTTTAACGCGAGCAAACTGACAATCGCCTCGATTGCGCCCGCTGCGCCGAGAGAATGACCCATCATGCTCTTGGTCGAGCTGACGGGAATGCCGTTGAATAACTCGCCGATAGCCTTGCCTTCGGATGAATCATTAAACAATGTCGCGGTGCCGTGCGCGTTGATGTAGCCGATGTCTTCCGGCTCCCGGCCAGAGCTCGTTAAAGCGGCCTGCATGGCTGTGCGCGCCCCGCTCCCGTCCGGGTTCGGTTGCGTGAGGTGATGATTGTCGGTGGAGATTCCGTACCCCACGATTTCGCCGAGGATTTCAGCGCCGCGCCGTTCAGCCGATTCCCATTCTTCAAGCGCCAGCAATGCCGCGCCTTCGCCCAGCACCATGCCGGAACGGTGCGCGTCAAACGGGCGGCATTTTTCCGGCGTTGCCGCCTGGAGCGAATCGAACCCGACGAATACCAGCTCCGAGAGCGCGTCGTAGCCGCCGGCCAGCACGCGGCTGTACTGCCCCGAACGAATGCCGAGCCATGCGTGACCTATCGCGTTGGTGCCTGAGGCGCAGGCGTTCGCGATTACCTGCGCGGGCGCGTCGATTCCGAACCTTTCCAGCGCGTCAACGATTGCTTTTTGTGGTGGATAATTGGCGATCCAAACGGCTGCGCAATGGCTCTTCTGATTCAGTTTGCGGTAGAATTGTTCGCCGAAACTCATGCCGCCGCTGGTTGTTCCCACCATCGCAATTTCGGGCACGAAGTCGGGCGAGTACTGCCGCAGTTCATCGAGTGCGGCGATGGTCATGTGCGAAACGCGATGAAGCCGCTGCTGGCGGCGGCCGCTGCTTTTCCGGGGAAGCAAACGCGTGTCATCCACCTGCGCCGCGGTTTTGCAGCGCGTTTTGCTGACGTCGAAAGTACTCACCGGCGTGACGCAATCGCGGCCGCTGCGCAGGCAGGCGAGCGTTTCCGTTAACCCGAAGCCGAGGGGGCTAACGATTCCTGCGGCAACAATGGCAACGCGTTTCATTCCCTCAGCCAATGCACTCGCCTTCCGACGTGGTACTTTTTTCGCGAACATGGCAGCAATGCCGCGGCCAGCCGTTAACGACGGCTACAGGGGATCGCTTGAGTTCGCGTCGCTTCGCTCGGGATGATGTACTCAAGTGAAAGGCTGTAATTGTTGTTGCGTTCTCGGGCGAAAGCACCTAAAAGGCCGCAGAAGAAACAGCGCTGGGGCAGTTGGTGAATTGTCAGTTGAGTTTATTCAGTGGCAGTTTGAAATCCGATTCCCGGGAACAGTGACCCGGCCGCGTTTCTCAGAATAAACTCAGAGAAATGGGAACCAAGTTATACGTTGGGAATCTTTCGTTCAATACGACAGAGACCGACCTTCAGGACCTCTTCGCGCAGGCCGGTACTGTGCAGGATGTCATGCTCATGCAGGATAAATTCACCGGCAAATCGCGCGGCTTCGCGTTCGTGACCATGGGCTCCGAGCAGGACGCGCAAAATGCGATCCAGCAGTTCAACGGCAAGACCGTTGAAGGCCGTCCGCTCACCGTGAATGAGGCGCGTCCACGTGAAGCGCGACCACAAGGTGGCGGTGGATACGGGGGCGGTGGTGGTGGCCGCGGCGGCGGCGGTTATGGCCGTGGCGGCGGTGGATACGGCGGCGGCGGTGGTGGCGGCGGTTATGGCCGCTCGGATCGCGGCGACCGCGGTTCACGCTAACTCACTTTTCGGCTCCGATTCAGAAGAGCTTCACGGCGTGGATGCGAATTCCCGCCGGCTGAAGCGGCTATTGTCGCTGCACGATCCGATTCAGCTTAAAACCAACGAAAGGATTTCGATGCCAGACGAAGAAAGCGACAAATCAAGCGGGCAGCATTCAAGCTCTGAAATCAGAGTTCCCGCAATCGGCAATGTAGAAGTACCACCGATCCCGACGACGAGTGGCACCGCGGCCGGCGCGGCCGTCGGTTCAGTTGTTGGCGGTGTGGTCGGCGCGGTAGCTGGAAGGGCGATTTCGACGCGCAAACCGGTGATGACGGCAGCGAAGGAAGTGATCGGAATCGGCGGCGGTAAACGCAGCAAGAGCAGCAAAGGCCGCTCTTCGCGAAAAGGCAGCGGTTCAGGAAAAAGCAGCCGTTCAGGAAAAAGCAGCAGTTCGCAGGGCAAGAGCAAGTCACACGAGCGGAGTAGCCACGGCAAGGGCAAATCGCGCTCGAGTAGCCGAAGCTCACGCAGTACTTCATCGAAGGGCAGTGCTTCCAAATCTCGCGCCGGCAGCTCGCGTTCACACAGCCGCTCGGGCAGCCGCGGCTCGGCTTCGCACGGACGAAGTACACGCGGCGGTTCGAGCAGCAGCCACAAGCGCAGCAGCAGCAGCCATCAGGGAAGCAGATCAGGGCGCGCCGAGTCCAGCTCAGCGGGTTCGCGCGGTCACGGCTCGAGTTCCCGGAGTTCTTCTTCCAAGGGCGGTACTCGGTCGCACAGCAGCGGACGCTCTTCGGGGCGAAGCAGCTCGCGTTCCGGTTCCCGCACTTCCAGGCACGCGAGTTCCAGGCGGCGGTAGATTGGGCAGGGCTGGATTCGAACCAGCGAAGGCGTAAAGCCAGCAGATTTACAGTCTGCCCCGTTTGGCCACTCCGGAACCTACCCGTTTCCGCCGAATCATAGGTCAACTGCTCTCGTCGCCCGAAAGCGGGCAGGCGGAGCGCCCGCCCTACAAAGTCGCGCGATAATATAGGCGGCCGCAATCGCCCGCAAGTCGTCGCTTAGGCGCCGTAAAACTGCGCGATTTTCTCGACAACGAACCGCTGCTGCTCGGCGGTGAGCTCGGGATACATCGGTAACGCCAGGACTTCCCGAGCAGCACGTTCCGCTTCCGGGAACTCACCGCGCTCGTACTCAAGATAGCGAAAACATTCCTGCAAATGCAGCGGCACCGGGTAGTAGATTTCGGTGCCGATTTCGTTCGCCGCGAGATGCGCCCTGAGCTCGTCCCGATTGCGTGCCCGGATCACGAACTGGTGATAAATGTGATGCTCAGGAACCCGGCCGCGATACGGCTCGAACGGCAAGGTGACGCGCGACTCGAGTTTTCGGCGGGCAAATTCCTCCCGGTACAAATCCGCCACCTTGCGCCTTGCCGCGGACCACGACGTCAGGTGCGGCAGCTTCACGTTCAGGATGGCCGCCTGCATTTCATCGAGCCGGAAATTGCCGCCGATAAACTGATGGTGATAGCGCGGCTCCATTCCGTGTTGTCGGCAAATGCGAATGCGCGCCGCAAGTTCGCCATTGTTACAAACGATTGCGCCGGCGTCACCAGCGGCGCCGAGATTTTTCGAAGGATAAAGGCTGAAGCAACCAATATCACCCATAGTACCGGCCGCGCCCGGGCCGCTGCCCTGAGGAAACTGTGCACCGAGCGCCTGGGCGGCGTCCTCGATCACGATCAGCCCGTACTCACGGGCAACATCCATCACCGCGTCCATGTCGCAGCACAAACCGTAAAGATGCACTGGCACGATGGCGCGAATCGTCTCGCCGTCCGTCGTCATCAACCTGCCGTTTTGGCGGCGGCATTCACCTTCGATGAAACGTCGCAGCGCACGCGTCGAAATGTTGAAAGTCTCCGGGTCGATATCCGCGAAAACCGGTACCGCGCCCGTGCGCGCGATACAGCCTGCCGTGGCGAAGAATGAAAATGGCGTCGTGATTACCGCATCGCCGATGCCGATCCCGACAGCCATTAGCGCCGCCAGCAGCGCGTCGGTCCCGGAAGAAACGCCGACGGCGAACTGGGCGCCGGTGAATTGGCAGAGCGCGGTTTCAAATTGCTCCACCTTCGGCCCTAAAATGAAGCGTTGCGTAGACAACACCTCCTCAAGCTGCTCGCGAATGGGCCCAGCGAGCGCGCGGTATTGCTCGCTTAAGTCGAGGAGCGGCACGCGCATGGCGCAGAATCGCAGCTTAGGGAAGTCATTCAACCAGGGGCTGTGCAGCCTTGCCGCGGTCGCGGAGAATGTTCGGGAACGGGTAAAAACCGTTGGTACCGCGGCGCGGGATGGTGACCGCGTTATTGTGTTGCTCGTTGACTGCGGCTTGTGCAGCGTATGCGTGCCGATCACTGGTGCCGGCGCATTGAAACAGCGTTAGGAAGCGTTAACCCAAAGGAGCGAGCAAATGCCAAAATATCTCATTCGCGGATCGTACTCAGATGGAGGTTTGAAGGGCCTGCTGAAGGAGGGCGGGTCGAAGCGTCGCGAGGCGGCTGAGCAATCAGTCAAGAGCATGGGCGGACGACTCGACGCATTCTACTATGCCTTCGGCGACGACGATTTTATTATCATAGCCGACCTGCCCAACAACGTGGACGCCTCAGCTCTGTCACTGGCCGTCAACGCCAGCGGAAGCCTCAAATCGCGGATCACAGTCCTGATTGCGCCGGAGGAAGTCGACCAGGCCGTGCGAAAGACGGTCAACTTTCGTGCGCCTGGAACGTAGTGCGCCTGTGTTGAGCTAAGCTTTCCAGTTCCGCGGAATCTTGCCGCCGGCAAGTCGCCGCAGGCGAACATGCGATGCACCGAGCCGCTTTCGGCGCTGTGAATTGACCCGGCACAACGGCTGCTCTACTCTCCGCCGATGTCTCTCATTCGGGGGCTCTTCTGGCTCGTCCTGTTCGTCTTTTTCACCTTCTGCTTCGTCGTACTTTTCGAGTACGGAACGCACGATTTCTCCACCGGCTTCAAAAAAGAAGGGGAGCGCGTGAAAACGTTTGTCATGGAATCCATCGGCAAAGGCAAGGCGGAGAAGAAGAAGCCGTAAGTGCGGTGTGCCTGCCGGTCATCCCGAGCGCAGCGGAGCGGAGTCGAGGGATCCCGCGGCGCAAACGTTAAGATAACTTCCCGGGATCCCTCGGCTGCGCTCGGGATAACGTGAGCTATTCCACAAATTCGACTGTAACCTCGCGCGCAACGTAACCTGCCGCCCGCGCATCGCCCAGAAAACGCCGGATCGCTTCCCGCCCGCGCTCGCCGTAGTCGCGCGTGTACTCATTCACGTACATGCCGATAAACCTAGACGCGAGCTTGTCGTCCATGTCGCGCGCGTAAGGCATCGAATGACGCACCGCCTCCTCGCGATGCGCCAACCCGTAATCGATGCTTTCGCGCAGAATCGCCGCCAGATCACGCTGCACATTCAGCGGCATATCTTTCCGCAAAACATTTCCGCCCAGGGGCAATGGCAGGCCAGTTCTGCTGGTCCACCATTCGCCGAGATCGATGATTTTGTGGAAACCAGCCCGCGCATAGGTGAGCTGGCCCTCGTGAATGATGAGTCCGGCCTCGGCTCGCCTGCTTTTCACCGAATTGAAAATCTGATCAAACGGCACGACAACGTGCTGGAATTCACCCAGATAAAGTTGCAGCGCGAGAAACGCGCTCGTCATCGTTCCGGGCACGGCGATGGTTTTGCCCCGCAACCATTCGCGGGCATCGCTCGTCTGCATCTCGTGAGGACAGACAAGCAGCGGCCCGTAGCCGTCGCCCATGCTCGCGCCGCACGAGAGCAGCGCGTACTTCGCGGTAATATGCGCGTAGGCGTGAATGGAAACGGCGGAAATCTCCAGCTCCCCTCGCATCGCGCGCTCGTTCAAAGTCTCGATATCCTCGAGCTGATGCCGGAATTTGTAGCCACGCAAATCGATCTTCTCCGCCGCGATGGCGTAGAACATGAAGGCGTCATCCGGATCGGGCGAGTGGCCGATGGTGTAAGTGTCGGTGGCAATCATTTTCCTCTTCGGGTCAGCGGTAACAGAATTTGAGCTGACGAGAAGCTACTTTCTCCTCAACGCAATGTCGCGCTCGCGAACGCATAACTCGCGCGTTTTTGCCACAGAAAGGAACTCGTAAAATCCGTGTAACCTGGCGAAATAATAACCTTGCGCGCCATCGAGAAAACCTTTTTGCCAGACATACACGTACAAGAAACGGAGCAGCGGGCGGAACGGCATTTTCAAAAAAAGCGTTTTCAATTGCCGCCGAGTACCGACGTTCGTGCCGGTGATCCTCTTCGCGCTTCCGTGCATGAGAGTGTCCGCTGCGACTTTTGCTTCCCAATTTGAGTACCGATTGTGCTTTTCCACGAAGACCGCGACTGACGGAAACGCGTAATGGTCCATCTCGACCCGCAGCCGCGCCGTCGGCCCGCGTACTACGACGTGCTCATGGACTTCGTTGTCGCCGCTATCCGTCGCGGCGTTGGTGAGCTTTTCGTAGCGGCCGAGCGCGTGCCGGAACAGGCGCAGATTCCAATTCGGGTAATAGGCGTGCCGCAACCATTTTCCCATGAACATGAACCGCCGGTTGATCCAATAACCTGCAATGTCACCGGCGTTGGCGATGGCGCGAGCAAATTCCGGCCCCGCTTCGGGCGGCAACACTTCGTCGGCGTCCAAAATGAAGACCCATTCATTTCGAAATGGCACGGTTTCGAGAGCCCAGTTCTTCTTCTTCGGCCACGTGCCGTTGAAATGGAACTGCACGACGCTGGCGTGGTGCGACTCGGTGATCGTCGCGGAGCCGTCGGTACTCTGGGAATCGACAACCAGGATTTCGTCCGCCCATTTCACCGCGTCGAGGCAACGCGGCAAATTGGCCGCCTCATTTTTGACGGGAACGATGACGGAAACAGGAACTTTGCTCGTTGTCATTCCGGGCGAGGAGGAGTGCCGTGCTGCTAAGTTCCCGGTACTGCTTCTCGAGCGCTGGCTTTGCTTCGCCTGGGATGACGAAATCATCGCGATCGCAACACGCGACAGGGATTCCCCGCCGCGATCACATCCGGCGGCACATCTTTCGTCACGACCGAGCACGCGCCAATGACGCTGCGGGCGCCGATTGTCACGCCAGGCAAAACGAATGCGCGCGCGCCGATAAACGCGTCCGGTTCGATGGTGATTTTCGCGACGGTCAGCGGCATGCCGGATTGCGTGAAATCGTGGCTGCCGGTGCTGAGGTAAACTTCCTGGGCGACCGTCGCACGTTGGCCGATCTCGATTTGGCCAAGCGTGTAAGCGTTCGCACGATCGCCTAGGCAGGCGCGGTCGCGCAACGTGAGATTCCACGGAATGGCGATGCGGGCGCGTTGATGCACGAACGGCTTCCCTTCGATTGTCGCTTCAAACACCCGCAGCCAAAACAGCCGCCACGGGTTGAGTGGCTTGGGCGTCCACTGGCAGAAAACGAGCCAGCAGAATTCCCAAAGTGCACGCATCATGCGTTCGCTGCCGCTCCAGGGGGATTCGAAGGCAGTCTGCTGGTTTTGATTAACGATCTGCTCGTTCGCCATGTAGGATGACGGTTTGGAAATCAGCGAGGAAACGATCAGCTACGCGCGGCAGCGAGAATTCCTCCGACTTGTGCCGGCCAGCTTCGGCTACTCGCGCAAGATCACTCTCGTTCGCGATGACTGAACGCAATGTGCCCGCGAGCGACTCGGCAGTGTTTTCGGAGAAGACGAAACCGGTCTGCCCAGGAATGATGAACTCTCGAAAGCAGGCCAGGCTGGAAACGATCACCGCGCAAGCGTGCGACATCGCTTCCAGCGGAGCGAGACCAAAAGTTTCGCCGTGCACGGCGAGCGAAGGATAAAGAAAGATTCGTGCCCGTGAGTACTGCTGCTGAAGCTGCGCTTGATCAAAGATTGGTCCGTGAAATTCGACATCAGCGTTGCCGGCGAGGTCGCGCAAGCGCGCCGCGTACTCGCCGCCGCCACCACCGTACTTAGTTTCCGTTGATCCGGTAACCACGAGTTTCCATCCCGCAAGTTCGCTGCCAGCGAACGCTTCGACCAGCAAGTGGACGCCTTTTTCCGGGTGCACGCGGCCGACGTAAAGAACGATTTTTTCGCGGGCATGGAATGACGGTTCAGCGGCATTGGCTGGCGGCCCCGGATACGGAATCGCGATTGTTCTTGCACGCAATGACGGCGCTTCGCGCGCGATCGCCTCTGCGATTTCGCTCGAAGGCGCCTGCAAACGCGCGGCGCGTTTGTAGAAACGCATTTGCCCTTTCGGATAACGCCCCACGTGGACGTAAATATTTCCGCGTTGTGAATCGCGCACGAGCAGCGGCAGCCAGAAGGTGTTCGTCACGAGGATGTCTGCCCGCGGAAGAATGCGGCGCGCCCGAAGCGAATACACCAAATCGAGCAACTTCAGCCAGATAAGCGATCTCGGAGTATCGAAGCCGGCCACGCGAAGGTGCCGAATGCCGCGGGTGAATTCTTCGCGCGGCAGAGCCGGCATCGCGCGCGATACCATCGTTACTTCGTGACCCCTCGAGGCAAACTCGTGCGCCAGTGCGAACCATGCTTTTTCAACCGCCCCGCCCATTGTCGGCGGCACGGGAAAAAACGCGCCGAGTACGACGGTGATTTTCATCGCGTGCGCTCGCGCAAAATTCTTAAAAGTGAATCGGCGGCGCGGCCGATTTCAAAGCGTTGCTGAAAACATCGGCGGGCGTTTTCGCGCATCTGTTCCCGATCGGCGGGAGCAGTATGCAGCCAACGCTCGACCAGACGCGTCGTGCCGGCGAGATCGTCCGGTTCGGTATAGCCTGCGCGCTCGGCTTCGATCTCGCGCCAGATGTTCACTTTATCCGAAATGAGTACTGGAACGCCGAACGCGAGCGCCTCGATCACCGCCATGCCGAAGTTTTCCTGGTGCGAGGGCAAAATGAAGGCGTCGGCATTCCCGAACGCACCGTTTTTCAGCGTTCCCTCGAGCATGCCGGCGAAAATGACGCGAGGTGACACGTCCATGCGCGCGAGCCGCTCGCGCAATTGCGCTTGCCAGCCGATCTGGTCCGGCCCAGCGAGTACCAGGGAGAGCGGCTCGTCAGTCAAGGCGTGGCGCGGGAGCGCATCGATCAGCATGTCGCAACCTTTTTTGGGATGAATGCGGCCGAGGAAAAGCAGCATGCGCGTTTTTTCCACTTCCGGGAATTTCGCCAGGAAAAGATTCTTCGCGCCGCTGCCTGCCTGGGCCGGCGCTTCCGCGCCTAGGGGTGAGACAATTTCGTTGGCGCGGTAAAGCCAGAACGATTCGCGCGCGAGCTGCCGTTCTTCTTCCGAGGTGAAGATGACGGCGGCCGCATTGCGCAGCACGCGGTAATCCGCCCACGGCCAGTAGAGCCATTTTTTCAGGTGCTTCAGCGGGTAGGTGTGCTTGAACCAGGGATCAAGCATGCCGTGCGGAAAAACGAAGTACGGCGTCCGCGTTCTGCCGCACTCGCGCGCAAGAGCGAAGCTGTGGTATTGCCAGAGGCCATTCGCGATGGCGCAGTCGTACTCAGTGATGTGCTCCCGCAGCCAATCAGCCAGCGCGCGCGAGTAGCGGTAGCTCGATTTTCCTCCGCCAACTGCGATGATGTTCAACGGCGAATCGGATAGCCAGGGCGCGGCGGGATCATCCTGGGCGACGACCGTGATCTGCGCGCCGCGTTTTTCCATCTCCCGACTCAACGCGAGAACAGCACGCGCAACTCCGCCAGTGCGCGGATTCAGCGTCTGCACTGTTTGCAGAACTCTCAAGCTAAACGACGAAGCCTTCGCGGCGGTGGAAATAAGCGGAGTCGGCCGGGAGCGTTTGTACTTCGCGCGCGGGCACACCGCCATAAAGCCTATGCGTTTGCGTGTAGCTTTTGTTTAGGAGCGATTTCGCGCCGAGGACAGAGTAATCGGGCAGAGCCGCGCCACCGAGCAGGACGCAATCAGTCCCGACAAAACAATAGCTGCCGACGTGGATCGGACGCGATGCCTGGCGGTTCGCGCGAATGTCGATCGAGTGCGAAAGGAATTGCGACTGGAAACCGGCAATCGTGGTGAACGCGCCGATGCTGATCGAGCTGGTGCAATCAATGAGGTGCCGATTGGTGATGGCGGAGTGCTCGCCCAGGATGAGCTCGGGCCGACGATCGCGTTCGCCCGCGAAATGCGGCGAATCGCCCAGCGGAAAACCAGTGATCCAGTTGCCGCGGCCGATCGTGGCGTGCGCTTTCAGGTGCAGCAGATCGAGGTTCTTGGCGACGGTGAGATCCCCGATGCTCGTCCCTTCCTCCATGATCAAGCGGCAGGGAAAAATGAAGGCGAAACCGATGCGTGCGCTGGGATGAATTTGGAAACCGAATTGCTGCTGGAGAAACGCGCGACGCAAACTCCATGGCAGGAGTACGGCCAGGAGCATCAGCAATCGTTTCATGCTGCTGCGCCGAGCTCGCGGTAAAGCGCAACGTAACGCTCCGCCATTTTGCGTGCGCTGAAGCGCGCGGCGTTCTGCAATCCGAGCGCGCGATATTTCGCCCGCAACTCTGCGCTACGCAGGCGAAGCAAATCCTCCGCGAAGCCGTCTTCATCATTGACGTCGCGAAGCAACGCGGCGTCCCCGGCGATTTCGGACATTGGTGCCGCTTTGCTTGTGAGTACGGGGCAGCCGCAGGCCTGTGCTTCGGCGATAGGCCAGCCGAATCCCTCGAAACGCGAGGGGAAAAGCAGTGCGTGAGCGCGATTGTAGAGTGCTTCGAGCAATTCGCTTTCCGGCGAGACGATGCTGATAACGCGATGCGTCATTCCGAGCTGCAGCGCCATCGCGCTGAGATCCGCGGTGATTGACTCGCCGGCAAAAACCAGCTGTGCGTTCCATTGCTCTTTTGTACTCGCGAAAATGCGCAAAACGCCGTCGCGGTTTTTGCGGCGGAGGTTTGAGCCAACATGAAGTACGAACGGGCGGTCGAGCTTGAGTCGTTGCACCGGCGCCAAACGGCGAATGATCTCGCCTTCCTCCAGTGTTTGGAAATCATAGTTCAACCCGTTCTCAATGACGCTGATGCGTGGCGGCTTTGGCGCGCTCGCGAGCAAGCGCTTCGCATCGGCGGCGGTTGCATGTGAGACGCAGGCGATGGCGCCCGCTCGGCGCAATCCGCTGAGAATGCACCGCTGGAGCAGTTTGCCGGTGATGGACGCGGGACAATCAGTCTCGTCACCGAGTGCACCGCGCACGGCGAGAAGATCGTGGCAGGTCACCACCACGGGGACGTTGCGGAAGTGTGAAGTGTAAACGGCGTTCGAATGATCGCAGATGTGCACGATCTGCGCTCGGCTCACGGCGGCGCGGAGCCGCAGCGGGAAGATGACGTACTTATCGAAGTAACCGATCCACTTGTTCAGAACCCGGAGGCGAAGGAAACGAATCAGCCACGGTTGCGGGCGCAGTACTTTTGCGGGCAGATCGAGAGCGCGCAGCTCGCGCAACATCATTTGCGTGAAGCGCTGCATGCTTTGCTGTTGGTCGGGCGCGTAGTTACCGATCAACAGAACCATTGGTCGCGGGCGTGGGATCAGCGCGGTGCAAGCGCTCGGCGTAAGGTGAGCGGCCACGGGGCCGGCGCGGCGCGATGGTAGAAGGCAGCGGAGGCGCGATAAGCTTGCGTGGGCGTGTCGAGGCAAGGCAGAGACCGTTCAGTACTACGGCGAAACCAAGGCTGGTCGGTTGCCCGAACTGTCCATTCAGCAAAACAATGAAGCCGGCGCTGAAGAGCAACAGCGGCAGAATTTCTGCCCGACCGAGTGCGCCCAGTGAAAGCGCGCCGAGACGGCACACGAGTGCAGTACGCCAGACAAGAAATGCGAGACCCAGGATCGGGCCACTCTCGAGCAGGACGCGTGACCATTCGTTCTCCGCCAGCAAAAATGTGACGCGGCCGACAAGGGCACGCGCGCCGACGTTCGTGCCCAGCCCGAGTCCATAACCGCCGAGTGGAATGCGATTGATGCGAGTCAAGCCTTCGGTGAATCCACCGAGCGTGCGCTCGATCAGTCCACGTGTCACGCTTGTTTCCTCAACCTCGGCCGATTCAGTGAAGCGGTCGGACAGAATACTGAGGCCGTGCTGCACAATCGGAATGCGAGTGATAAGATAACTTGCGACCACGATGACAAACAAAGTGCGGCCGAGACGATTCACGGCATCAGGTCGAAGCAAAAGCACAAAAGCTAACGAGAAAACAACCAGCAACACGGAAAGAACAAGCGACCGGCTCCCGGAAACAACAATCGCCAGGAGAATGCTGAGCCCGCTGCCGACGAGCAGCCAGTTGCGGTAAGTCGCGCGGGAGAGCGCGCCGAAGATCGCGAATGCGGACGCGAGCGCGACGTAATAGATGGGGCCGGAAATAAACGAGAATGTCCCAGGCGGTCGGATCTTGCCGCCGCCGGCCGTGATCTGTTCGCCTTCACCGAGCCCCACGGTGCGATTGATGAATGAGTCGGGCGAGGCGTGGAACTGGAGCGCCATGATCAGTCCCATCGGAATCATGCCGAGCAAAATCCAC
This sequence comes from Verrucomicrobiota bacterium, assembly GCA_019244415.1. GTDB lineage: Bacteria > Verrucomicrobiota > Verrucomicrobiia > Chthoniobacterales > UBA10450 > AV69. Next base: position 54,489 of record JAFASN010000018.1, on the reverse strand, counting down.
CAGCCGATTTTCTTCACGTCTTCAGCGTCAAAGACATTGGCGAAAACGAAGATGAGCGGCAGGTGCAGGAAATTGGAGCGGAAGCCGTAGGAGGTGACAATAAGTACACGCGACATCGGCACATACGGCTCGAGTACCAGAACTCCGGTGATCCAGGAGAGCAGTGCGAGCGGTACGAGAAAGTACATGAACCAATTGCGCGGCCAGACGCCGGCGCGCGCGGCGAGAAGGTAGATAACCAGGACGATCGGATCACGCACCAGCAGCAGCGGGTTCGATAACTGCGGCACAACCCACTTGCGCAGCGCGCCCTCGATCACGAGCAGGAAAATGTAAAGCCAGAGCAGCCGGCGAATGTTGCGGACGAGCGCTGATGGCGCGTCTGCCGAGGGCGGGGGCGTTCTGTTCGGAGGCAAAGTTTTACCCGGCGCAGGCATGAAGTCGGCTAACTATTCATCACTTCGCGTGCCACCGCGACGAGCTGGCGGCGATAATTCTCCCACGTTCGGCGCCGCGCTTTCTCTCGTGCGGCCATTTTCATCGCCTGCAGCCGGTGGGGCTCACTTGCCAGCAAATCGAGTTTCTGCGCGATCGTTTCGGCGGAACGGATCGGCACGATAAAACCATCCACGCCATCGTCGATAATGTCCGGCCCGGCGGTGTGCGGCGTCGTAATTACCGGTGTGCCTTGCGACATCGCTTCCGTAATTACCAGGCCGAAGCCTTCAAACAACGAGGGAAAAAGTACGATGTCGTGCTCGCGCATTTCGCGGAGCACCTCTGCGTGGCTGAGCGTTGGGATCCAGCGGTGCCTGCGTACTGCTGCATCGAGGACAGGGCAATCATTCGCTGCCATGCGTCCAAGCAAAGTCAGCTCGCAATGCTCGCGCCCGATCATTTCCACCGCGCGCAAAGCGTAGGACAACCCTTTGCGCTGACCGAGTGAGCCGGCGAACAGGATGCGCAATTTCCCAGCGCAGTTTAGCAGGTCGCCTTCGTGTACTGGCGGCCCACCATACGGCACGACGGCGACATTGTACTTTGCCGGTGATTCGCTGAGCGTGGACTGGGTGAACGCGCTGGCGACAACGACGCGCTGCGCCAGCCGGAGCTCTTCATCTTTCCACGCAAGCTTCTCCGCACTGTCACGCGTCCCGGTTAACGTGGCGCTCCACTCCGGCTCGCGCTCGCGTTCGTCGGAAAAAATGCGCTGCGCTGCGCGCCAATAGCCGATCGGCAGATCATAAATCCGCGTCTGCCCGCGCCGTTCGGCCGCGCGAAAACTTTCCAGCGCGCAATCCTCGTAAGCATAGACACAGGTGTTCGCATCTTTGCTGGAAAGCTCCTCGGCGATGTGACGATCGAGCTCGCGCGAGATCGCGTCGATGCTTAACCATCCGGTTTCATGTTGCGAAAAGCTGCCGACGTTCATTGCGCCGAGAAGTAACCGCGCCGTTTCGCGGAACGGCAGCGCACGCGTTCGTTTTCGAACCGTCGGCGGGTAAGTACGGCGGCGAAGCGTCCGGCGAATTTTGTCGGGCAACACTCTGTCCAACGGTGAGTCTGGGTCCCAGTTGATCGTTGTCCAGAATTGATCGAGCAGGCCGGCTTCAGCAAAGCCAAGCGCGGCCTGGCGCACGTTTTCGTTACCGACTGGATGCGACATGAGAATCATAATGTCGCCAGTCGTTCGAGATAACGTTGCGCTATGTTCCCGCCGCGGAAATGTTCGAGATGCGCAGGCGCGTTCGCGCGCAAACACTCGCGCAGCGAAGCGTCGGTCATCAGGCGCTGCAAACATTTGCGCAGCTCGTGCTCGTTCCCATTTGAGAAGGTCAATCCGCAGTTCCCGATTGCTTCCGGCAAACCGCCGCCGTTCGACGCGACAGCAACGCAACCACAGGCGATTCCTTCCAAGGCAACAACACCAAACGGCTCTGCCCACCGGGACGGAACGGCAATGATATGATGGCGGTTCAGCAACTGAGCCAGCTCGTGCTCGCGCTTTGCGCCGGCGAAGACCACATCCATTCCGCGGGCCAGGTCGCGCAGCTTTTCCTCCTCCGGGCCGCTGCCCACGATCGTCACGGTCGGCGCTGGCCTGAGTACACGACCGGCGGAAAGCAATAGGTCAACGCCTTTGTCCGAGACAAGGCGTCCGACAAAGATGATGTCGCGATCTCGTGCGATTTCCGGAAGCAGCCTGAAGACGCGATCCTCGTACGGATTCCCGATGACCTGGCACGGCGCGTCCACGTCACGCGCGATTGCCGTGCTGATTGCGACATTGCTCGCTCGGTGCAGAAGCAGGCGTTTGATCCGGTCATTCCAGCCAATCTCGCCGCGCGTGTTTCGCGTCCATGTTTGGTGCACGAGAAGCACCGGTTTGCGCGCCAGCAGCGCGGGAATGAGATGGCGCAGGCTGATGTTGTTCTGAAATACGACGTCGCACCAGCGCAAGCATTGTCGCAATTGCGCAACGCTCGGCCGACGGATCACGGGAAACACTTCTTTCGCCGCTGATTCTCCGCCGCTCTCGGTCACCAGCACGATGTCATTCCCCGCCGCAACGAACTCGCGCGCCAGCAGCGCCGAAACCGTCTCGATGCCGCCAATTCCGGGGGCATACGCGTACGACGAAAAGAGAATCTTCACAGCGCAGGCGGCGGACCGAAGCGGCCGGCGAAGTAATCGCGGCAGCCGCGCCAGCGTGCGGCCGGGGAAAAGGCGAATGCATCTTTGCGCGCAAGGAGCGTCAGCCGCAGCGTGTTCAACAAAATCAAGGCAGCACGTTTCCACGCGCTGAAGTGGCCGAAGTAATCGTGCACCAGCAGAAGCGAGTTGCGGGTGAAAAGGTAACTGCGCAGCTCGCTTGCGGTGGACGTCTCCGGGTTGAGTACGAGCGCGCCGCCGACAAGACCGACCTTCCAGCCGTACTTGCGTGCGCGGGCGCCAAGCTCGTGCTCATCGCCATACGCGAAGTAGCGTTCGTCGAACAGGCCCGCTTCGGCGAGACATTGACGGCGCACAATCATAAGCGTGCCATGCGGGACATCGATTTCACGGACGGTCTTGAGTGGCAGCGGTTGACCCGTTTGTTGCCCAACGGCATGCAGCGCGGTGAATCGCGGCACGCTCCCGTCGGGATATTCCGGACAGGCGATGCCGAGTTTCTCGTCGCCATTCATTGCCTCAATGAGCAGCGGCAGACACCGCGGCGCCGGCTGGGCATCATGCGCGCTGATCAGGCAGTACTCGCTCGTATTGTCATCCAGCCATTGTTGTAACGCGACATTTAGCGCCGGCCCCCAGCCTTTGTTTTGCGGCAGCCGCAAAATTTTAACCGACGCGTCAACCTGTGCGCGAAGGCGGGCGAGCGTCTCCTCGGCGGAATGGTTGTCGAGGATGAGTACGCGCATGTCCGCAAGCTGGGCCCGAAATGCCGCGGCCGTCGCGGCGCATTCATCAGGCCGATTCCAGTGGACGATGATCAGCTGCGCTGTCGCTTTCACCCGAGCTGAAGTTGTTCGGCAACAGTGCGCGCGAGAACGGCATGTGCCGCGTGACGGTGATACCACGCGTAGCCACGCGAGGCAGCATCCGCCAGCTCACGCGGCGGCGGAATTTCGGAAGAGGTGAACGCAGCCGGATAGGCATCGCCATTCACGGAGATTGCGCCGCGTTTTGCCGGAACAATGCAGGGAACCGCGTGTGCACTTAGGCCGATGAACGTGCTCGATTTCAGCAACACATCAGCGGGCACGTTGCGCGACGTGAAATAGTCGAGCCATGCAAATGCCGCGGCGCGAAAGAGCGGGGCGGCTGCCGCAGGCGCGATATTTGGAAAGTACTCGGCCGCGAAGGCCGGCTCCGAGTTCAACAAGTCGCGGATGCGCGGATTATCGCTGCCGCCCAGAAGATAAACTTTTCGCGGCGCAATGTCGCTGGGTAAAGCTGCGGCGCTTTTCAGCAGAGAAACGAACGAGCGCTCCAGCAGCGCAGTGCCACCGCAGACGACCCAGCAGTGAGGATCGCGTGTGTTGAATTGCGCCTGGTCCAGCTCCGGTTCGCCCCATGTCGAGGTGACCGGCTGCACCACCGTACTCAGGTCATCAGCTAACGTTTCGAGCTGGCGCTGCATCGACTCGCAGCTCACCACGCGCGCGTCCGCAATCCGCGCCAGTTCGCGTGCAATCCTCCGCTGCAATGGGTGCAGCCAGAACTCGCTTCGCCACGGCGGCCCGGTCGCAAAAAGCTCGTGGAAAATAACAAGCAGCGCGCCGCCGCATTGCTGATGAAGCGATTTAACCAGCGAAAGAAAACTCAGCGGCACACCGCGCTTTTGAAAGCCGTAATTGACGTAGTGCAGCACGAGCGCATCGCAGTCTTTGGCACAAGCAAAGGCGGCTGCGGGATGACGCAGCGGCACGATCGAGAACGATCCAGCGTGAGACCCGTCTGTGGATTCGTGCGGGAGGAAAACGGATTCGATCGCGTACAGGTCGCGCAAACCGCGTGCGAGCTCCAAGGCGTAATCAGCGACACCGTCCATCATTCCGGGCGCGCGCGGCAGCAGATGGGCCACCCTCGCCGTCATGGGGCAAGAGCGAGCTGAATGGTTCGCCAGAATCTTTTGCGAATGGCGGGCAGCGAGAACTGACTGCGCGCGAGCTGGAGGGCATTTTGCGCCACCGAGTTTACGGCAGCGGCATTCGCCAGGCATTCGCGGAGAACGAGCATTACCTGCTCTGAGTACAGTGAGTGGCAACGAAGTGCCGCGTCATTCTTCGCGAGCAATTCACTCACGGCCGATTGTGCCGGGCCGTGATACAAGATTGGGACACCGCTGGCGACATAGGTGACGAGCTTAGTCGATAAACTGAAGCGCACGAAAGCGGCATGCTCCGCATCGAATGGCAGCGGCAGATAAAGGAGGTCAGCTTCGGCCAGGTCACGCGCGACCTGTGTCTCATCGGCAAATGGCAGCACTTGGGCGAAATCGATGCCGGCAAGGAGCGAACGCGGCACACTGCCGCAGCGCATCGATAGACTGACGCATGCACCTTCGCGGCGGAGTTGATCGATCGCCGTGAGGAGCGCGCGCAAGTTTGGGCTGTACTCAAGGTGGAACAGGCCCATGAAATAGACGCGCAGCTTTCCGGCGGCACGCGGTCGCGGTGCAGCGGCAATTTCATTCACGCCATCGGTGACAACGACGTAGTCACGCATTCCGTAGCGGCGCTGATATTCCTCGCCCAGCGAATCGCTGATAACGAAGCGCGCTGTCGCTCCAGACCAGGCAAGCGCCATGGCTTCTTCGGCGCGGCGCCGATCATGCGTGGTGTAGAGGAAATCATCGTGAACGTGCAGGAAAAATGGGCGCGAGGTGGCGCGAGCGACATGAAAGGCATGCAGAAAATCAAGACCACCATGAGCAATGGCGTGAATGGCCGAACTGTTACGGCAAACCTGCTCGAGGCGGCGGGTGAATCTGCGAGCGAACAACGGCGCAGTGCCGTAGGCATAACCGGCGAAACGCGACCGCTCCATTCGCCCGAAGTACGGCCGAAGCGGTATGTGCAGCTCGGCAATTTCGTTTTGCGGCGGAGCCTGCACCGGCGAAGTACAAATGATCTCCAACGGAAGCGGCGCATCCTGCAACAACGCGCGCATGATGCGCGCGCCGCCACCAGGCGATCGCCAGCCAAAGGGCTGAGTACAAATGAGCCGGCCGCGTTTTCTACGTAATGCAGCGCGATACGCGTCAATTGTTGCTCGGGCGATTTCGCGCCACGAATATCTCTTCGCGACCGCCACGCTGCGCTCTCGTAACTCGGTGTACTCATTCGTGGGAAGCTGGAGAATTTTGATGATCCGCGCCGCCATTGCCGCAGTGTCGCCAGCGGGCACGAGCAAATCAGGCTCGGCCGCGAGAATCTGTCGCGGTCCCGGTGCATCGTAGGCGACCGTCGGAATTCCAGCCGCGAGCTGCTCAAGCAGCCCGAAGCCGAACCCTTCCACGTAGCTGGGGAACACGCCCGCGGTGCAATCGCGCAAAAGCTCCGGCAAGTCGCCAGGCTCATATTGCGGAATGGTTTCGCACCCGTCAGAGCTCGTTAGCCCGAGATCGCGCAGCACGTTTTCTTCAGCGGTGAACGTGCCGAGAAAACGGAATCTGGCTGAAGGAATCGCGCGGCGAATTTGGCGGACAACTTCGCCCAGATCTCGCGAGCCTTTTCGCACACTCCACATCCCGACAAAGCAAATCGTGGCCGAGGCGAGACGTACTTCGGGGCAGGCCGCGGATGCAAGCAGTTGGTGCCGGCGTTCCTCCGTCAAACCGTAGGGTTCGACGATCGCCGGTTTAGTGGAATGCAGGTCTTCGCGGAGTGATTTCAGTTCATCTTCATTGGGGAGATTGAGAAGATCGGCCTGACGAATTGCGGCGGCGGATGAGCGAAGAATGTGGCGGCGAATTGCATTGTAGTAAATGCGGCCGGTGAGTTTTCCCCGGGGAATGTCGTTCCAGCGGAGGCGGGCCTGGCGCTCGCATTTCTCATACAACCAGTAGAGCCCGACCGAACGCGCCACGAGCAATCCATGGAATTCGAGCGTTGTTTTCGCGAACGGCAGCGTCCCGAGCAGCGAGTCGATCACGTCATAGGAACCAGCGTTTTTGCGGATGAATCGAGCAGCGCGGCGGGTGAAGCGAATCTGCCGCCATGAAAGTACGGCGTTGCGCGAAGTCGCTCTGCGGAACGCCTCGTTCAAGGTAAAGTACTCGACGCTGTGCCCGGCCGCGCGCCATTCTTTGGCGAGCTCCAGCCAAACACGGTTGGCCCCGAGGCGCGGGTCGGGCGGCAGGTTGATCACGCACAAAATGCGCAGCGGCTGCTCCGTCATTCGGGAAAGGATGACCAGAATTTGTGCCGGACGGGATTCACGTAATGCCGCAGTGCAAGGTGCGGTCCCGCGTAGCGGTCGCCCAAAACGAACTGGTCGTCGAGTTGCAGCACGAACTTGCGCGCGTCCAGCGGCTGCGCCCCCGCGGCATGCATCGCCAGATGAGTCACGGTTTGGTTGGTGAAAAATGTCGGCGCACCGCTCAGCTTGCACAGGCGCTCGAGCGCGCCGGACCAGTCGATGCGCCGAAACAACAACAGGACGCCGGTATTCACCGGATTCGCTTTCTCCTCCGGAGTACGCAGCAGGCGCTCGTCACCGGCAAACTGGCAATCGCGCAGGTAAAGCGCCGGCGCGCCCGTGCAGTTTCTCAGCAGAGCGCTCAGACAACTCGCGCCGGCGAAAAAACGCACATCCGAATCTAAGTACAATGCGGGCCGTTGCTGAGGAAGAGAAAGGATAAGCGCGAGCTGTTTGCCAGTGGGGTGCTGCGTCAGGTACTCGCGCAACCTGGCTGGAACTTCGGCCGGAACAAAGTCGTGAGCATCCGCGACGCGCAAAACAGGGTCGATCTTCCGCAGAATTGATATACTCCAGAGCGAGTAGCTGCCGTCTGACACAATAGTAAAGCTCCTCGGACGGCCAGCGTGCTTCAGGAAGGAACGAGCCGAGGCGACCTGTTCTGCTAAAGTTGCTTCACCGGAATAGCTAAAGACATCGAGGTCAAGCTGTGTCTCGTTAGCGATCGGGCGCAGGAGTTGGACGGGCAGGAAGCCGCGATAAATACTGCGAACGGTAGCTCCGCGGCACCGCGCAAAATGGTAGCCGAAGTTCCACATTGCTCACGCCGTTGCTGGTCGCCATGAACGGAAACCGCGCCAGGAAAGCGCAAGGTTGAGTAGCAGGTTCGGCACACCGGAGAGCAGATTAAAAACGAGTACGCTGGTCACGCTGGAGAAGTCGGTGACTGGAATGAGCGCGATCTGCATGATCAGGGTTAACGGGATGTAAAGCCACGAGCCGGTGATCCATGCCTTCGAGGCGTTGAGCGACCAAAACGTGCCGCTTAGCGCAGCCAGCACTGACGCGCCGACCATGAGAAGCAGCTCGCGGTGCAGGTGCGCATACTTGTTCCCGAGAATGAACAGGAATTCGCCCGGGAAAATAGCGGCAGCGCTGATGATGAGAATACAGAAGCAGGTAACGCCACCGACAATTTCCAGGTAGAGCGAGCGCATCCGGCGCGGGTCCTGGCACCGGGCGAACGCCGGGACGAAGATGTTCGTCAGCAGGTTTGTCAAAATGGTGAAGATCATGGCGAGGCGACCAAGTGCGCCAACTTCCGCCACGGAACTGGTCTGATGCGCGAAGAAGCTAATTAGAAAGACGGTGATCTGTCCCTGCACGCAATAAAAAATGGCATTCGCAGCCTGGCTTCGAATAAACCCGAGCATGGCGGTGCGATCGTCACTGTTCTGTCGCGCACCGAAGTCGATGATGCCGGCGCTGTAGCGCCGAAGAAGCAGATATTGAATGAAGATGACGACCGTTGAAACAGTGAGCGCGGCGCCGGCATTAAGGAAAACGAACGCGAGTACGACAAGGAGCGCCAGCCTCAACACGACGCCGATGAAATCGATCCACTGGATCAGGCTGATATCAGACCGCAAACGTGGGATTACACCGAGTACGCCTACATCGAGGTGAATCGCGAGACCTGCCAGCACCACGCTAACAAGAAATATGCAGTAAGCCGGGCGAGCCCCATTCTTCGCCAGCAGGAGATAGAGGATGGGCGTTACGGCGATAATGCCGATCACAGCAAGACGGCGGCGCAGATAGAATGCGGTGCTAATAAGCTCGCTGAAGCGTGATCGGTCCTGCCAAACGCGACCTCCAATCGACACCAAGCCGACACTGATGCCTATATCGGCGAGCAGGTTCAGCGTGCCCTGCATTGTATTGGCGATGGTGAAGTAGGCGTACTGGCGTTGATCAAGAACCCGAACAATGAGAATGCCGCTGAGGAAACCGACGAACTGCACCAGCACCTGAATGCCGGCGAAGTTCCCTACCATCCGGCCACGCTGAAGGATCCGGCGGACGTAGGGAGACTGAACTACTTCGGTAACAGTAGCAGGAGGAAACTCAATCAGCGGCATAGTAAAAGCGAGCTGATTGGAAGGCGCGCAGATCGCGCGTACTTACCTTACGAATGCTGGCTGGTGGTCTGCCGGTGAGCAGGCTCAGCTTCAGGCGAAGGCGTGTTGTAGTATTCGGAATACTGGTAGTAATAATATTCCGGCAGCGAAGTATCGACGTAATTAAGGATAACGCCGGGAACATTAACCTGGCGACCGTAGAGTAGCTCGAGTGCCTTCTTCGTCAGCCGCGCTGACGTATAAGCAAGGCGAACGACGAAAAGAGTCGCATCGATCTTCGGCGCCAAACTTGTTGTGTCGTCCGCCGCCAGCACAGGCGAGCTATCGATAACAACATAGTCGTAGTTCTGATAAATCTCTTTCAGCATTTGATCAGTCGAGTTGCGTAATAGGTGTTCGCTTGGTTGGGAGAGTGTCTTGCCCCGCGGCAAAAGCGAGAGATTCGAGTAGGCAGTGGGAACGACCACTTCGCGCCAATTCACTTCCTGTTTTAGTGCCTCGGCGAAACCAACTCGGGAGGAGACACCGAACTGCTCACGCAGGGCGCCGCGGCGAAGATCGCCGTCGATCAAGAGCGTGCGGGCGCCAGACAGCGCCATGGTAATCGCCAGATTGGCTGAGACCGTGGACTTGCCCTCATTCGGAACCGCGCTGGTGATGAGCAGCGCCTTCGGTCGAGGACCCTCATACGGCATGAAGAAAATCGAGGAACGAACATTCCGATAGGACTCCGCGAATACGTGCCGCGGGTCGTCTGGCTGAAGAAGCGCCACACGTCCTTTGCTTTTCTCCTTCGGAATCTGACCGAGTACAGTCTCAGTGAAATGGTGCTGAAACTCCGTGTAGGACGCCATGCGATCATCAATCCGATCGAGCAGCAAGAGAATGCCAAATCCGGCCAGACCGCCGCAGCCGAACCCAATCAGCAAGCTTTTAAGTAACCCGGGCCGGACGGAAACGGGCGCGCTCGCCTGTTCCATAATCTCAATCTGATCGCCGGTATCAACGACTTGTGACACATCAACCGACTTAAGGTCGTTGGTGAGCTTGTCGTATAGCTGCTTTGTCCTGTCTATTTTGCCTTTGATGCGGTTGAACTGCGCCAGCCGCTGGCTTAAATCGAGCGCCTTTGCTTCCCATTCCTTGATATTGCCCTTGAGGTTCTCCATCTGTTTGCCGATGGATTTGCGCCGCGTCTCAAGCTTCTCCACTGCGTCGGCCCGGAATAGCTCGATCAGCTTCTGTTGCTTACTAATCTCATCGTTTAGCTTGATGATTTTCGGATGCTTTGGCCGGAGGTCCCGTGACAAAGTATCGCGCTCGGCCTTGAGCAACTGCACGGTCTGCTTTGCTTTCAGGTAGTCGCCTTCGGGACCTACATCAGAGAACGGCATTCCACCCTGATCCGGCGCGGCCGAGGCGTTAGGCGACGCCTCTGGCGCGGCTACCGTCTGCCCGCGATCAAGGTTCTGGTCTAGATCGAGTTTGTCGAGCAGCTCGTACTCAGTCTTCAGGCGGGCGTAATCCTGGTTAAGCTTGACGAGGTATTGGGCGGCGCTGTTTCCTTCCTCCTGGATGAAGCCAATGTTATTCTGCTTCTGGAACTCCAGCATCTCGTCTTCGCCCGCTCGCATGTCTTTCTCCACCTGAATGAGCTGTTCGGTGATGCCGGTGGTGAAGTTATGCGTCTGGTCCTGCCGCATTCCTTTTTTGAAATCTAGGTACTTCTGCATCACCGCGTTCAAGTAAGCTTGCGTGTAATCAGGTGAGCTACCGACCGCCTGTAGCTCAAAGATGGAAGTTCGGGGGCGCTGGTTGACGGTAATATCCACCGGTACCGGGTGGAGCTCGGGGTGGGTGGAAGTGACGAGCGCTTCAGCCCCGCGTCGTACTTCAGTACTTTGCATGAGCTGAATCTGCGTGCCGTAGAAGTTTACGTTATCTTCGCTGTAAACCGCGCTCGAGTTCACATTCAGTTTGCCGGCCAGCATCATCTTGCTGGTGGAGAGAAAGGAGGGCGGCGTTTGAAAGATTAGCCACGCCTGGACGAAGAGGCCGATACAGATGGTTAAAAACGGAATCCACCAGCGCCGCTTCAGCAGAGCTTTGTAGCGATGCAGGCGGGTAACAAAAGAGTTTGACCAGGAAGTGCTAGGGCGTTCAGCAAGCGCGTTCATATTCTACATGTTGATCAAGCGCTGCGGGACATAGACTTGGTCGTCCGGTTGCAGCACAACGTCTTCATCCGTCCGCCCTTCTTCGATGACGCGTTTAAGGTCAACGGTGAAATCTTTCCCGTTCTTGCGCGTGACCTTTACTTTGCGCTTGTTCGCGAAATCGCCAAAGCCGCCGGCGCGAATGATTGCCTTACTCACAGTGTAGCTTTCGTCTGGCGGGATTTCCTGCGGTCCCTGTGCCTTGACCGAGCCATAGACATAAATGCGGCCGGGTGACTTCTCGCTCACGCGATCTACTGCAAGGATGACGGTAGCGTGATAGTAGTACTCCTTCTCGAGGGCGCTTTTAATGTTATACGCAAGCTCCCGGCATGTTTTACCGGCGGCAGGAACAAGTCCGACGTACGGTACTTCCAGCTCGCCGTTGTCATTCACGCGGAGGTGTTGCGATTCCTCGTCGCGGTCCTCGACTACACGGAAGCTGACGTAGTCGTTCGGGCCAAGCCGCTTCTTGTCGTCCAGCACCGACATCGAGTTGGTGCGCATAACGGTGCTGGTAGTCGGAAGATCAGGCGGCTTCGCTGTGGAAGGTGCCGCACTTGGCTCCTGCGCCTGCGCTGCCGGCATACCAAAGCTGACGAGGAGAAGACACGCTGCTGAAACTGCTGTTCCCTTGATTGTTCCCATTAGAAGCTATAAGTGGCGTCGAGCGAGACGCGGTTTTGAACGTAATTGCGGTATGCGATGTTCGAATCTTTTTGTGTGTACTGGTAGCGCAGCCCGAGAGTGACGTGCGGCGTCAGCTGGTAGCCGACTGTCAGCGCTCCGCCGTAGCGGTGGAGATGTTCATTGAGAAAACCGCCGGAATCATTCGCGTCCTCGTAAAATAGCTCGGTGGAGAGCAGAGTATTGCGGATGATGTTCCAGGAAACGGTATGGCGAACATAGTTCAACGCGATGTAGTTCGAATTCACGCCAAGCTGGCTTTCGTGACCCGCGGCAAGAGTTTGCGTGATGTAGGCGTTCAGCCGATGCGAAATGAGAACGTTGGCGTAGTAGTCGTTCACGTTCCTGGAATCGAAGACCGAACCGGTATTATCGAAATCGATGATTTGGTAGCCGCCTGCCACGCGGAGGCGAAGGTAGTTTGTTAGCTGGGTCTCGGCGAAAGCACCTATGGTGTAGGCGTTGGAATCGTTGAGTACATGCTGATCGTAGTACGTGGCGGCGAAGCTACTTTCAACGCCGACGTTAGTCGTGTTGGTCACCGCTACGGCGAGTGAACCGATAAACTCTTCCGAGTTGCGGTCGAGGTAATCGAAAGCTGACGTTGTCGAGATATAAGTATAATGATCGTAGCCCAGAGTCAGCACCGCCTTATTCAGGTCCCACAGAACAGAAACGCCGGCAGTGTTCTCGAACCGGCCGTAATCAGCGACGTTGCTGAGCTGCAACTCCTCGACCGGGTCCTGCTGGAGAGAGAAACGGTCGTGTACGTTGATGCGGAAATCGCCGATGAAGATGTCGAAAGCAAGCTGTGAGCCGGGCGAGAGCAGGATGCCATTGGTGTCATAGCGCGAGTGATCAAGGTAGAAGGCGTAGCCCAAACCGATATCGAGCCGCAGTGTATTGATGCGGGTGACGGGCCAGATGGCGTCGATGTTCACCTGTGGATGAATGATCACGTCAGATTGCGGGTCGTTGTCGGAAAGATTGATGTTGTCGTTGTATTCAACCCCGAAGGTGGCGCTGAGCCGGTACTTAATGGGGCCGGTCATCAAGTTGTAAGGGATCTGGTCGATGTCCTGGCGGCGCGCTTCGGCGGCTTCTTCGCCGGCAAGGGATGGGCGAACGGCATCTTGCGCACGCAGCGGAAGGCTTGTGCAAACGAGCGCGACAAGAGACGCGAAGCCAAGCCACAAGCGCGGCCTGCCGGGACACAGGGAAAGTGAACGGCTCATAGAGACAGGGTGCCATCAGCCTTAGCAGATGCGGTACCAAGCCGCGCGACGAAGGGCGGCCCGAGCTCGCGCAATCTGATCCAGCTTCGGATTTTGCGAACGTGAGGGTTAAGGGTAATGGCCGCTCTTAGCGAATGGCGGGCCGCAATTCAAGGAAAATTGGGAGTGGTGACGTACGCCCGCGTCCGCTCGGCACGCTCTAAGCTAAAGGGGTAAATATGAAGACGCTCTGCTGTTCACGCTATCTCCTCGCGGTACTTATCCCCTCGGTACTCACGTTGCCCGGGGCTTTTGGGACGTCTCAGGTGGCGAATCGCAACGCGGAAGTCGAGTGCGTGACGCACCGAGGCGGCGAAGCGGAGCAGGACGCGAAGGCGACCGCGGTCGTACTCCGTGATGACGGCAGCATCAGTTGTCCGCTCATCGGCGGCGAAACCACGTTCGTGCTGGCATTGCCGAGCGGCGCAGCGCTGGATCATCTCACTTTTGTGAACGGAAACGCCGCTGCTCGCGGCGAGCTGCGCATCGCGGTGGCGAACGCGAATCTGCCGGTGGATAGTGCAAACTGGGTCGCGGTGGACGGCAGCGTGCCGTTTGAGCACAAACGGCGCTTCGATGTTTCCCTCATCGGCGTGGATGCGAAGTTCGTGCGGGTGACGTTCGCCGTTGCGCAAGAAAGCAAGGCGACGCTGGCGGCCGATCAACGAGACGGAGCAAATTACGCGGCAATCACGGCAGCAGTGCCGCCGATGCTGCCGCAGCCCTGAGCCGAAGGAGGTTTACGGCGGCGGGACAGTGTCGTGCGCCGATTCGTTGCGAATAATCCGGGACGCTTCCGGCTCGAGGCTCGAATAATCAACTCCGCGCGGCCGCAGGTAAAACTCTTCAATGGCGATCTTCGTCAAGGAGGCCGCAGGCAGGGCGAGGATCGCGCCCGCCAGCCCGAAAAGCCAGCCCATGGCGATGGTGAAGAAGAGAATCAGCACAGGATTGAGCCGCATCTCTTTGCCCAGGATGTAAGGCACAAGCACGTTCGCTTCGACTTGCTGGACGAAGAGAATGGCCGCGAGGGCCAGCCAGAACTTCGTCAGGCTCAGGCTGAGCGCGACGAACAGCACCGGGAACGCCACAAGTACGGGACCGATGTTCGGCAAAAATTCGCCGATGAACGCGAGGACGCCGAAAACGAAAGCCGGCTGCACGCCGACAAGCCACAGCAAAATGCCGGTGGACGCGCCGGTGATTACGCCGTTGATGGCGACGCCGCGCGCCCAGGCCGTCATTTGTTCCATCATGCGAACAAGCGTCCGCTCCGCTCGCGGGCGATGCCTTGCCGGGACAAGCGCGAGATAGGCGACAACGAGTGGCTCCGGGTTCGCGAGCACGAAGATCAGCAGCAGCACCGCGAAAACGAAGACGAAGACGCCGCCGACAAGCCCGAGGGTAGAGCGCAGCAGCACGTTGGCCATGGCGCCCGCCTGGTTGCCGACCGTGGTGGCGATCTGATCTGCTTGCGGGAGCGCGTTCTGCAAGGCAGGATAGCGTTGTGCTACGTCCGCGATATGGGTGCGAATGGATTGCCATGCTTTCGGCGCGCGGCTGACCAGAAGCTGGAGCTGGTCGGCGAATGTGGGCACCGCGATGGCGATGATAAGTACGACAAGCGCGGCAAGGGCGACGAGTACAATGGCGACGCCGATGCTGCGACGGATGCGAAATCGCTCGAGCTGCACGATGAGGGGGTTCAACACCATCGCGAGTAAGATGACGATCCCGAAGAGCAGTAGTACCCCGACAAGCGCGCGCAGCAGCATCCAGATGACGATGAGCAGCACGATCAGAACAAGGAGACGCCGTCCGTCCCGATAGCTGAACCTGTCTGCCTGGCCGTCTTCTGCCGGATTTCTCATCAACGAAAGCCGATGGGCCCTTTGGACGATTCGCGCGTCGTGATCACTTCGCCGTAAAGCGCGGCCAGATAATTAACGAGCATCACGGCCTTGTAACATCGAGTAGTACCGTTGAACAGCGCGGTCTGGCAACGCTCTAAAAAAGATTCGCTGCGGTGACTGATGCGGTCATGAGTACAAAAGAAAACGCCCGCTGGCAGACACCAGCGGGCGTTTATTCGCAAAAACGCGAACCGTTTAAGGATGCGTCGTCGTCGTTGTCGTCGTGCTTTCGTGCTCGGTCACGACCGGCTTCGTCAGCATGACTTTCTTCACGATCATGCGATCGCCTTCTTTCACGTACTCGACTGTGGCCGGCATGTCCGGTCGCACATCGGTCCAGGCAACGGTGTGCCCCGCCGGATCAACGATGGTCGTGTCCTTAGTGTAGTAGTAGCGGACCGGCTCAGCCGTGCCGGCGCGGAAGGTGAAGTAATCATCCCCCGGTGCGGCGACGAATGCGCCCGTGCTCGTGGTCATGCCCACTCCCACGGGGCCGACATGCGCGCCGACTGAGGTGGTGGTTTGCGCCATGGCCGTGCCGGCCACGAGGGCGCCCGCCGCGGTAACGGCCAACAATTTAGCTAATCTATTGTGTTTCATGTTTGTTCTTTGCTTTGGTTAAACGGATGCTTTCCGTCGTGCTGGAGTTCGACTGCTCCAGGTCACATTTTATTCACAGCTAGATTAATGCCGCTCCCTGGATTTCGCGATTTCCTCCCGGCCGACTGGGCGGAACGGAACTACATCTTCGCCAAATGGCGTGAGGTCGCGCGTCGTTATGGCTTTGTCGAGTTCGACGGGCCGCCGCTGGAAGAACTCGAGCTCTACCAGAAAAAGTCTGGCGAAGAAATTGCGCAGCAGCTTTATGAGTTTGTCGATAAAGGCGGGCGCCACGTCGCGCTCCGGCCGGAAATGACGCCGACGCTGGCGCGTATGGTCGCGGCGCATCACCGCGATTTTCGCAAGCCGCTGAGATGGTTCTCCATCCCGCAGGTGTTTCGCTATGAGCGCCCCCAGCGCGGTCGATTGCGCGAACATTTCCAGCTTAATTGCGACCTCATCGGCGAAGCATCACCGGAAGCCGACGCTGAGTTAATCGCGCTGGCGATCGACATCCTGCGCGCATTCGGTTTCACCGCGCAGGACGTGGTGGTGCGGATTTCCGACCGGGAATTCTGGACGGAGTTTCTCAAGAGCGAGCGTGTGCCGGAAGAGCGCTGGCCGGACGTGCTCCAGGCGATTGACAAATCGGAACGCGAACCGCGCGAGAAAATCGTTGAGACGCTCGGGCCGCTTGCTCGCCCCGTCCTCGAAATCTTCGAGAAAGGTGGCGAAAGTACAAAGCTTCGCGGGATTCTCGAAAATCTGCGTGCTCGCGGTGTCGGCGATTTCGCAAAAATCGACGTCCGCATTGTGCGTGGGCTGGCGTACTACACCGGCACCGTTTTTGAACTGTTCGATCGCGGCGGCAAATTTCGCGCGATCGCCGGCGGTGGCCGCTATGACCAGCTTGTCGCGCAGCTAAGCGACGGCGCGACATCATTGCCCGCGCTTGGGTTCGCCATTGGCGATGTGGTACTCGGTGAGATGATCCGCCGCCACGAGGTCGCACGCTCCGAATTAGAGCGCGCTTTGGCACAGGATCCGGCGATCGACATTTACGCCGTCATCGCCAAGCCCGAGAGGCGTGCTGATGCGCTCGCGATTGTGCAGCAACTGCGCGACCGGGGCTGGCGAATCGAATATCCGCTTGGCTCGATGAACATTCCGAAACAATTTCACGCCGCCGAAGCTCGCGGCGCGCGGCTGGCGATTCTGTTGGGCGATGAATGGCCGCAGGTCGCGGTCAAAGACCTCGCCGCCGGCCGCCAGCAGCTTGTCGCGCGAGAACAATTGATCGAATACATCACTGCCGCGCTACCGTGAGCGGTGCATCCTCGTGCATGTGCTGATGGCGGCCGCGTGCTAAAATTCCGCGATGGAGAAAGTGATCATTGTTGGCAGTGGCTGCGCCGGATTAACCGCTGCCATTTACGCTGCTCGCGCTAATTTGAGCCCGCTCGTACTCGAGGGCCGACAGCCCGGCGGTCAGCTTTCCACCACGACGCTGGTGGAAAATTTTCCCGGTTTTCCCGATGGCATCGACGGCCCGCAGTTGATCATGAACATGCACGCGCAGGCGGAGAAATTCGGTTCGCGCTTCTCCTATTCCGAGGCGACCGGGTTCGAGCCGATGAACTCCCACGTGCGCCTGCAAATCGATGGCGAGCAGTGGCTGGAAACGCAATCGCTTATCATCGCCAGCGGCGCCTCGGCCAAATGGCTGGGTTTGCAAAACGAGGAGAAAATGATCGGGCACGGGCTGACCTCCTGCGCCACGTGCGACGGCGCCTTTTACCGCAATGTGCCTGTCGCTGTCGTCGGCGGCGGCGACTCAGCAGCGGAGGAAGCGTTGTTCCTCACCCGCTTCGCCTCGAAGGTTTACCTCATTCATCGCCGCGATAAATTGCGCGCCTCAAAAATCATGGCCGAGCGCGTGCAGCGCTGCGACAAGATCGAGCCGATCTGGAACTCAGTCATCGCGCGCTACGTGCCCGATCAAAAAGGAGAGATGGCTGCCGTCGATTTACGCGATGTCAGTACGCAGGAGGAGCGGCGGCTGCCGGTGGCGTGTGTGTTTGTCGCTATCGGCCACGAGCCAAACGCCAAGCCGTATGCCGGTAAACTCGAAATGGACGGCGAAGGTTATCTCGTCACCAAAAAGCTCGTGGAAAGCAAATATCCGGGCGTCTTCATCGCCGGCGATGTGGCCGATCGCGTTTACAAACAAGCAATCACTGCGGCCGGCGCCGGGTGTGCCGCTGCGATGGAGGCGGAGAAGTACTTGAGCGGTTTGGAATGATTTGCCATTTCCGATTTGCAATTTGCGATTGCGCGTGAACGAAACAGCACTCCTAGACCGAACAAAGCAATTCGCGCTTCGGGTGATGAAGCTGGTCGAAGCGCTCCCACGAAGTGTGCAGGGGCGCGCAATCGCTAATCAGTTGGTGCGCAGCGGCACTTCCGTCGCAGCGAATTATCGCGCTGCATGCCGCGCTCGCTCTAAGCTCGAATTCCTAGCAAAGCTGGGCACCGTCGAGGAAGAAGCAGACGAGAGCGCGTTCTGGCTGGAGTTAATCCTCGCGGGAGACTTATTGTCGCAAACGCAAGCTGGCCCTTTGTTAGCGGAGGCGAGAGAGCTGACGGCGATAGCAGCAGCATCAAAGAAAACGACGGCACGCGGTTTGTCACCATCGCAAATCGCAAATCGCAAATCGCAAATGTCTTGAAGATTTGCGATCTCACCCAGTTCTACTCCCCATTCAGCGGCGGAGTGAAACGCTACCTGCACGAGAAGATCGCCTACATCCAGCACGCAACTGAGCACGAGCATTTGCTCATCATTCCAGAAGCAAAAACAAAATGCGTCAGCCAGGCGCGCTCCACCGTTTGCAGCATCAAATCTCCGCTCGTCTCGCGGGCGGGGCGATATCGTGTGCTGCTGAACTTGCGCGCGCTCGAGCGCGTACTCAAACGGGAGCAGCCGGACCTGATTGAATCAGGCGATCCTTACCAGATCGGCTGGCGCGCGATCCGTGTCGGCAAAAAACTGAACGTGCCGGTGATCGGGTTTTACCACTCGCACTTCGCCGAAGCGCACGTGCGCGGCGCAGCGCGCGTGCTCGGGCGCAAAGCGGGGGAGAGGCTGATGGATTTCGCGCAGCGTTACGTGCGCAAGCTTTACAATTCGTTTGCGGCCACGGTTGTGCCATCGGAGCCGCTCGGGCGCGTTCTGCGCGCCTGGGGTGTAAACAACGTGCGCGTCGTCAGTCTCGGTGTTGATACCGACACGTTCTCGTCCGAACCCGATGATCGCTTCGCCACACGTGCCCGCCTTGGCATTGCCGGATCCCGTCGAGTACTGCTGTATGTCGGCCGATTATCCAAGGAGAAAAATACCACGTTGCTCTGCCGCGCGTTTGAAATTCTGGAGGGGACGGCCCCAGGCCAGTTTCATCTCATTGTCATCGGCGATGGCGCACAGCGCAGGCAAATGCAGGAGCTGCGGACGCGAAATCCGAACGTGAGCTGGCGACGCTATTGCGCTCAGCCGGCGGAGCTGGCGCGCTTTTACCGCGCCGCCGATTTGTTTGTCCATCCGGGAACGCAGGAAACATTTGGGCTTGTCGCGCTGGAGAGCCAGGCGTGTGGCACGCCTGTGATCGGCATTCGCGGCAGCTGCATGGATGAAGCGATCCTGCACGATCAAAGCTGGTGGGCGGCGGAAGAAACTCCGGAATCTCTGGCGCAGGCGATCGCTGACTCATGCAAGGTGGACAGTCGTTCGCTTGGAAACGCAGCGCGGCATGCAGTATGCGAGAAATTTTCATGGAACCGCGTTTTCGAGCGGCTGTTTTACATTTACGAGGAAGTTTGCTCTAAATATCAGGAGGAAAATGGAAGCCCAGCGCACCCCAGCTTACAACATTCGGCCTTATCGGCGCAGTGATCGCGCCGCTGTGCGCGAGTTGTGTTGCGCTACGGGATTCCTCGGCGAACCGATTGATCCGATTTTCCAGGATCGCGAGCTCTTCGCCGATTTTCTAACGACGTACTATACGGATCACGAACCGGAATCGTCGTTCGTCCTCGAAATCGATGGCGAGATTCGCGGTTACCTGCTCGGCTCGCGCAAGCCGCTCCAGCATCAGCTTTACTCGGTTCAGCAAAACGCCGTGCTCTTCTTCCGTGCTCTCCTGCGTTATCCGCGCTACAACGCGCGTTCGCGCAAATTCATCCGCTGGCTCATCTGGTACGGCTGGCGCGAAGTGCCGGCCGCGCCGCGATTCACGCCACATTTTCACATCAACCTGCTGCCCGACGCCCGCAAAGTCTCGACCACGCGCGCTCTCTTCAGCGCGTACTTTAAGTATTTGTATCAATGCGGCGAGCGGCGCGTTTACGGGCAGATCGTTACTTTCGAAAGCCGCCGCGGCGAGAAGTTGTTCGAGCGTTACGGATTCAAAGTACTGAACCGGGCGGAGATCACGAAGTACAAGTCGTTTTATCCGGAATCGGTGTACTTAAGTACCGTGATCAAGAATCTGGAGACCGCCGGCCCGCTTTCCGCGTATCCGCAGCGGCAGGCTTAGTTCGCGGCGGCGAACGGTTTTCGGCTGGCCTGCGCAAATGCGCTCTGCGTGAGCGGGAAACATGGGCGTTTACTCGCTGCGTAAGGCGATCACGGGATCAACGCTGCTGGCGCGGCGCGCCGGCCACCAGCAGGCGAGAAAGGCAGAAAGCGCGAGTACAATCGTGACGCTGATGATCGTGGGCAAATCCGTCGCACCGATGCCGAAGAGCATGCTTGCCAGCAATCGACTGACGATAAACACGGCGAGGATACCGAGGACGCTGCCAATCGCGACCAGCCGCATCCCTTCGCCGAAAATCAGGCGCAGCACGTCGCGGCGTTGCGCGCCGAGCGCGAGTCGGATGCCGATCTCGTGAGTACGTTGCGTTACCGCGTAACTCATCACCCCGAAAATTCCGGCAGCCGCGAGCAGCAGCGCGATGGCGGCGAAAAGCGCGACGAGAATGGCGTTAAAGCGGGGCTGGGCGATGGATGAAGAGACGTACTCAGCGAGCGGACGCGGCCGATAAACCGGCACGTCCTTATCCAATTCGGCAACGACATTACGGAGCGAAGTCGTGAGCGAGCTCGGGTTCACCGTGCTGCGGACGAAGAGCGACATCATCGGAATGGCGAACTGCGAGTGCGGAATGTAAACCTGCGGTTGCGCTGATTCGCGCAGACTCGTGAGGTGAAGATCGCCGATGACACCGATGATCTCGCGCACCGGCGGCTCTCCCGCGCTATCAGACCCATCGCTCGTGATCCGTTTGCCGATCGCGTCTTCGCCTGGAAAATATTTTTTCGCGAAACTCTCTGTCACGATCGCGACCGGCGGCGCATTGCGGGTGTCGCGTTCATCAAACTCGCGGCCGCGCAGCAAGCGGGCACGCAAAGTTTGAAAAAAGTACGGCTCAACGATATTCGTCTGAATGGCGGGTTGCTCGCTTTTGGGCAGCGGATGCTCCTGAATGTCGGTAGTGAACGTGATCTCGCTTCCGCTCAGCGGAATCCACCAGGCCGCGCTCGCGCTTTGCACCCCAGGCAACTGCGACACGCGCTTAAGCAACTTGTCGTAAAACGCTGCCACCTGCTCCGGTTTTGCGTAAGTCGTGTCGGGCAGCACCACGCGCGCGGTAAGTACATTAGAGCGATCAAAACCGGGCGGTACTTTTTGCAAACGGAGAAAACTCTCGACCAGTAATCCGGCGCTCGAGAGAAGTACGAGAGCAAGTACGATCTCGACCACGACGAGGACGGAGCGAAGGCGCCGGGCGTGCGCGCCTTCGCTCGAGCCGCGTGTACTTTCGTTCAAAGCTCCGGCAATATTGGGGTGCGATGCGCGCCACGCCGGCAACAGACCAGCTGCAATTCCGACAAGGAGACTGGCCGCCGCTGTGAATGTGAGTACGTGGAGATCGGGCGAAATTTGCGATACGCGAGGGATGTTTGCAGGCAGGAAACCCTTGATCGTATCCAGTCCCCAGATAGCCAGCAATAGACCCGCGGCGCCGCCGAGCGCGCCGAGTAACGCGCTCTCAGTGAGCAATTGCTGAACGATGTGGCGGCGGCCTGCGCCGAGCGCCGCGCGTATGCTGATTTCCTTCTGCCGCGAGACGGACCGCGCCAGCAGCAGATTTGCGACATTAACGCAGGCAACGAGCAGCACGCAGGCAGCCATCGCGCTGAGCATCATCAGGGCGGAATGGGTTTGGCTGACAATCGCGTGGCGCAGCGAGCGCACGTACACGCCGGTGTGCGCATCAGCGTCAGGGTACTGCTGCGCCAAGCGAGCGCTGATCGTGCTCATGTTCGCCTGCGCCTGCTCGAGTGAGACGCCGTTTTTCAGGCGCGCGACGCAGCCGAGGAAATGGTTGGTCCGCTGCTCCGTCATTGGCTTTCCGTCGGCAGCCTCGCGCAAGACGGCGACGCTGGTGTAAACGTCCGTCCCGAAATTATCGCGACCGAGCGGAAAATTGAAACCGCTCGGCATCACGCCGATCACCTCGAAACTCTTCCCATCAAGAGTGACCGGTTTTCCGACAATGGCGCGGTCACCGGCAAAATGGTTTTGCCAGAATGAGCACCCGAGAATGACGGAGCGATTACCGGGTTCATCTTCCTTCGCGCTGAAAGTACGGCCGAGCAGCGGTTTTACTCGCAGTAGATCCAACAATTCAGCCGAAACAGCCTCACCAATGACGTGCGTCGCCTGCGTTTCTTCGGTCAACGTTAGACCTTGATTTGCGTAAACCGCCATTCCCTCGAAGACGCTGTTCTGCGCGCGCCAATCATGGAAATCAGGGTACGAAACGGACGAACCTTCAGCGCTTCCAAGCCCCTCGCGCGTGTCGTACATCGAGAGATCGACCAGCTTTTGCGGCTGCTGGAATGGCAGGGGCCGGAGTACAATTGCGTTCAGCACGCTGAATACGGCAGTGTTCGCGCCGATGCCGAGCGCGAAAGTGATGATGACTATTGCGGTAAAGACCGGCTGCTTGGCGAGATTACGGAAGGCGAGGCGCAGGTTATTCATAGGACTAGTTGCAGTGAGGTGAGCTTCACGGATGGTCGCGCTGTGTTCTCATTCGGAGCGTAGCGCGATAATTGGCTCGACGCGGGTGGCGCGGCGCGCCGGCAGCCAGCAGGCGATGAAAGCGATTGCGGAGAGTAGTACGGCTACCGCGCTGAATGTCGTTGGATCAGCGGGGCTGACGTTGAACAGCAGCGTGGCGATAAACCGTGTGACTGCGAACGAGCCAAGCACGCCAGCGGCAAGCCCGACGGCGACAAAGCCCATTCCCTGGCCCAGCACGAGACGGAGGACGTCTGCGCGTTGCGCGCCGAGCGCGAGACGAATGCCGATCTCGCGCGTGCGTTGTGCGACGGAATACGCCAGTACTCCGTAAAGGCCGACAGCGGCCAGCAAAACTGCGATGCCTGCAAAAATTGCGAGCAGGCACATGGCGAACTTTCTCCGCGCAATGGAGGAGGCGATCATGTCGTTCATCGTGCGGACGTTGGCGAGCGGGATGTTTTTATCGACTGCCCAGACGGCATTTTGCGCAGCTGAAATTAGCGTGCGCGGATCGGGCGCAGCCGAGCGCAGCGCGACAAACATCGAAGGCCATTGTGCCTGACCAAACGGCTGGTAGATTTCCGGGCGCGGCGCCGTTTCGAGCGCCAGATGCCGCACATCAGCGACGACACCGACGATTTGCAGCGTGTCGTTGCTCGGGCCGAAGTTGGTAATCAGCTTGCCGAGCGGATCGCTTGTGCCGAAAAGCTGGCGCGCGGCCGTCGCGTTGATGATGGCGACGTGCGGAGCCTCGGCGGAATCGCGCTCGGCAAAGGCGCGCCCTTTTAGCAGCGCCATCTGGAGCGTGGCGAAGTAATCCGGTGTGATGACGCGAATGTCGGCCTCGTGTTCCTTCGCATCGCCCGGCAGATTGAAGGAGCGGGAGCTGTTTCCGCCGCTGAATGGAAGCCGGCTGATCGCGGCCGCTGAAGTGACGCCCGGGAGCGCACGCAAATTTTCGATGACGCGCTGATAAAAAGCAGTCTGCCGCTGCGCGTCGCCGGAGTACCCGATGTTGAAAACGAGCAAATGATCAGGATTAAAGCCGGGGCTTACATGGGTGAGTCGCGCGAAGCTTTTCAGCAGCAATCCCGCGCCGGTGAGCAGGATTAACGAGATCGCGACCTCGGCGGCGACAAGCAAGCCGCGTCCGCCAACGCGGGTGCTGCTGCTGCCGCGTGCGGCGTCGTGCAGCGCCGGAGTGAAATCGCCACGCGAAATATAAAGCGCGGGAGCAACCCCGAAGATGGCGCCGGTAAGCAGCGACGCGATCAACGCGAAGGCCAGCACGTCTCTGTTAAGCGGACCGATGTTAAAAAATGTGAATTCGTGCGGACTGAGCGTTAACAACAGCGGCAGCGCCCAATTCGCGAGCAGCAATCCGAGCACGCCGCCGAGGAGCGAGAGGAGCATGCTTTCGGTGAGTAATTGCCGGATGATGCGCGAGCGGCTTGCACCAAGCGCGGCGCGAATCGCCATCTCGCTCGCGCGCGTACTGGCGCGGGCCAGCAGCAGGTTGGCAACGTTCGCGCATGCAATCAGCAACACGAGCGCGACAGCGCCTGCCAGCGTGAGCAGCGCCGGACGAATATTGCCGACGAGCTGCTCGGCAATGGGACGCAGACCCACGCCGGTATCCTTGTTTGCGTCGGGATATTGCTTTTCCAGTGTGCGCGCGATCACGTCCATCTCAGCGGCAGCTTGTTTGAGAGTGACGCCGGGTTTCAGACGGGCCCAGACGTCGAGATAATTGCTGTCGCGAACTGGGCGCGGATCCTCCGTGCGGCGCAATGGATTGTTCGGCACTTGCCACGGCGAAGGAATCCAAAGCTCACCGTAATTATCCGGCGCGTAGTTTTTCGGCATCACGCCCACAACGGTGAATGGCTCGGCGTCGAGAATAATATCGTGACCGATGATTGCCGCGTCGCTGCCAAAGCGACGCCGCCAAAGTTCGTAACTGAGTACGGCGACGTGCGCGGTGCCCGGCGTTTCGTCATTCGCCACGATCATGCGGCCCAGCAGCGGACGGATGGCAAAGAGCCGGAAAAAACTCGCGGTGACCATCGTTGTGCGAACCCGTTCCGGCTGCGCGCCACCGGTGAGATTTGCCTGCCATCCGCGCGCCGCCGCCATCTCGCTGAATACGTGATTGCGCGTGACCCAATCGAGGTAATTGGCCGGTGAAGCGTCATCCTTCCATGCGCCACTGCTTCGATCAGTCTGGCTCACGTCCACGATTTGCTCGGCATGTGGATAGGGCAGCGGCCGCAGCAGCACCTGATCGATGATGCTGAAGATCGCGGTTGAGCTTGCAATTCCAAGGCTCAGAGCGACCACGGCCACGCAGGTGAACGCGGGATGTTTGCGCAACATGCGCCCGCCGTAGCGAAGATCGTGCAGAAGCGTGTTCACCTCATTCCGAACGCAGTGCGATGATGGGATCGACGCGCGTGGCACGACGCGCGGGCACACAGCACGCCGCCAGCGCCGCAAACGCCAGTGCGAAAAGCGCGGTACTCAGCGCGGGCGCATCAAATCCACCGACGCCGTAAAGCAAACTTTGTAATCCGCGGCCCGCACCGAGCGCAGCAATCAGGCCGATGATTAGCCCGGCACAGACCAGCAGCATGCCATGCGTGAGTACAAGACGGAAAACGTCTGCGCGTTGCGCGCCGAGAGCGAGCCGGATGCCGAGCTCGCGCGTCCGTTGCGTCACCGTCAGCGCCATCACGCCATAAAGACCAACGCTCGCCAGCAGCAGCGCGATAAAGGCAAACGCGCCGAGCAACGACATGATCATGCGGCGCGAGCCGAGGCTTTTGGCGATGTTGTTCTCCATGGTCGAGACTTCAGCCAGGGCCTGATCAGGATCGAGCTGTTGCAGTTCGCGTTTAATCGCGGGGACGAGTGCCAGCGGATCACCGGACTTCACCCGCACGACCAGCATGTTATTGTGAGAGGGATCCTCATCGGCGGCGAAGTACATTTGCGGCCACTGATAGCGCTCCACATTGTCTTCGCCCGGCGCCTCGTTTCGCGTCCGGGGCACAACGCCGATGACCCTGAGCGGCGGCGGGTTCTTTTCATCCGTTTGGTTGTCGTCAATCTGTTGGCCGATGGGATCGCGGTTCGGGAAAAAGCGGCGCGCGAAACTCTCGTCAATAATCACTGACCGGGGCGGCCGGGCACGGTCAGCGGCGGTGAAGGCGCGCCCGCGGAGGATCGGCATTCCCATTGCGCGGAAGTAATCAGGCGTGACCACGTCGATCTCAGCTTCCGGCTCTTCGCCCGGCCTGGCTGGCGGCGTGCCAGTGACATGGAATGAGCTGTCCCATTCATTTTCGTCAAAAGGAATGTTGTTGCCGAGAGCGGTGTATTGTACTCCGGGCAGGACGCGAATTTTCTCGATCAGCTGCTCGTTGAATCGCGCAACCTTGTCGTCAGTATCGTAGCGTGCACGGGGCAGCAAAATGTCCGCCACGAGCACGCGATCAGGATCGAAACCGAGGGCGGCGTTCTGCGCGTTGCGGAAACTCTTCAGCGTTAATCCTGCGCCCGCGAGCAGGAGCAGCGCGAGCGCCACCTGCGCCACCACCAAGCCAGAGCGTACGCGCTGACGCTGCGCGCCGTCGCTCGTACCGCGGCCACCTTCATGCAGCGAAAGGCTCAGTGAAGAACGCCGCGCGATGCGCAAAGCGGGCCAGATTCCAACGAGCAGACCGGCGCCGATAGCGACGGTCGCGGTAAACGCCAGCACCGTCAGATCAATGTGCGATTCCTGGAATCGGGCGCTATCAGTCGAGCCAAATCGGGCCACGCCGCCCGGCGCGATGGCTTTGATCGCATCCAGTCCCCAAAGCGAAAGCAGCACCCCGGCGACGCCGCCGAGCAGAGCGAGAATTGCGCTTTCGATGAAAACTTGCATGGCGAGCTGACCGCGGCTTGCGCCGAGAGCGGCACGTACAGCCAGCTCCCGGTCGCGCCCGAGAGCGCGCGCGAGTTCCAGATTGGCCACGTTCGCACAAGCGATGAGGAGCACGCAGCCGACGGCGACGAGCAGGAGTGCGACGCCGGACTTGTAGTCCTTAATGGCGGAGTCGAGCAGGAGATCGGTTTGCACCCGCCGAGTCGTGTTCGTGTCCGGATATTTGCGCTCGAGCTCGGCAGCGATGTTGTTCAAGTCGCCCGTCGCCTGCTCCAGCGTTATGCCGGGCTTGAGACGGCCGAGTACGGAGAGGCCAGGGTGATTTGCGCGGTTGAGGTAATCTTTGTCCGCGCGCAGATCCTCCAGCGGAATGTAAACCTCGGCGCGGCGCGGCAGCTTCACATTCGGAGGCAGCACGCCGATGACCTCGCGCGCGACGCCATCGAGCAAAATTTGCTGACCGATGACACTGCGTGATGAACCGAACCGGCGTTTCCACAAAGCATCTGAAATGAGCGCGACTTTCCTGGCGTGCGGAACATCATCCGATTCGCGAAAGTCGCGCCCGAACGTCGGCGGCAAGCCGAGAACCGACAGAAAATTGTAGCTGACGCGGGCTGCCGTCACGCGCTCCGCTTCCGTGTCAGCGCCGCTGCCGGAAAGATTGGCGTCGCCGCCACGGTACAATGCCAGGTCAGTAAAGCCGCGCTGATTCGCCCGCCAATCGAGATAATTCGGCAGACTCACTGAGCCATTTTCGAAATGGCTCGTGCGTTCACGAATTTGCACCAGCCGCTCCGGTTCCCGATACGGCAGCGGTCGCAAGAGGACCGCGTTGACCACACTGAAAATCGCAGTATTCGCGCCGATGCCCAGCGCCAGCGTAAGTACGGCGATGGCAGTGAACGCCGGCTGTTTCGCCAGCATTCGCAAGGCGTAGCGCAGATGCTGCAGGAGCATGGCGCTTAACTCAGCACGCCTTGGTCTGGGTGCAGACGTTGTGGCTGGCCAGCTTCTCCGGAACGACGACTGGTTGTGCCGCGCTCAGCCCGATGGAAACGACCGCGCTCACGATGAAAGCGGCGTAAATCAGCGTCTCAATCACGGTGCGGCTTTTATCTTCAGACTGCACGAGCATCTCGTAGGTGGTGTGGGTTTTCATAACGACAGCGCGCTTATGCAAGGGGCGTGCCACCGGGTGTTGCAGTGCAGAACGTACTTAGAGCGTGGTACTTACAATTCACGCCCCAACAGGCTCTGTCGCACAGTTATTCCGTCGTTGGGAAACCGCCGTCCCGAAAATGGAACTGCGATACCGGTTTACTGCGGGCCGGCCGCCTCGATGTCTTCCAGCCAGGGACCGTAGCGGTTGCCGATCGTTTTCGCGGAGCTGAACAGAAGAAGGTAAAACACCGCGACGCCAATCACCGTGAGCGCGCCGAGCGCCCAGTGATGCGCGCGCATCCGCGTCAGGCGCGGCATGAAAGCAAGACAGCCGAAGACGCTCAGAATCACAACCACGGCATCGAAGCTGCCGCGCTGCCAATAGCTACCGCCGAGGTGCAGCCACATGCCGAACTCATCAAAGGTCAGCGCCATGCCGAAACCGTAAAGCAGCGCACAAAACTGCCGGAGCGCATCTGAAGGCTGGACGATGAAGACGAGCAGCGCACCGACAGCGGAAAGAATAAAAATGCCGTAGTTCAGGTGGTGGACGTGCGTCCCGCGCGCGTGGAGGAACATGTTTGGAATCCGCCGCGTCATGATGAGGATGACGAGAATGCGCGCGGTAACGAAGGTAAGGAGGAACGCAATAAAGACTCGCCGGGCGATGGCGCGAACAGGCGATGGTGAAACCGCATTCGCCATTCCCAAGGCGCTATTCCCCTTTCACCCGCTCGATGTGTGCACCCAGTTCGCTCAATTTTTCGTCCAAATGCTCGTAGCCGCGGTCGATGTGGTAAACGCGGCTGACCTCAGTGATTCCCTCAGCGGTGAGCCCGGCGAGTACGAGGGCGGCGGAGGCGCGAAGATCGCTCGCCATTACGGGCGCGCCCGTGAGCCGTTGCACGCCCTGGATAACCGCGGTGTGGCCTTCCAGCTGCACGTGGGCGCCCATCCGCTTCAGCTCCGCCACGTGCATGTAACGCTGCGGAAAAATATTCTCGGTGATCACGCTGATGCCGTCGGTCGTGGAGAGCAGCGCGCACATTTGCGCCTGCATGTCGGTGGGAAACCCGGGATACGGCTCCGTCACGATCTCGAGCGGTTTGCGCGCGCCATTGGGCGAAACGCTGATCGAGCTGTCCTTCGCCTCGATATTGAATCCGCAATCGCTCAGCGTGGTCGTGATCGCGGTGAGATGTTTCGGCTCGACGCGTTTCACCGTCACCCCTTTCCCGCCAATCGCACCTGCGACGAGGAAAGTACCGGCTTCGATGCGATCGGGAATGATGTCGTGCTCGGCGCCGTGGAGTTCCTTCACACCCTCGATGATGATACGGCGCGTGCCGGCGCCTTCGATTTGCGCGCCCATTTTGTTGAGGAAATCCGCCAGATCGCAGACCTCCGGTTCCTGGGCGGCGCCTTCGATGACCGTAGTACCATCTGCGAGTACGGCGGCCATCATCACGTTATCAGTACCGAGAACAGTAGGGCCAAATTTTCCCCGCAGGTTAATCACCGCGCCGGTGAGTTTCGGGGCGAACACTTTTACGTTGCCGCCTTCGACACGCACCGCAGCTCCAAGCGCTTCGAATCCTTTCAGGTGCAAATCAATCGGCCGATCGCCGATGACGCAGCCGCCGGGCAGCGAGACTGTCGCTTCTTTGCAGCGCCCGAGCAGCGGGCCGAGTACACAGACTGACGCTCGCATTTTGCGGACAACATCGTACGGCGCGACCGACTCCACTTTCTCTGCTGTCACGCTGACGGTGCCGCTGGCCCGTTCCACTTCGGCGCCGAGATGCCGCAGGATTTGGAGCATGTAATTCGTGTCGCTCAGATCAGGGACGCGGTGCAGAATGCACGGTTCACGCGCAAGCAAACTCGCGGCGAGGATTGGCAGCGCCGAGTTCTTCGACCCGCTGATCTTTACGGAACCGGCGAGTGCATGACCGCCGTGCACCAGAATCTTATCCATAACGCGCGAAAAGGAACCGGGTCACACCTGTGTAATCGTTTTTCGTTTGGATGTCGCGATACTTTTTCTCCTGCATTAACGCGGTCAATGCCCCTTCCTGCCCGAGCCCAATCTCGAGCGCGAGCAGCCCGCCTGGGCGCAAATGGGGCGGCGCTGTTTCGATGAGCCGATGCAAAACCTCGTCGCCGCGCTCGCCGCCAAAAAGCGCGATTTCGGGGTCGCGCAAGACCTCAGGCGCGAGCTGGTCGCGATCCTTGCGGGAAATATAAGGGAGGTTTGCCACGATCACGTCAAACGTGCCAGTGACTTCGCCTAGCAGGTCACCTGCCGCGAACTGCACGTTTTCTACGGCGAGTCGCACCGCGTTTTCGCGCGCGAGCGCGAGCGCTTCTTCGGAAACGTCCGTTGCCACGATTTCGGCCGCTTGGACTCTGCGCGCCAGTGCCAGCGCGATCACGCCGGAACCAGTACCGACGTCGAGTATTCTTGGTGTTTGATTCTCCATTCTTGCGATAACCAGGTCCACCAGCTGCTCCGTCTCGGGCCGCGGAATCAGCGCGCGTTTGTCGCATTGAAAGATAGCGCCGCAAAATTCGACAGTGCCGAGGAGATGCTGCAACGGCTCGCACTGACCGCGCCGCCGTACTAACTCCCGCAACGGCGCAAGCTCTGCCTCATTCAACTCGCGCTCGAACTCGAGGTAAACATCGAGCCGCTTCTTGCTCAACGCATGTGCGATGAGGTGCTCCGCGTTCAGCCGCGCGCTTCCGATTCCTCGTTTTTCCAAGTACGCCGTCGTCGCTTGCACCACCTGAAGTACGGTCATCCGCGACGAATTTCGGCAGTCATTCTCGCGTTGTCATCCTAAGCCGTTCTGGCGTCGAGTAGTAGCGGGTTAGCAACATCCGCACTCAGCGGCTAATCACCCAGCGCTTGTACTTTCCTTCAGGCGCTCGGCTAAATCTGCCGCTTGCAGCGCGCTGATCATCTGCTCGAGATCGCCTTCCATGAAGCGGTCGAGGTTGTACAAAGTCACGCCGACACGGTGATCAGTGACGCGGTTCTGCGGGAAGTTGTAGGTGCGAATCTTTTCTTCGCGTCCGCCGGTGCCGATCTGGCCACGGCGTTGCGCCGAATATTTCGCCGCTTCTTCCTGCTGTTTGCGCTCGAGCAGGCGTGATCGCAAGATCGAGAGAGCGCGCTCTTTGTTTTTGATCTGGCTGCGCCCATCCTGGCAACGCACGATTGTGCCGGTCGGGATGTGCAGTACTTGTACGGCCGAATCGGTCGTGTTCACGCCCTGGCCGCCGGGGCCGCCTGCTCGCGAAACTTCGATGCGCAGCTCTTCGGGTTTAAGTTCAAAGTCCACATCCTCAGCTTCGGGCAACACTGCCACGGTGGCGGTACTCGTGTGAATGCGGCCCTGTGCTTCAGTCGCCGGCACCCGCTGAACGCGATGCACGCCACTTTCATAGCGGAGTTTCCGGAAAACCGATTCGCCGCTGACTTTGAAGATCACTTCCTTCAACCCGCCGAGCTCAGACGGACTGGATTCCATATCTTCGATTTTAAGCCCGGCCGCTTCGGCGTAGCGGTTGTACATTCTGTATAGATCAGCCGCAAAAATGGCTGCTTCGCTCCCGCCGGTTCCGGCGCGAATCTCGATGATGGCGTCGCGTTCCTCGTTTTCATCAGCCGGCAGAAGCGCGATCTGCACATCCCGCTCGAGGTCGGCCGCGCGCTGTTCGAGTTGAGGAATTTCCTCCCGCGCCATTTGCGCAAGCTCGTCGTCGGGCGAACTCGCCAGCTCGCGATTATTCGCCAGTTGCGTGCGCGCGCCCGTCAGCTCAGTCCACGTGCCAAGGAGCGCCTTCGTGCTGGCATGCTCGCGCATGATTTCGCCCGCGCGTTTTCTGTTACTGAACAGTGCCGGATCGCGGATCTCGGCCTCGAGTTGCTCAAACCGTTCGCGTTTGCGCTGGATAAGATGATCGAGGTCCATCTGTAGCGGCGGCTGTCCTCAGCCGCATCTGCGCGTGAGAACACGCGCCTCTACAACGCCCTAAGCTTTCCCTGCGCGCGCGGCCTTGGTGCTGCCGTAGCGGCGCGCGAATTTTTCCACGCGCCCGGCGGTATCGACGAATTTCTGTTCGCCGGTAAAAAACGGATGACAGGCGGCGCAGATGCCGATTTTAATATCACGCCGTGTGGAGCGCGTGTGGTAAACCGCGCCGCACGCGCAAACCATCTCGGTCTCGTGGTACTCAGGATGAATGTCCGCCTTCATGTCTAAAACGAGCGCGCAAGCTAACTGCAAAGCGCGTTCGGCGCAACCGGGCGGCGACGCGTTGCTTCGCGCGTGGCGAGAAACGCTCACGGAAAACAGTGACCGCGCCGCGATCCTCGATCAGCACGGAAAGGTGACGCTCACGTTTGCGCAAATCGAGCAGCGGGCGACGGAGTTCGTCGCGGGACTCGAGTTCGTCTCGGCGGGGGAAGTTCTCGCCATTCAGCTCGGAAATCATCCGGACTGGCCGGCACTCTTTCTGGCCTGCTTGCGGCAACGAATCGTCGTACTTCCACTCGAGCAAACGATCTCGCCCGAGCAGCGCGACATTGTATTCAGAACGTGTCGCGTGGCCGCCGTTGCCCTTTGCACGTCGTCATCGAACTCGCTCGGTCCCGCAGATGTTGTGTTGAAGGCAGCGCCGCGGGATTCCTCGGCTTCGCTTCGCTGCGCTCGGGATGACTGGAGCGGAGAGGCGCCGTCCGTACTCAAGCTCACCTCCGGCACAACCGCCGCGCCGCGCGCGATCAAATTCCGCAGCCAACAGCTTCTCGGCGATTGCGAAAACATTTGTGACACCATGGGCATCACCGCGCAGGACCTCAATTTCGGTGTCATCCCTATCTCGCATTCTTATGGCTTCAGTAACCTGCTCACGCCCCTCCTCGCCCGCGGAGTACCGCTGGCCTTAAGCAGCGATCGAATGCCGCGCGCAATCCTCGATAATCTCACCGAAAGCGGCGCGAGCGTTTTCCCCGGCATGCCCGTTTTTTATCAATCGCTCTGCGAATTGCCTGATGCGCCGCCGCTGCCGAACTTGCGCCTGTGCATTTCAGCCGGCGCGCCGCTGAGCACTGAACTGGCAGAACGTTTCGAGAAAAAATTCGGCCGTGCCATTCATTCCTTCTACGGCTCGAGCGAATGCGGCGGCATTTGCTACACCCGCAGGCCGCGCCCGATCGCCGGCTTCGTTGGTCAGGCGATGGAGCGAGTGACGATTGAGCCGGTGAGTACAGGCAGCGCGCAGATTCGCGTGCGCAGCGCCGCCGTGGGCGATGGCTATTTCCCCGAGCCGGACGAATCAAGGCTCGGCCACGGAATCTTCGTTCCCGACGATTTACTGGAGAAAACCGCCGGCGGCTATCGGATTGTCGGGCGCGCCTCCGATCTCATTAATGTCGCAGGCAAAAAGGTGAACCCGGCGGAGATTGAAGCGGAGCTTTTGCGCTGTAGCGGTGTGCGCGAGGCCGTGGTTTTCGGGCGCGAATCAGCCCGGCGGAACCAGGAGATCGCCGCCTGCGTCGTAACCGCAACCGGTGTCACAGAGGCAGAGCTGCTGGCGCATTGCCGGAGGCGCCTGAGCAGCTGGCAAACGCCGCGGCACATCTTTTTCCTTGCAGAAATTCCGGTGAACGCGCGCGGCAAAATCAGCCGGCGTGAGCTGGCAGAGGAGTACCGCGCCTCGCACGCTGAGACTGAGACATCGAAATCGTAAGACGGTCGCTCCGGCCCGGCGTACTCAGGCAAGCCGAGCGCTCCGCGTGAAAGCCAAAGGCTGCGGCGGAGAAAATGCTTTCCATTTGGTGCGAAGCATCATTTGTTAGGGCAAGCGCCGCGGCTCCGCCCCGCGGCCTACGCCCCTCGACCCGCGTGAAAAATACAGTTCGCATTCTCGTTCTTGAACCGGATGACGCTCTCGGCTCAACCATCCTCAGCGCTTTGCACCAGGCTGAACCGGACGCCGTCGTCGATCTCGCCCGCAACATCGACGATGCCCACCGAATCACGATAAGCGATCGGCCTGATCTCTTCGTCCTCGACCTCGATGCCGCGAAGGATCTCGGCCACGATTTCCTGCTGGATTTACGCACAAGCGTGCCAAACGCGCGCGCCATCGTACTCAGCGGCGTTCATCTTGAGCCGCAACGGCAACAGCTCGCCGGTACTGGCGGCATTCACTTTCTGGAGAAACCGCTGCCGGAAGCGGAATTCATCACCCTTGTCCAGACGCTCGTGCACGCCCCGGAAAACGAGAGCGGACAAAATTTCCAAGGCACGCTGAGCGATTTGCATTTGTCAGATATCATTCAGCTTAAATGCATGAGCGGCGCTACTTCCGCCCTGGAGTTTACCGGGCCGGCCGGCGAGCGGGCGCGCGTCTATTTCGAGGATGGGCAGGTGCGCCACGCCAGCACGCCCCGCTCGGAAGGCGTGGACGCATTCAACGAAATCGTCAGCTGGAAAGGGGGCAAAATCTCAGAGGTTTCCGGCGCGGGCACGCCGCCACGTACTATCAATACCGACTGGCAGTTCCTGCTCATGGAAGCGGTGCGCAAAGTGGACGAGACAAGCGAGCGCCGAGCCCAACGCAAGAAGCTCGCGCCTTCACAACGCCAGCGCATTCTCGTCATCGATGACAGCCTCATGCTCCTCACCTTCGTGCAGGAAATCCTCAGTGAAGCGAACTACGATGTCACCGTCGCGGCCACGGCCGAAGAAGGGCTGGAAGCTGCTCGTGCTCAGCGGGCGGACCTGATCCTGCTCGATTATCTGCTGCCGGATTTGCGCGGAGATGAGGTCAGCCGCCGGCTGCACGAAGACCAAGACACCGCCGGCATTCCCGTACTTTACATGTCGGGATTTGGTGCGGACCTGGCAAGCGCACAGGCGCAACATCCGAACGTTCTCGCCATTCTGAACAAGCCGTTTTCCTCCGACATGTTGCTCAAAGCAGTCGAGCAGCACCTGCCGAAACCGGAGGGATACGAAACAGCCGATTTTGCCGAACGCCCATCCGAGCCGGCGTTCCCAACGGAAGTCGCGAATGTGATCGTGCCAGAAGGCGAACCGGAAATGAAAACCGCGCCCGAGCCTCTCTGGCATGAGAACGCCGTTGATGACGAGAAAAACAGTCCGAGCCACGGCGGCATTACGGCTGTCCCGGAGCATCGCGAAAATAGTACAGAGTTGTACTTTGCCGGCGATACCAGCTTTCTCCCACTTGGCCGCGCTCTGCACATCATCTCGCGCGAAAAACTAAGCGGCGTGCTGCGTTGCTCATGGAGCAAAGGCGACGTGGAGCTTTACGCCCGTGAGGGCAAGATACTACTCGTCAGTACGCGCGATGCCGACGTCTACTGCGGAGAGGCGCCCATCACATTGGTTAACGTCGATCCCGAGCGCCTCGAGCAGGCCCGCGACGCGCAACGGCGAACGGGCGCGCCGCTTTTCCTGCCGCTCCTTCGCGACGATCTCATTTTGCGCGACCCGGCCTTGCAGTTGGTGCAGCACTATGGGCAGAAACTCTTCGCGCAATTGTGGTGCGCGCCGCGTGTCCGCGTCGCATTTCAGTCGCTTGATCCGCTTCCGGATTTCGCGCGCGAAACTCCCGGCGAAGAAGATGTTGATCATTGGGCATTGGCTACGCTTCGCCTCATCCAATACCCGGAAATAGCCGACCAGATCGAGTGCGACCCCAGCTACATTCCCGCCTACACACGGGATGGGTTTGACCGGGTGCAAAAGCTTCGGCTCAGCGTGGCCGAAGCGCAGTTCGCCTCACAGTTCAACGGCAGCCGCTCCATCGCGCAGATCGCGCGCAATCTCCGGCTTGACTTGAAATTCGCGCGGCTCACGCTTTTCCGTTTCCTCGCCCTCGAAATCGTCGAGTGCTGGCCGCCGCAGGCCGTTGAGAAGACGGAGCGCCCGGGCGTTTTCAAACGCTTCGGCCGCTCGATCGGCATCGGCGAGTAAACGTTCACTTCAGCTCGGATGAAGGACCGCGTCCTGGTCATCGATATCGGCGGTTCTCATGTCAAAATCATGATGTCCCCGGCGCGCTCGCTCCAGTTTGACTCCGGGCCGGAGATGCGGCCCCGCGATTTCGTCGCGCAATTCCATCGCACTGTGCGCGATCTCCGGTTCGATAAGGTGTCGATAGGCTTTCCCGCGCCGGTGCGGGACGGGAAAATCATCAGCGCGCCCACGCACCTGCGGAAGGAATGGAAAGGGTTCAAATTGGAGCGCGTCATGGACAAGCCGGTCCGCGTCGTCAATGACGCCGCCATGCAGGCGCTCGGCAGCCACGTGGCCGGGCGTACTTTGTTCCTTGGGCTTGGTACCGGGCTCGGCTCCGCCCTGGTTTGGTCAAACAATGTTTTATCGCTCGAACTTGGCCACCTTCCCTACCGCGATCACAAGCGCATAGAACTGCGGCTCGGCAAACCCGGCCTGGAACGCCTCGGCCGACGCGCCTGGCGCGGTGAAGTACGTTACGCCATCCTGCAACTGAAACGCGCGTTCATCGCGGACGCCATCATACTCGGCGGCGGCAACGTCCATAACATGGGCCGCTTGCCCGCCGGAGTACATCCAGGCCATAATCGCAACGCATTTCTCGGCGGCAAACGCTTATGGGAAACGGATCGCAAAACCGGTAAGCCGCGCTGGAACGTGATGTAGCTTCGCTATTTTTGCCGCGAAGTCCCGCCGACTGGCAAATAGATGCTGAAGTCAGGCATCTCGTAAATAGAATGGGATGTCATGCCGAGCGAAGTCGAGGGATGCCGCCATGTCACCTCTCAGCGGCCGCCAAGTTCTTCTACTCCGCCTCCCGTTCGCTCAGGATAACAGCGTACTTACTGGCGCGTTCTAGTAGCGATAGTGCTCGGATTTGTACGGGCCTTCAACCGGAACACCGAGATAGTTCGCCTGAGCGTCCGTAAGTGTCGTCAACTTTACCCCGATCTTTTCGAGATGCAGCCGGGCCACTTCCTCGTCCAGCTGCTTCGAAAGAACATAGACACCCGTTTTGTACTTATCCTTGTTCTTCCACAGATCCAGCTGCGCCAGCACCTGGTTGGAAAATGAGTTCGACATAACGAAGCTGGGATGCCCTGTCGCACAACCGAGGTTAACAAGTCTGCCTTCCGCGAGCAGAAATATCTCGTGACCATCCTCAAAGGTGTACTTATCCACCTGCGGCTTGATGTTGGTCCGTGTTACACCTTCTGCTCCGTTTAGGCGGTCCACCTGCACCTCATTATCGAAGTGTCCTATGTTCGCCACCACCGCCTGGTCTTTCATACGTTCCATGTGCTCGAGCCGGATCACATCCACGTTGCCGGTTGTGGTCACGTAGATATCGCCGCGCCCCAGAGTTTCCTCGAGTGTCGTTACCTCGTACCCTTCCATGGCAGCTTGCAGCGCGTTGATCGGGTCGATCTCAGTAATAACTACGCGCGCGCCCTGACCTCGAAGCGACTGGGCGCACCCTTTGCCTACATCACCGTAGCCGCAAACTACTGCGACTTTCCCGGCAATCATCACGTCAAGTGCCC
Organism: Verrucomicrobiota bacterium; assembly: GCA_019244415.1. Taxonomy (GTDB): domain Bacteria; phylum Verrucomicrobiota; class Verrucomicrobiia; order Chthoniobacterales; family UBA10450; genus AV69. The sequence goes on along the minus strand of JAFASN010000018.1, from coordinate 16,887 downwards.
GGTTCAATCCGTCCACCAGTGAATGCCGGCAACCGTAGAGGTTATCGAACTTCGACTTGGTCACTGAATCGTTCACATTGATCGCAGGAACAAGCAGCCGTCCTTCCTGAAACATCTTATAAAGCCGGTGTACGCCAGTGGTCGTTTCTTCTGAAACTCCGCGCCATTCCTTCACCAGCTCGTGCCAGCGATAAGGATTCTCGCGCTGTATTTCCAGCAGCAGGTCTTTGATTACCTGCTCTTCTCTGTTCGCCGAAGGCGACTTCGCCCATTCGCTTCCTTCTTCCAGCTCATATCCTTTATGGATCAGGAGAGTCGCGTCACCACCATCATCAATGATCAGTTGCGGCCCTTTCCCCTCTCGATGCGAAAGCGCCTGGTAAGTACACCACCAGTACTCCTCCAGCGTCTCGCCTTTCCAGGCAAAGACTGGCACGCCCGCGTGGGCGATTGCCGCCGCGGCATGATCCTGCGTCGAGAAGATATTGCAGCTGGCCCATCGCACTGTAGCCCCGAGCTCGACCAGCGTCTGAATCAGCACCGCGGTTTGAATGGTCATGTGAAGCGACCCGGTCACGCGCACACCTCCCAATGGTTTGCCTGGGGCGTACTTCTCGCGGATTGCCATCAATCCGGGCATCTCCTTCTCCGCGATGCCTATTTCTTTGCGTCCCCAGTCAGCCAGGTTGATGTCAGCGACTTTATAGTCCTGTGCTTTCGTGCGTTCCTTGGTAGCTGTACTCATGGTTTTACTTCGCTGTTTTTTTTAACTCAGCTGCTTTATCGGCTTTCTCCCAGGTGATGTCCGGATCATCCTTCCCGAAGTGACCGTAGTTAGTTGTTTTGCGGTAAATAGGCCGGAGCAAATTGAGCTGATCGATAATATCAGCTGGTTTGAACGAGAAGGTGCGTTTCACTGCGCGCTCGATCGCTTCTTCGGGAACGGTATTTGTCGCGAAAGTGTTGATGTTCATACTAACCGGCTCAGGATAGCCGATGGCATAGGCGAACTGGATCTCGCAACGCGCCGCCAGTCCGGCAGCTACTACATTCTTAGCTACCCAGCGTCCCATGTAAGCTGCGCTTCTATCTACTTTGCTCGGGTCCTTGCCGGAAAAGGCGCCGCCGCCGTGTCGCCCCCAGCCGCCATAACTATCCACGATAATCTTGCGTCCAGTTAAACCGGTATCTCCCTGCGGTCCGCCGATAACGAAACGGCCGGTGGGATTAATCAGGAACTGAGTAGTTCCGTTCAGCATCGACTTCGGCAGGACCTTGCGGATGATCTTCTCGATGCAGAACTTCTCGATCTCATCGTGGTCCTTCTCCGGCGTATGCTGCGTCGAGATTACCACATTGGAAATACCTACCGGCTTGCCGTTCTCGTAAATGACTGAGACCTGCGACTTGGCATCGGGGCGCAGCCACTCAGCTTTGCCACTTTTCCTAATCCTCGTTAGCTCGCGCCCAAGCCGGTGGGCGAACATGATCGGCGCCGGCATCAGCTCGGGCGTGTCGTCGCAGGCAAAACCGAACATGAGACCCTGGTCGCCCGCTCCCTGTTCCGCCGATTTTTTGCCTCTGGCGCGCCTGGCATCTACGCCCTGCGCGATGTCGTGGGATTGATCGGTAATGACGGTGTTCACGAAAATCTTTTTCGCGTGAAACACGTCGTCGTCGTGGACGTAGCCAATGTCGCGCACCGTTTCGCGCACGATCTGATTTATCGGGATGACGTCCTCGAGGTGAGCGCCTTTCGGGAGATTCGGGACAGTGATTTCACCTCCCACAACGACCACGTTGCTTTTCGCATACGTTTCACAGGCCACGCGGCTGCGTTTGTCCCGGGTCAGGCAGGCATCAAGTATGGCGTCAGAAATGGTGTCGCAAACCTTATCGGGGTGACCTTCTCCGACGGATTCCGAAGCGAAGATAAAGCGGCGAAGCATGGACGGTGATCAGCCGAGGGTGCGTGTTGAGCGGAGAAGAAAACCAACGTATTGACGCATCATGATATGTGGATGTATCGTGGCGCACCGCGATGCCGTCAATGATTAATTTGCTGCGGGTCATTGCCGATCCTACCCGCCTGCGAATGATGCTGCTGCTACAGCAGGAAGAACTTTCCGTGGCCGAATTGCAGGAAATCCTTGGGATGGGCCAGTCCCGCATCTCCAGTCACCTGGCGCAATTGAAGCGCGCCGGGGCGGTGACTGACCGGCGTGCCGGCAAACACGTGTACTATGGCGCGGAAACGCAACGGAATGGAGCCGGGTCGCACTTGCACGAGCTGCTCCGTGCGATGGCCCATGAGATTCCGGAAGCGGCGCGCGATCGCACCGCGCTGAAACTGGCGTTACGCAAGCGCCAGGACAAAGCGCGCGAGTACTTCGATGAACTGGCGGGAAAATTCGGCCGCAGTTATGTGCCCGGGCGCTCGTGGGAGGCACTGGCTCACACGCTGATCACCCTGCTGCCGGCAATGACAGTGGCAGACCTGGGCGCCGGCGAAGGAACGCTCTCGCAACTACTGGCGAGAAAAGCCCGCAAGATCATCGCCATCGATAACTCGCCGAAAATGGTCGAGTTTGGATCGGCGCTGGCGAAACGGCACGGCTTGAGGAACCTTGAGTATCGCCTGGGTGACATCCAGGATCCGCCCATCGAGAGAAACAGCATCGATCTCGCCATTTTAAGCCAGGCTTTGCATCATGCCATTCGGCCGGAGAGAGCCATTGCCGCCGCGCATCGCATGCTCAAGAAAAAGGGGCGGCTCGTCATCCTTGACCTGCTGGCGCATCGTTTCGACCAGGCGCGTGAGCTGTACGCGGATCATTGGCTTGGCTTCAGCGAAGTACAGTTGCACGAGATGCTCGAGCGCGGCGGCTTTCGCGACATTGATGTGCGCGTCGTTTCTCGCGAAAGACAGAGCCCGAACTTCCAGACGGTGTTTGCCACTGGCGTGAAGTAGGGATCGGCTCGTCTTGAGTAAGTACAGCTGCGCCCCGTTCAACAGCTACTGACAAATAGTAATATGCGAAAAGTTTCGGCGCTCTTGGTCGTTTTTGCCCTTGCCCGACTTGGACACGCGGAGTGGAATGTCACCGCCACAAAGTACGAGCCGGCCTCGGCTCATGGCATCGAGCACTGCCACATCGTGCTGGAGAACAACGGCGAACACGCCGCGCTCGATCTTGTTTTGTTCTCTGCCAAAACCGCCAGACTCCGCGTCATCGATAACGCGGGCGGTGCGGCCAGTCTGAGCGACACGATGCAGCGCGAGAAGTGCGTCGCCGGAGTAAACGGCGGCTATTTCGATACAGAATCCAAGCCGCTCGGGTTGCGTATTATCGACGGCGCTGGCACGTCACCGCTCATTCGTGCGCGGTTGCTCACCGCCGTACTTTGCGCATCGCCACGCGGCATCGAGATTATGCGTGCGGGTGAGTTTTCCCGCGAGCGAAAGTACGAGGCGGCGCTGCAATGCGGGCCGCTGCTGGTGGAGCGCGGTCGTTGGGTGGCGAGCCTCAATGGTGTGCGCTCGGCGCGCCGTACTTTTGCCGCGACCCTGCGCGGCGGCAGGGCAGCGATCGGAATTTCGACCGATCTGACACTGGCCGAATTGTCCGCGGTGTTGACCAGCCGTTCGCTTGCTGATGATCTGCCGTTCTGGCGCGCGATGAACCTGGATGGCGGATCGTCCAGCGCATTCTGGTTTCAGCGAAGTGATGGTAGCGTACTTTCGATCAGCGAAGACAAACCGGTGCGCGACTTCATCGGGCTCGAGCCGGAGTAGTTGATTTAAGTGGGCAACGGGAGCTGTTGCCCTACAATGCGGCATGCGGGTGTTCGGAGGGTTTCGCGCAGGTGAACGGTTTTTCTACGGCGAGCTGGTCGGGGACGAAGTGCAAATCCTCGGCCAGCCGTACTGGCTCGGTCTCGAGCGCACTGGCGAAATCGCCGGATTGGGCGAAGTGCGAATCGATCTGCCCGTCGCACCATCAAAGCTCATCGCGGTGGGTTTGAACTACGCCGAGCACATCGCCGAAATGAAACGGACCCCGCTCGGTACACCGTTGATCTGGTTCAAGGCGCCGAGCTCGCTTCTGCCGCACGAAGGTGTGATCGAGATCGCGTTTCCCGAACACCAGACGGATTTCGAGACGGAGCTGGCGATTGTGATGGGTAAGCGCGCGAAAAATGTCAGCCGCGAGAGCGCGCTCGATCACGTATTTGGCTACACGATCGGCCTGGATATCAGCGACCGCGATTTACAAAAGAGCGAAAAACAATTTGGCCGCTGCAAATCCTTTGACACTTACACGCCGGTCGGCCCGTTCGTTTACCGCGAGGTCGATGTGGCTGACGTGGAGATTACGCTTCGGCAAAATGGCGCGCCCAGGCAGCGGGCGCGCACGAGCCAGATGATTTATCCGGTGGCTGAAATCGTCGCCTTTGCCGCGCAACAGCTGACGCTGCTTCCGGGTGACGTGATTCTGACCGGAACGCCTTCGGGCGTGGGGCCGCTACGGGACGGCGACCGGCTCGAGGCGCGCATTGCCGAGTGGGCGCCTCTGCGCAACAGCGTGCGGAACTCTGCCCCGCGCCAGTAAATGCGCCGAAGAGATTTCGCTGCTGCATCTTACATCCCGCGCGCTCAGCTGTTTCGATATTAAACGCCAGCGTTAGAAAAAAATAACGTGGCAACTGTTCAGATGAAAAGTTTTGCTGGACTCCGGATGATTGGCTCTGGGATAACTAGATCAATCTTACGGCCGGCTTTTAAACTCCACCTCTCTATGAAAACATTCCTGACCGTCTCGCTCGCCCTTACTGCCGCATTCGCCACCGCCCTTGGGCAAAACCCGCCACCGCCAGCGGCGGGACAAACCCCTGCTACGGCGGTGACGCCAGCCGCCCCGGCCGTTCCGCCGCCGGGCGTGGCGACTTCGCCAGGTGCTGCGGCAGTTACGTCGCCTGGAGCTCCGGGCGTGACCGGCGCAGCGACAGCGCCGCCCTTGAGCGCGACATCGCCCGGCGCACCGGGCACAATGCCAAGTCCCGCTGTTTCCGCTACACTGAGCGCGGCGTCCCCGGCGGCATCGGCTTCGCCATCAGCTACACCGGCCGAGAAGCAGGGCTGGACTAACTTCCTTATCGACAACTTCAGAAAAGGCGGCCCCATCATGTGGCCGATCCTGATTGTCTCGATCATCGCCGTGGCCGTCGTGCTCGAGCGTGTTTTCTGGTGGCTTGGCCGCTGGATGCGCCGCGACCCGAAACGCATCGAGAAAGTTTTTACCGCCATCGAGAATGGCGACATCGGCGAAGCGTCGCGCCTGAGCCGCGGAACGCGTGACCCGGTTCTGCGCATGATGTGGAATGGTTTGAACCATCAGCACGCGTCTCTGCAAGGCGCGCTTCAGGTGGCGGCCGGCATCGAGATCAAGCGCGCCGGGCGTTTCCTTGTTGTCATGGATACGCTGGTGACGCTGGCGCCGTTGCTCGGTTTGCTGGGCACGATCACCGGTCTGATCCGTTCGTTCAGTTTCCTAGGCAACGAGGAGTTGGCGGTGCAGGCGGTCACGGGCGGTATCGCCGAAGCGCTGATCGCGACGGCGTGCGGTCTTGGCATCGCGATTTTCTCGCTGATTCCGTTTAACTTTTTCACTTCCCGCGTGTCTAACCTTGAGTTCGAATTGCAAACCGCTGCGACAAACCTGGAAGTCATGCTGGAAGCGCAAAACAGAGCCCGGGAAGTGGACGTCACGACGGATACACCGTCGGCGGCGACCCGCTCGTCCATTTAGAGGCAAGCCATGCGAGTTGGAACTCCCATTCCGCACAAAAAGGCGCGGATCGAGATCATTCCGTTGATCGACATCATGTTTTTCCTGCTCGCCAGCTTCATGATGGTGAGCCTGAGTCAGGTGCACATGAAAGGCATCAAGGTGAATCTGCCGACGGGCAGTTCCGGCGAGACGCAGTCAAAACGTGATTACATCAGCGTCTCAGTCGATACCGACGGCTACCCGTACTACGACAAGCAGAAGGTTACCTACGACGCGCTGGCCGCTACTTTGGCGAAAGTACACCAGGAGAATCCCGACGCGAAGGTGTTTGTCCGTGGCGACCGCGATACGGTGCACGGGAACATCATTCGTGTACTCGATATCTTGCGGCAGCAGGGTTTTTACAAGATCGCTTTCGAAATTAAAAGCGAGGCGGCTAAAGGCGTGCCTGCGCCTGGGCCAGCGGGACCGTAGCTATGGGACCACTCCTCTACAAACCCGCGCCACGATGGCAGGTGCTCGCAGCTTTCGGCGGGGCTTTGGCGATTCACGGCATTGCTGTGGCCGTAGCGTTTCACAAAGAACCGCCACCGGTGGACACCTCGAACATTCCCACGGCAACGATCGAAGCGACGCTTGATCAACCGCCTGCGGACGAGCCGACGCCGCCACCGGAAGACATTCCGGTACCGGAAACGCCGCCTCCGCCAGATATACAACCTGAATTTCGTGAGGAACAAACTCCTCCACCGAAGACAACTAAGATAACGAGGCAACCGATCAAAGCTCCGCAGGTCGCTGGACCGCCGCGGCCGCCGGGCACCATGACTGCCTCGGGCGCGAAAGCGGTTGCCGTCAGCGCACCGCGCCCTGAGTACCCCTATGAAGCTCGCAGCCGGCACATCACCGGCAGCGGTGTTGCGCTGCTCACTGTTGACGTCGCGAGTGGCAGCGTTATAGAGGCGACCATGGCGCAGAGCATCGGCAATGGGATTCTCGACAATGCGGCACTGAGCGCCTTTAAACGATGGCGGTTCAAACCAGGTGCATGCGCGCCTAGGGTAAAGATTCCCATCACGTTCACGATGACGGGAGCTTCGTACTAGCCATGCATGTCGCTTCGCCATTGCCGAAGAAGCGGGCGCGGATCGAGATCATTCCGCTCATCGACATCATGTTCTTTCTGCTGGCCAGCTTCATGATGGTCAGCCTCAGCCAGACACACATGAAAGGCATCAGGGTGAATTTGCCGGTTGCCGGCGCGCCGCCTCCCACGACGAACGTGAAAGACACCGTCTCGATCCGCGTGTCGCCAGGGAACGCCGTCTTCTTCGACAATCAATTCGTCAATGACGACCAAGTGCTGCCGACGCTCTACAAGCTCCATGCCGCCAATCCCAACATCAAGGTCTCGATCAGCGCAGAAATGATGTCAATCCATGGTGACGTCATTGCCGTACTGGACAAGGTGCGGCAGGTCGGCATTCAGAAGGTCGGGTACCAGATTCGCGCCGCGCCGGCGACGAATCACTGACCGGCGGCGTCTTTTTTAATCCCGCTTTTTTGCAAGAAGAGCCGTACTTTGCGCGCGGCGGCGGCACGGTGGCTGATGTTGTTTTTTACCTCGTTCGGCAGTTCGCCGAAAGTCTTCTCAAAACCAGCGGGGATGAAAACCGGATCGTAGCCGAAGCCATTTGTGCCATGGGGCGGCCGTATGATTCTGCCGGCTGCCTCGCCTTGCGTGGCGAACATGATACGGCCGTTGATGGCGAGTACGATCGCGCAGACAAACCGCGCCGGCGACTCCGTATGACCACAGCGATCCAATTCCCGGAGCAGTTTGGCGATATTTTCCGCATCGCTCGCCTGCGCGCCGGCATAGCGCGCCGAAAAAACGCCCGGGGCGCCCCCGAGCGCGTCCACGATAAGGCCGGAATCGTCGGCGATCACAATCTGCTGCGGCAAGTATCGGGAGATAGTGCGCGCCTTGATCCGTGCGTTTTCCAAAAACGTGCTCCCGTTTTCGTCGATCTCCGGCGCGCCGTACTCACCAGTTAAGTCGCGCACGGCGTAGTCTGGCCCCAGGAGCTGGGCCAATTCGCGCGTCTTATGCCGATTACGCGTCGCGAACATCAAATCCATTTATCTTTCCTGCGTTCCTGCTTTCCTAAGCGATATTTTCCCGAATGAGCGAGCGCCGTAAGCCCTATCCTTTCGACCAGTTCGAGCCGAAATGGCAGCGCATCTGGGATGAGCGCCAGCTTTTTCACGCGCCGAACCCCGGCGAGCAAAATTTCAATCCAGCCCGGCCAAAATTCTACGTCCTCGATATGTTTCCCTATCCCAGCGGGGCCGGGCTGCACGTCGGCCATCCGGAAGGTTACACCGCGACCGATATCATCGCGCGCTATAAGAGAATGCGCGGATTCAGCGTGCTTCATCCGATGGGCTGGGACGCGTTCGGTTTGCCGGCCGAACAGTACGCCATAAAAACCGGGCAGCATCCGGCGGCTACGACGCGCGAGAATGTTGCGCGTTTCAAGTCACAGCTAAGAGGCATCGGTTTTTCCTACGACTGGCAGCGCGAGATCAACACGACTGATCCAGAGTACTACAAATGGACGCAGTGGATTTTCCTTCAGATCTACGACTCCTGGTTCAATCCGGAGACGCAGCGCGCGGAGCCGATCGCCACCTACCGCGGCGCTGATCCAGATAGTGTGCGGCTCGCCTATGTTGCCGATGTGCCGGTTAACTGGTGCCCTGAGCTCGGCACCGTGCTGGCGAACGAGGAAGTGGTCGATGGCAAAAGCGAAGTCGGCGGATTCCCGGTGGTGCGCCGGCCAATGCGGCAATGGATGTTGCGCATCACGGCGTATGCCGAGCGGCTGATCGATGAGCTTGATCGCCTCGATTGGCCGGAAAGCATCAAATTGCTCCAGCGAAACTGGATTGGAAAAAGCGAAGGCGCGGAGATCGAGTTCAAAATTGCCGCAGGCGAAAGGCGAAGTACGGGCATTCGTGTTTTCACCACCCGGCCGGACACGCTTTACGGCGCCACTTACCTGGTGCTGGCACCGGAGCATCCGCTCGTCGAAGAAATCGCCGCGAAAGAGCGACGCACAAGCGTGCGCGAGTACCGCGAACAAGCTGCCCGTAAATCGGAGCTCGAGCGAACGGAACTGGCGAAGGAGAAAACCGGCGTCTTTACCGGCGCGTTCGCGATCAATCCGGCCAGCGGCGAAAAGATTCCGATCTGGATCGCCGATTACGTGCTGCTCGGGTACGGGACGGGTGCGATCATGGGCGTGCCGGCGCACGATGAGCGTGATCTGGAGTTTGCGCGCAAGTACGGGCTCAGGATCGCCGAAGTTGTTCAGCCGCTGAATGGCGAACCGGCGACAGGATTCGTCGGCGAAGGGCGAGCCGTCAACTCAGCCGTCATCGAAGGATTGCCGACGGCCGAGGCGAAGAAGAAAATCACTGCGTGGCTGGCTGAGCGCGGGCTTGGCCGGGGCGCGATTAAGTACAAGCTGCGCGACTGGTTATTCTCGCGCCAGCGTTACTGGGGTGAACCGTTCCCGATCATATGGGAGAACGGAAAACACCGGGCAGTGACCGACCACGAGCTGCCGGTCACAGCGCCTGATTTGAACGACTTCAAACCGACAGGCACGGGCGAGCCGCCGCTGGCGAAAGCGCGCGACTGGATCCGCTACTCGGAAACGGCCGCACGCGAAACGAACACCATGCCGCAATGGGCCGGATCGTGCTGGTATTACCTGCGCTTTTGTGATCCGCGCAACGCCCAGCGCTTCGTCGGGGAAGAAGCTGAGCGGTACTGGATGGGTAGAGCGGGACCGCCAGGCGCGCCGACAGCGGGCAGCGATGGACTGCCCGGCGGAGTTGACCTTTATGTCGGCGGCACTGAACACGCCGTACTGCATCTGCTTTACGCCCGCTTCTGGCACAAGGTACTTTTCGATCTCGGTTACCTTTCTACTCCGGAGCCATTTCAGCGGCTGGTCAACCAGGGAATCATCCTCGGCGAAGACGGCCAGAAGATGTCCAAATCCCGCGGCAATGTAGTCAATCCTGACGAGGTGATCGACGCCTACGGCGCAGATGCTTTTCGCTGTTACGAGATGTTCATGGGACCCCTCGAGCAAATGAAACCGTGGAGCATGCGGGGCGTTGAAGGTGTCTCGCGTTTCCTCGCCCGCGTCTGGCGTTTGTTCATGGATGAAACGCAGGCCGCGGCATGGGAACTCTCGCCACGGATCCAGGAGATCGCGCCGGAGAAAGCGCAGGGGAAGGTCGTGCACGCCACGATCAAGAAAGTAACGGAAGACATCGAATCGCTTTCATTCAATACCGCGATTTCCCAGATGATGGTCTTCGTTAACGCCTTCACGAATGCCGCGGTTGTTCCAGTTTCGGCGATGCGCACGCTCCTGCTTCTGCTCAATCCGTTTGCGCCGCACATTACTTCGGAGCTGTGGGAGAAGATGGGCGCGAAGTTCCCGATCTTGCCGCCGGAAATCACGAGTCACCCGTGGCCGAAGTACAACGAAGCGCTGCTTGTCGAGGACGAGGTGGAGCTGATCGTGCAGGTGAATGGAAAGCTGCGGGACAAATTTCGCGCATCGCTCGAAGCGACCGAGGAAGAGCTCAAAAGCGCAGCGCTGGCGTTGCCTAAAATCCAGCAGCTCGTGGCCGGCAAAGAGATTCGCAAGGTGATCATCGTGCGGAAGAAGCTTGTAAATATCGTTCTCGCCAGCTAAGCCATCGGCGCATGTGGAAGGAATTCAAAGAATTCGCCGTCAAAGGTAACGCGCTGGACCTCGCGATCGGCGTCATCATCGGCGCTGCATTTGGCGCAGTGGTGACCTCGCTCGTTAAAGACATTATCATGCCGCCGCTCGGCCTTATTACGGGCGGCCTGAACTTCGATAATCTGTTCCTAGTACTCAAGAAAGCGCCCGGCGGAGCGGTGTTCGCTACGCCGGCGGACGCAGCCAAAGCCGGGGCCGTCACATGGAACTACGGGAATTTCATCACGCTGCTGATCAATTTTCTGATCGTGGGCTTCGCTGTGTTCCTGTTAGTGAAAGCGATCAACGCGATGAAACGCCCCGCCCCATCAGCGCCGCCGGTCTCGAAAGATTGCCCAGCTTGCGCGATGACGATCCCGATCAAAGCCACGCGCTGCCCGCATTGCACCACGGAGCTGGACGGAGCGCACGTTTAAGCGGGACACTCGGCCAGAGAGAAAATCCGGCCGGGCGCGCAAATCCACACGCGGCTGGACTCGTTCTGCCTCCATTCAGCCCCGGCTGACCAGGGCGAGAACGCTGGCAGAATCCAGCAATCGTTTTCCTGGATGAACGCCGCAAACTTGAGCCGCAGACCGGCGCCATCGCGCAGCGTGGCGGCGGGATGAAAATGTCCAATGATCTGAGTACGGCTGCTGCGCTGGCTTTCGCAATGACCGTGCCGAAATTCAAATTGTTCGGTCGTGAATGAATCGCGCAGCTCGATAAAACGGCGCAATCCGCGGTCGTGATTCCCGGCAATCGCGATCACTTCGCATCGGGCGCTCAGGGCGGCGAACAGTTCGCGCAGCGGTTCGCGCGCAGCGTGATCGTGCACGAGATCGCCCACACAGACGAGCTGGCGCGGCTTGTACTCATCCAGCAGCTCGAATATGCGTGCGCTGGCCCGCTCCATTCCCCAGAACGGCACAAGGCGGCCGGCAGCGCGCTGGCTCAGCTCGAAACCAAAGTGCAAATCGGCCACGGCCAGCCAGTTTTCGCGCTCGTGAAAAAGTGCAAGTCGGGCATCCAGCAGCACGTTTTCTGCTACATAAACCTGCGTCAGTGAGACTCCCCCCATGCGCACGGCGCGCAAATTATTCCTTGCGCCATTCGGCGGCAACAGCTATCAAACGCACGATTTGCAAGCTGCCGCTTGGCTGAGACTTACGTTTACATTTGCCGCCGCTGGACTTCTCGCCAGCTGCGCGGCAGCCCCTGCCCTGCACACTGCCAGCGCGCCGAAATGCCAGCGCGTGCATGTTCGCACTACTGCCTACTGCAAGCGCGAAGGCACCAGCCGTAACGCTGTCGGCGAGTATCTCTCCGGCCGCATCGTGCGTAGCGCCGCTTCGGACTGGTCACGCTTTCCGATCGGTACCCGCTTCCGCGTCGTCGGAACCACTGAGGAGTACATCATCGATGATTACGGAGCAGCGCTCATCGGCACCAACACCATCGACCTTTACAAAACCTCGATGCTCGCGATGCAGCAGTGGGGCGTGCGCCACGTGGACATCGATATTCTGCAATGGGGGTCAGACGCACAGAGCGTGAAAGTGCTCACGCCGCGCGCGCGGAACAAAGGTGTGCGCAAAATGCTGCTCGCTTTGAACAAGAAGAAGCCGGCTGATCGCCAGCTTTGATCGTGGGGCAAGTTTCCAACTTGCCGCCTAATCACTTCGCAAGTTGAAAACTTGCGCCACCTTAGCGGTGTGAAAATTCTTGTCGTGGGCGGCGCGGGATACATCGGAAGCATCTGCGCGGAGCTGTTGCTCGATGAGGGCTACGAGGTCGCTATTCTCGATAACCTGACGGAAGGCCACCGCGCGGCAGTTGATTCTCGAGCGTACTTCATCGAAGGCGATCTCGCCGACCGGGAGCAAACGATGGCAACACTGCGTGCGGTGAAACCCGAGGCGGTGATGCATTTTGCCGCAAGCGCGCTCGTGGGCGAGTCGATGCAGAACCCGTCCAAGTACTTTCGTAACAACATCTGTAGTGGCCTTAATCTTCTTGATGCGATGCTCGCGGCTGATTGCCGGCGCATCGTTTTCTCCTCCACCTGCGCCACGTTCGGGCCGCCCGAGCGTGTCCCGATCGATGAAAGCCAGCCGCAGCACCCGATAAATCCATACGGCGAATCCAAGCTCGCTTTCGAGAAAATCCTGTACTGGTATGGCGAAATATACGGCCTGCGTTTCGTGGCTCTGCGCTACTTCAATGCCGCGGGCGCATCGAATAAATTCGGCGAAGATCACCGCACGGAAACGCACCTGATCCCGAACGTACTCAAGGTCGCGCTCGGGCAAAAGGCGCAGGTGGACATTTTCGGCACGGATTACGATACGCCGGACGGCACTTGCATTCGTGATTACATTCACATCCTGGATCTCTCTCGCGCGCACATTCTCGCGCTCAACGCGGAGCGGAGCGCGTACTACAATCTCGGCACCGGCGGCGGCTCAAGCGTGCGTGAGGTAATCGACACCTGCCGGCACGTCACTGGCGCAGACATCCCAGCGATCGAGAAACCACGCCGGCCGGGTGACCCGCCGCGCCTGATCGCCGCGTCGGAGAAGATCAAGCGCGAGCTCGGCTGGCACCCACGATTTGAAAATCTCGAGGCGATTGTGAGCAGCGCGTGGAAATGGCACCAGAAATTCCCGCACGGCTACGGCGACTGAGTACGGCCGCGAGAAATCACGCGGCGAGCTGCGCGTCACCAGATAAGGCGCGATACAGTTGCTCGTAAGATTCCGCCGCGGCGCTCCAGGAGAAACGCCGGGCCATGGCACGCTGCATCAAGTCGAGCCAGATCGCGCGCTGCTCAAAAACCTCGCGCGCACGTTTGATCGCGTCCCAGAACGCTTCGGCTGAATATTCGTAGCAGAGAAAACCGTAGCCGCGGTCCGCTGCCGGATCATAATCTTCCACGATCTCCTGAATGCCGCCGCCGGCATGAGCCACCGGCAGCGCTCCGTAACGCAGGCTGTGCATCGCCATCAAACCGCCCGGCTCGAAGCGGGACGGAACCAGTGTGATGTCCGATCCGGCCTCAATCAGGTGAGCAAGACGTTCATCAAAGTGACGCCGGTAAGCGAAACGCGTGGGATAACGACGCGAGGCGACGGCCAGCGCAGTCTCGAACGCCGGGTCGCCTTCGCCCAGAATGATCAGGCGCACATCATCCGCAAGCAGGCGGTCGAAAAGCGGCGTGAGGATCTCGAACCCTTTTTCGCGGATCACGCGCGCTACCATTCCGAAGACGACGGTGGAGCAATGCTCCGGCCTGTTCGGCTCGGGTGGCTGAGCCCCGGAGGCGTACGCTGCTCTTGCCGGCGCGAGCTGAAGGTCGGCAAGAAGCGCATCGCGGCAGATCGTTTTGCCCCAAAGCGTTTCTGAATCGAACTGCGCGGGCAGCAGTGAATCAGTTTGCGGGTTCCAGCGGGCGTCATCCGCGCCGGGCAAAATGCCGGTGAGCTTGTAAGCGTTTTCGCGCACGACAATGTCGAGCCCCTCTCCTCCCTGTGGTGTGAGGATTTCCCGCTTGTGATGTTCGCTCACCGTGGTGACGCGGTCGGCGAAAACGATGCCGGCTTTGAGGAAATTAAGCCGGCCAAAGAATTCCACGCCGCCGAGGCTGAAGGAGCGCCGCGGCAGGTTGGTCAGGTCGAAGTCCAATCCCCAAAAACTTCCCTGGTCGGCGATGCGATGGATGGTCAGCACTGTCGCAAACGGAAGATTGTGCGCGCGCACATACGCGGGTACGAGTGCTGCCGCCCAGTCGTGCACGTGCAAAATCTGCGGCGCGGGCGTAAGCCGCCGCGCCAGCTCGATCGCGGCTTTGTTGAAAAAGATGAACCGTGCCGCGTTATCATCGTAGGCGGTTCCCTGCTCCCCGTAGATTTCCGGCCGGTCGAAGAACTCGTCGCAGCGCACGTAAAACAGCTGCACGCCACTCGCACTCCGTCCTTCGAGGTACTCCGCCACGTAACTCTTTTCGCCCACACGAATGTCCACCGTCACCTTCGTGTCGGCCTTCTCCACTTCGTTGTCCTCGCGAATCTCGCGATAGAATGGCAGCACGACACTTACCTCGTGCCCGCGTTCTCGCAGCTCGCGCGGCAAAGCGTCGAGGACTTCGATGAGAGCGCCGCCGCGCTGTAGCGGGGGCGCTTCCGCGCTGATCATCAGAATGCGCATGACACCTGTTTTGATGTGCCAGACGGGAGAGTTCGTCCAGCAGCATTTCATCATCGCCACAAGGACGTGCTGATGGGCTGAGTACAGGGCGAGCGCTGTTGCTCCCAACCGCTGACTTTTCCGCGGCGATTCGTATAAATTGTCTAATAAGTTCGTCAACAAGTTTGTTGTTATTGCTTGACAACATTTTTGTTTGCTGCTGAATTGCGGGCGTGACCCACGAGACTGACCATGCGCAGCTCGAGCAGCTCGGTTTTTCTCCCGCTGAAGCACAGGTCTATCTCGCCATCGTTCAACACGGCGCGCTCGGCGCCGCCGCCATCGCCACCGAGACCGGCATTCCGCGCACCAGCGTCTATCCCACGCTCTCGTCCCTGTTACGGAAGGGAGTGATCGAGGGCGGGCGCGGACATGGCAGCAGGTTCGTGGCGGTTTCTCCGGATGAAGCGCTGCCCGCGCTCATTTCACGGGAACGAGAAACGATCGCCGAACGTGAGCGCATCGCAAAAGAACTCGGCTGCTCTCTCGCCGCCGCAGCCGGCCACGCAGAAGCCGCCCTGGACGATTCCGTGCAGGTGATTCGCACGCCGCAGCTAATCGGAGAACGGCTTCATCGCCTGCAACTGGAAGCGAAACGTTCCATCGAAGGCGTGGTGAAAGCTCCCATTCTCATGCCGCAGCCGTGGAATCCGGCGCAGAAGCAGGCAGTGAAACGAGGCGTTCGTTACAAGGCATTGTACGAACGCGTCATCGTCGAAGACGAACGCGTCAAGCCGTACTTGGCGGGCTGGATCGCCGGAGGCGAAGAAGCGCGCGTCTTTGACGGTGAGCTTCCATACAAGCTCGTCGTCTTTGATGAAGAAGTGGTTCTGTCAACTCTCGTCCGGCGCAGCGGCCAACCCGCCGCCCTGCTCGTGCGGCACACGCCGTTCGCACAAAGTATGAGCATTCTTTTCAAGTACTTCTGGGAACAGGCCGAGCCTCTCTCTTCCGGTAAGACCCGGAAAAAACCGCACCTGGCGAATGGCGCCAGCCACTCCGGGAAAGGGCGTACTAAGCGCTAGCCGGCTTACGAAAAATGGAGCCGCGCGTGCGAGTAGTCATTTCTCACATGGAGGCGCATCTGAACCAGAAGCTTACTGTCGCGGAACTTGCCCGGATCGCGCATCTTGCGCCGGCGCGTTTGCATCAACTCTTCCGTGCTGAAACCAGTAAGTCGCCTTTGCAGTACATCAACGCCTTACGAATGCGGCGGGCAAAAGACCTGGTCGAAACGACTTTGCACAGCGTGAAAGAAATCGCGGCGGAAGTAGGTATCAATGATGTAAGCCATTTCGTGCGCAAGTTCGAGCTGACCTGGGGTCTGCCACCTTCAAGGTACCGCTCAGTGTTCCATCGCGAGTATGAGAACGCGGGCGCACGGCAATCAGAGAAAATGCCAATAAATTATAGTTCCGGCCAATAGCCACTTCTTCCGTGTACAACAAAAGCAGTACAAGTTAATCGTGTTCCCCCCAGGACATATCTCGTGTTCCCCCCAGAACACTATTCACATGCGCGGGTCTCGTGAACGTGGATTCCTCCTCGCTCGCTTTGCCGTTGCTCCGCTCTTGTGCTCCCTCGGCGCCATACTGGCAACGCTGAGTCTCGCGAGCAGTAGCTCCACCGCTCGCCTGCAAAGATCCGCGTCCTCTGCCAAACAACGAGCAGATGCTTCAACTCGCCCCGCTGGTAATTGGACGATAGTTGACAGTCCGAACGTCGGCGGAGCTAAAGCGCAAAATTTCCTATTCGGTCTCAGTTGCGCTGCGCCCAACGACTGCTGGACAGTCGGCTACGTTCTGCCCGCTGGCTCGACAACCGGCATCTCGCTAATCGAGCACTACGACGGCGCGACGTGGTCCATCGTGACGAGTCCCTCCATCGGTCAGGCGAGCTATCTGCAAGGAGTCAGTTGCACCAGTTCCACCGATTGTTGGGCGGCCGGCTACTACTACGACGGCAGCTACAATGATAGCCTGTTTGAGCACTACGACGGGACAAGCTGGTCGATCGTCGCAAGCCCAAATGCAGTC
>JAFASN010000094.1 GCA_019244415.1 Verrucomicrobiota bacterium | reverse complement strand
CTGCTCGACGGAGATTTAGTACGCAAACACCTCTCGTCCGAGCTTGGGTTCTCCAAAGAGCACCGCGATATCAACATCCGGCGCATCGGCTATGTCGCTTCCGAGATTACCAAGAATGGCGGGATCGCCATCTGCGCGCCGATCGCGCCCTATGACGCCACGCGCAAAGATGTGCGCGGCATGATCGAGCCATTCGGCGGATTCGTCCTCGTGCATCTATCCACCTCAGTGGAAGTTTGCGAGCGGCGCGATCGGAAAGGTCTCTACGCTAAGGCCCGGGCGGGCATCCTCAAGGAGTTCACCGGCATTTCGGATCCCTACGAAGAACCGAGCGATGCCGAAGTACGGATAAATACCGCCGAGCTCACTCCCGAAGAAGCTGCGCAGGAAATCGTTTTGCATCTCGAGCGCGAGGGTTTCGTAGGAATAAACGGTGGGGCTGCGGTAGCCTGACCACGCGGTCTCTTCAGCGGGCGCGCGAGCGCAGATACGCTTCGACGGAAACATCGACCAAAAACAAGAGGCCGATGCATTCTGAAAGCAGCGTGAATGAGTACTGTGCGAGAAGGTAGCGATCGACGTGCAGCGAGTGAACAATAGCTATCCCCAGGCAATTACCGAAATTGTACGAGTAGGCGAACAACACCGTACGACTGAAAATCCTGTAATCGCGGCGCAGGTATCCGGGCAGAAGTACAATGATGACAAGCGCGACGAAGACTACGGGCGTATAGAGCCGGTCAAGTACTCCGTTCACCCGGCGCACCAGAAGTGACTGTGAGATCACCTCGACCATGGAAGAGTACTTCCGACAGGCGTTGAGGTAATCGAAGAAAGGCCGATAAGTCGTACTTAAGATCAGCGCCGGCGGCAGCGCCGCAAGGCTTTCCCGATAGCGCCGGGCGAAATCGACCGTGTGTGAAGTAGCGAAACCGTGACCCGCTTCGGTGTAGAACAACCTCAGTTGCGTAACTACTTTGTGCAGCATCCGCAGAGGATGCGCCCGTAGCATGCGAACGAAGTAGTAGCTGTAGAATTCGAGCTGCTTGTTGTAGTTGCCTTGGAAAAAGCGCTGCCGCCAGCGATGCAGCGAATCGCCGTACTTCAGGTAATCTGGATTGAATCCCAGCGTCCAATATTTCTTATCTGCCGCCCACGATTTCGCCAACTCCTCGTGCAAGCTCGCGCTGACCTGGCGCAGCCAGTCACATGAGTACGGGCCGCATTTTCCACGCGCGACGTCCTCGTCCATCTGCCGCGCAATGAGTTTGGCGTGAATGCAGAACAGGCTTTCGGGTAGAAATGCCCGCGCTGCCGGATCGGAAGCGGCGAGCTTCTGTTCAGTGAACGTAACTATTCCAGCAACGCTGATCGACATGCCGAGTACAGCGATGCGCTGAACCGATGGTACTCGCCGATCGAACAAAACGATGACAACGGGGATGACGCTAAAGAGGATGCTAAGCGCGAAACTTGTTCGTAGTGTCACGAGCAAGATTGAATTCAGCAAAACAGCAGCTCCAGTTACCGCGAGTTGCGTTCCCGGGCGGCGGCGTTTCTCGAAGAACTCCAGCGTGAGTACAATGTTGAGAATGGCGAAAAACGGGACGATTGCTTCGGGCCGCACCTCGTGTTCTGCTTCAATCGGCCAGCGAGCGAGTAGATAAAGAGCCGCGATCAGCAGCCCAAGGGCATCGTGCAGGTGTCCTGAGACGTGACGAGCAAGTGCTCTCGTTTTTGACCACGCACAAATGAGCAGACCACCGGTGGCAAGGCCAAGAAGCTGCTGGATAATCGTGATCGCTCGAAAGTCGTTAGTTGCTCGCAGGACCAGCAAAAGGAAAGCCGGGTAGAGGAAGTTGCGGCTATTGGTGTGCTGGAAAACCGCTCCGCTGAGTTTCGAGAGTGCGGGATGCAGGTAACCCCAGGTATCGCGATCAGCCACGGGCCAGTAGGGCAGGCGCAGCCGCAGGTACGCGGCAGAAAGAAAAACGAATGCCAGACCGAAGTAATACCAGAGCGGCACCGTCGCGCCGCTGCCCGTGAGAGCAGCGCTGGTGTTGCTCTGAGTACGCGCGGTCACGAAGCGGGGCATATCATCTTTGCACTTTTCCCCAGAACAGGCATTATCCGCACGATGTTATTGCCATGACCATCGATGCGGATAGTCGAATTCTTTTTTTTGCACCGCATCCGGACGACGAAACGCTCGCCGGCGGGGGGCTTTTGCAAAAAGCAGCTGCTGCCGGGGCGATGGTGCACGTCGTATTCGCCACCAGTGGTGATAATAATCCGTGGCCGCATCGTTTACTCGAACGCCGCTGGACGATCGGCCCGCTCGACCGCGCCCTCTGGGGTAAACGGCGCGCTCAGGAAGCGATCAATGCGCTCGCGACACTCGGGATTCCATCAAGCTGCAGCCAGTTTCTCCAGTTGCCAGATCAGAGGCTAACGGAATTATTGCTCCACGCGAACGCTGATGCGGTTGCCAAAATCAGGAGCGCAATCGAGCAGACACGCCCTCGTCTGGTGTTTGCGCCGTCGCTTTTTGATCTGCACCCCGACCACAGCGCGCTCCATATTCTAGTGCGCCGAGCAATGGCGGATGCCGAAGCAAACGAGACCCAGCTGCTGTGCTACTGCGTCCACGAACCGCCGGAGGTTCCGGCGCGTCCGCAGATCGGCATCAATCTGTCCCCAGCGCAACAGCAGCGAAAACGCCGGGCAATTCTCTGCCACCGCACGCAAATGGCGCTGAGCCGGCGGCGCTTTCTCGCGCATGCAAGGTGCAGTGAGTTTTTTTGGCCTGCAGCAACGGGGCGTTACGGGCCTGAGACGCATCCGGTGCGCACGGTGGAGCTCGCGGGCGACATTCTTGT
>JAFASN010000064.1 GCA_019244415.1 Verrucomicrobiota bacterium | reverse complement strand
GCGCGACAATCACACCTGCGGTGCACGTGGAAGTAGAGCGGCGGGCCACCAGAGCCGGCGCGCGTACTCTTGAAGCGTGCATGGCCTCAAGCATCACCCAGGCGCGCAATGGTACTCTCTATCTGATGTGCGCCGGGGATGAAGAAGCCTTCGTCGAGGCAAAGCCGATCCTCGAGAAGCTGGGCACAAAAGTACGGTACATCGGCGGCAGCGGTGAAGCTGCAAAGGTGAAGGCGCTGGTAAACATGGTGATGAACATCAACACCGCGGGACTGGCCGAGGGTCTTGGGCTGGGTGACGCGCTCGGACTCGATCTTGCCATGTTGCGGGAAGTCTTTACCGAGACGGGCGCCGCCTCGCGCGTGCTGCAAACGGACGGCGAAGACATGCAGAACCGCGAGCACAGCGTTTTCTTTTCCGCCGCGCACGCGGCGAAAGACAGCGGCATCGCGCTCGATCTGGCAAACGAAGTTGGCCTTGATCTGCCGCTCGCGCGCGCCGCAAAAAAGCAGTACGACGCGATGGTCGCGGAAGGACTGGCTGATATTGACAAATCCGGCATCGCTGAGCTGACGTTCAAAAACCGGCACAAGTACCGTGGCGATCACGTCTGAGTGCTCGTGTTCTGGCGTCACTTCGGATGCAGTCGAGGGGAATCCGCGGATGTTCGTAACGGCTGATAATGAAATCCCTCGACTCCGCTTTGCCTGGCTTGAAATGGCGGCCGCGAGTTGTGACTAGAAGCCAGCAAACGGTAGGGACGGATCGCCGAGCCGTCCGTCGGCGCATTGCCAGGGGCGGTCGCACCCTACCACATTGCGTGTTGCATATGATAAGGATGGCTTTTGGGTATGGTTGAAGTATTGTCGAAGTATGGCATTGACCAAAACAACGTATTCGCTGGATCGCGAAACCTTGAAGCGCCTTCAGCGACTGGCGCGGACGTGGCAGGTCTCCAAGACAGAAGCGGTACGCCGCGCGGTTCGCATGGCGACGGAGCGCGAACTGCCCACCCCGTGGGACAAACGTTTAGAAGCGCTTCGAGCTTTACGCGCCAGCATGCAAGCCCGCGGCGTCGATTTCGAAAAATGGCAACGCGAGTCTCGTAAGGTGTGGCGCTGATTCACCTTGATGCAAACTATGTGATTGCCGCGTTCCGCCGCCATGATCTTGCGTCGGAACTACGCCACACTGCTGCAGGTGATCCTATCAATATCAGCGCGATCGCGTGGGCGGAATTCCTTTGCGGTCCGATCGCTGGCAACGAGGAACTTTATGCGCGCGCGCTGGTGGACAAAGTGGAGAGCCTGGGCGAGACCGACGCGCAATTCGCCGCCCGCCTGTTCAACCAAACAGGCCGGCGTCTCCGCAGCCTGCCAGATTGCCTCATCGCCGCGGTCGCAATGCGCTGCGGCGCGTTACTTGCGACGATCAATGTGGCGGATTTCCGCCGTTTCGAACGATTCGGATTGGCCTTGCTGTGAGTTTGTCTCGCGATACCATCGCAGCCATATCCACTCCGGCGGGCGAAGGCGCGATCGCGCTTGTGCGGATCGCTGGTGAAAACGCCATCGGCGTGGCCGATCAAGTTTTTCGCGGGAAGCAGCCGCCCTCAACGTTCGCGTCGCATACTCAGCATCTCGGGGAGATCGTTGAAAACGGGCGCGTCATTGACGAGGTGATGCTCTCAGTCCATCGCGCACCGCACAGTTATACCGGAGAAGATTTGGTCGAGATCAGCTGCCACGGCGGGATGCTCGTCACGGCAAAAGTTTTGCAGGCATGTCTGCGCGCGGGCGCACGCGAAGCGCGACCGGGCGAATTCACTCAGCGCGCGTTTCTCAATGGCAAACTCGATCTCACCCAGGCTGAAGCCGTGATCGATTTGATTCGGGCGCACAGTGATCTCGCGCTCCGGTCCGCCACGGAGCAACTCGCCGGCACATTGGGCCAGCATTTCCGGTCGTTGCAGCGCGAACTGATCTCCGTCCTGGCGCACGTGGAAGCAGGAATGGATTTTCCCGAGGAAGGCATTTCGCCCGATGACACCGCGGCCGTTCGCGCGCGGCTACAGGCGTTGCGCGAGAACACCGGCCGGCTGCTCGCCACTCAGTACGCCGGTCGCGTCATCCGCGAAGGTTTGCGCGTGGTGATCTTTGGCGCGACTAACGCCGGAAAATCGAGCCTGCTAAACCGGCTATTGCGCTACGATCGCGCGATCGTGAGCGATGTGCACGGTACTACGCGTGACAGCATCGAAGAGTCCGCGGATATCGCTGGTGTGCGGCTGCGATTGTTCGACACCGCCGGGTTTCGCGAGCCGGAGAATGACATCGAACGCGAAGGCATTGAACGCACGCAACGCTCGCTTGAAACTGCCGATCTGCCTCTGCACATCGCCGATGCCAACGCGCCGCCGCCGCTTGATTTCACGCCAACTCCCGGCGAGCTGCTGGTACTTAACAAATGCGATCTGCCTGAGTACGAAGAGTGGAAAAGTACTGAGGCGCTTCGTATTTCATGCAAAACCGGCGAGCGAATGGACGAGCTCGAGTCAGCCATTAAACAGCGAATCGCGAGCTCGAACCTGAATCCTGAGCATCCGCTCGTGATCAACATGCGGCACGCGCGTTGTCTCGAGCGCGCCGTTCAAGCGCTGACGCGCGCACTGCGCAGCCTCGATGAAGGCGCCACACCGGAAATGTTCGCGGTCGATTTGGGTGAAGCGCAAGACGCCTTCGAGGAGCTTCTCGGAAATCGTGACGAGGAAGCGGTGCGCGACGCGATTTTCAGCCAGTTCTGCATCGGCAAATGATTTACGAGCGCCTGCTGCGACCGCTCCTGTTTTCACTCGACGCCGAGCGCGCGCACGAACTTGCGCTGCACCTTTTACGCGTTTTCGGGCGGTTTTCGCCGCGTAAATCCTGGCGCACGACGCCGCTCGAGCAGTTCGGTTTGCAATTCCCGCACCGGATCGGACTGGCAGCGGGTCTGGACAAAAACGGCGTGGCCTTGCCGGCGTGGGAAGCGCTCGGTTTCGCCTTCGCCGAGATCGGCACCGTCACTGCGCGCGCGCAGCCGGGCAATCCGCCGCCGCGCATTTTCCGTTATCCGGCGCAGCGCGCGCTCATCAATCGGCTTGGATTTAATAACGATGGCGCCACAGTTGTCGCGCAGCGGCTTGCGCACCTCCGCGAACGCAGCCGCTGGCCACGCATTCCGGTCGGCATTAATATCGGGAAATCGCGTGACACGCCGCTCGAGGCGGCGGCGGAAGATTACGTTTTCTCGTTGGGTAAACTTCGCCCTTTTGCCGATTACATTGCGCTCAACGTCAGCTCACCGAACACGCCCGGCCTGCGCGAGCTGCAAGACGCCGGGCACCTCGATTCGCTTCTACGCGTGCTTGCCTCCGAACGCGCGGAGACGCCGCTGCTGGTGAAAATCGCGCCCGACCTGGAACTCACCGCTCTCGATGAGCTGATCGGCGTTTGCGAGGCGAACAAGATCGCCGGGATTATCGCGACGAACACAACCCTCGACCATTCTGCCATTCCGCGAGCCGCGGACGAGCAAGGCGGCCTCAGCGGCGCACCGTTGCGCGAAAAATCAACAGCGATCCTCCGCCACATCGCCAGCCGCACGCGACTGCCGGTGATCGGTTGCGGCGGAATCTTTGACAAGAACTCCGCGCGCGAGAAGCTGCAAGCGGGCGCGAGTTTGCTACACGTGTACACAGGTTTCATTTATCGCGGGCCGCAGCTCGTGCGGGAGCTGAGTAGACTTTAACCGCTGCGCTATGCATGCGTGCTTTGCGATCCCGAGGCTCGGAAATGGCGAGGGGCCTCGGCCAACGATTACGCGTACTTAAACAGGTTCGCCGCGGCGCTGCAGAAAACGGCTCGCGAATCGCGGAAACGTTGAAGATTCGCGCCACGTCGTTCCGCTTCGCTCACTGCCTCGTTTCGCGCCGACTTTGCGCGCGGAACGGCCCCATCACGCGAATTATGTGCAGGAGGAATTACTTATGTTGCGTTGGGCTGTTATTTTCCTGGTCATCGCGGTGATTGCGGCGGTCTTCGGATTCACGGGAATAGCGAGCGCGGCCGCAGGCATCGCCAAGTTCCTGTTTTTCCTATTCCTGATCGTCTGCATCGTACTCTTCATCGCCGGCTTCGCGCTGGCGAAGAAGCTCTAACGAAAGTTCTTCAGCCGCACGTCACACCCATTGACACGGATGCACTATTCTGAATCCGTGCCTCATCTGTGTTCATCCGTGGCTTCATTCTCCTGCTGCTGACGTTTACAAGCGCGCGGGCGCAGACGCGCACGTTCGAGATCGATCCCGCGCATACCAGCGTCCAATTCGAGATCCGGCACTTCTTCGGCACGGTCGTCGGCCAATTTCACGAGGTGCGCGGCACGCTGCGCATCGACGAAGCCCAGCCGCAAAACTCCTCCGTCATTGCAAGCTGCCCCACGCGCACGATCCAGACCGGGAACAGCTCCCGGGATGCGCACCTGCGCGATGAGCTGTTTGAGGTCGCAAAATACCCGCAGATCACTTTTCGCAGCACGAAAGTCGCGCAGACCGCTGCGAACCAGGCTGATGTCGTTGGTGACCTGACGCTGCATGGCGTCACGCATCCGATCATCCTGCACGTGACGTTGCTCAGCCGCGAAAAACAGCCAAGCGGCGGCGAAGCCACGCGCTGGCGCGCCAGCGGCGGAAATTTCAGCCGGCGCGCCTTCGGCCTGGTGTGGTCACGTGGAGTGGAAGCAATCTCCGGGATCGGCGACGAGATTACGCTGAAGATCGATTGCGAGGCGCGCGAATTTTAGAAATCAGAGAACGCCGGTAACTTCTCGGCGCAGATGAACAGCGGTCGCGGATTCGAGTCGCGCCCTTCGCGCAACCGTGGCGCGGGTACATTGGAACACACTTCTGCATGACCCTTTCGGCCGTACGTTAAGGAGTGATGGTCATCGTTACCGATTTTGCGCCGCTGTACTTGGCGGTAATCGTCACGGTCGTGTTCGATGACACCTTGGAAGTCGTCACATTAAACGACGCTTTTTCCACGCCCGCAGGAACGGTCACGCTGGCTGGCACCGATGCGACATGCGAATCGCTGCTTACCAATTTTACCTGCACGCCGCCGACAGGCGCGACGTTGGAGAGTTTGACCGTTCCGCTGGCGCGCTTGCCGCCGATAACCGTCGTCGGATAGACGGTCAGATTTGAAAGCGCCGGAAACGCCGCGTTGACAAGGAACACCTGTCCTCCGGTCGTGCGGAAAGCAACGTTATCAGTGCTCCATTCCACCAGGCTGGATGGACTCGGGGAGCCGAAGGAACCTCCCAGGAGGTTCGGCAACTCAAAGGCAGCGATTTGCAAAAATGTTTTGGGATTGAAGATGCGAAGTACGGTGGTGTTATTCGAGGGATCGGTGTCGACGAAGTAAACCTTGTTGCGAGGAACGTCGGGCAGCACTGTAGCGCTATTGCTCAGACCTGAGAACGAACCGGCTAAGGTGCGCGCCTCGGCATTAACCACCGCACCATTGCTCGCGAAAACGAAGCCACTCTGGTACTTGATCTCCACGTAATAGCCCGAAATCAGGTTGCTCGTGCTATCGAGTAGTGAGATGCCCGTCGAATCCACATTGAGACGACTAAATCCAAAGCCGCTATCCTCGTTGTCATAGCCGTACAACCGATTTGCCGTCGCGCCTGCAGTGATGCTATCGGCGCTTGGGTATCCGGTATAGACGTTCGGCCGCGGGACCGCGTCATCATAGATTACGGTACCCGCAAACGGTGGCGACAACGAGCCATAAAATCGCGACACTGCGAGGGCGTGCGGTTCGCCCGGCAAGACCACCAGTTCACCGGGATAGAATACGCCGTTGAACCCGCCGTTTCCGAGCGAATACTGCAACTCGGCCG
Organism: Verrucomicrobiota bacterium; assembly: GCA_019244415.1. GTDB lineage: Bacteria > Verrucomicrobiota > Verrucomicrobiia > Chthoniobacterales > UBA10450 > AV69. The sequence continues at coordinate 50,281 of JAFASN010000064.1, read as the reverse complement.
TTTGAGTTGGTGGATCGAAGCGCCGAATCGCAGCCGCGCCGTAAAGTCCAGCGTAGATAAACGCGCCGTCGTCCGAAATGGCCAAGTGAGTTGGCTCGCTGCCGATGAAAACCGAGCTACCAATCGTTCCCTTCGCTGGATCAAGCGCTGTGATGCTGTTGCCAATAGCGAATTCGCTGCTGGGCACGCTGGCGTAGATCAGCTTGTCCACCGAATCGAAAACCAGGTCGTTCGTAGAAAGATGGACCACGCGGACGTTCGCGGGGTACACCCTCGTTCCTGCGGAGGCGACAACCTGGAGCGAGCGGTTGATGGATTGAACGCCGTAAGTGGCCGTGAGTGTTATATCCTCAGTGCCACCCGTCGTTGAGATAGAGAAGGAAGCGCTTGTCTGGCCGGCAGGAATGGTCACGCTGGTTGGCGGCGCAGCGAAGTAGTAGGTGGTGAAGAGATCGACAACGGCACCGCCGGGGGAGCCGGGCGCGTAAGTGCAACGGTACCCGTGACCGTCGCGCCGCCGACGACTTTGGTCGCGCTGAGCTGAAAATCGGCGAGACCCGGAAAAGTGCGACCATTGACCAGCCAGATCTGGCCATTCGTGGTGCGGAAGGCAAGACCATCGCCGCCCCATGGCACGAGATCAGTCGCGGCGCCTTGATTACTGCTGGACGTAAGCACGTTCGGAATTACAAGCGAGCCGACGGGCATAAACGTCGCTGAATCAAACGCTGCGATCGTGACAGCGTTCGTCTGACTAAGGCTGTCATACACGAGGAAGAACACCCGTCCGTTCGCTGCGTCGGGAACAATGCCACCGATTGCTCCGGAAGTGGTCCCATAGTAATTATAAGCTCGCACCGCTTGCGAAAACGCGCCGAGCAAGGTCAAAGATTTGCCGTCAGCCACGCCCCCGTATGTGTCGTAGATGAGGTCGGTGCCGGGATCGGAGATAATCAATCCGCCTAATTCGCCATTGGCAGAGTTGCTGACGGAGACGCCAGTGGAATTGACGGCAAGCGCGAACAGCGTACCCGCGGAGTCTTGTGTATCTTGCGCGTAGAGCACAGCGGCCGAGTTGGACAGCGCCAATGAGTTCATCAAGCCAGAGGCAACATTCGGCCGCTGCACGCCGTCGTCATAAATGGCGACACTGTAGCCAAGCGCGGCGGCGAGAGAGTGAGGCTCGCCAGGGAGCACCTTCAGGTCTGCGGCAGTGTAGCCGTTCCCCAGCGAAAACTGCAGTCCTGCGCTATGCGTCGCGATCGTGTAGCGCCGCACCGCATCAGCGCCATCGAGTCCGGCGTAGAGGAATTGCCCATCGTCTGAAGCGGCGAGTACGTCCGGCTCGCTACCGATGAACACGTAACGCACAATGGCCGGACGAGTTGGATCAATCGTGACAATGCTATTGCCGTTACTACCGGCGCTGCTTGGTACGCTGGCGTAGATTTTGCCCGAAACAGGCTCGTAAAGGATGTGGTTAGTAACCACATTCAGGGACTTAACTGTTTGCCCCTGCACGGTGATCGAAAAAACAAGCCAGCAAACGGTACTTAGCGGAATTCTGCGGGAGTTCATAGATATAGTTCGGTTTGAAACCGAAGAAGTGAGTCATCTCAGCGGAAGCAACCGCTGCTATCTACGCCGGAACGGCTGGCCTATTCGGATTAGCGCGAGATTGAATATTCCCGTTCGCGACGTCAAGTATATTTCAGCGTCCGAGGTAAATACCGAGAGCTGTGAGTCGTTAGTTTCGGCTCAGTGTCGTCCCGTGTCCTTTGTGGTAAGTTTCACGGCTTTTTCGCGAGTGTGTTCAGGTCGGAGATGCTGCCGTCGGTGAAAATGATTAGCTGGCCGTTGCCGTGCACATTCCCGTACTCGACGAACCAGGGCATGCGCGGCCACTGGTGCGGCGTCATCGGTTTATCGTCGAACGGCATGCCGACATAATCCACGCGCTGTTTCCCCGGCGAGGTGTAATCAGGATTCCCGAGCGCGTTCTCGATGGTGGGGCAAATCCAGGTCTTCGGCTGTATTTGGTAAGGCGATAACGCCGAGATCCACTTCTGCGCGAACGCCGGGCTGGTCGGGTTGCCCTTGATTTGCGGCCACTGATTATTGTCCTGGACGTACTGTTCGGCGGCGACATGCAGGCTGCGCAAATTGCCCATGCATTGCAGCCGTTGCGCACGCGAACGTATCCCGCCGATCACCGGCAAGGAAAGCGCCGCGAGAATGGCGATGACGCCGATAACGATCGTGAGCTCCAACAACGAAAACGCAGCCCGCGCGTGTTTCACCCGTGAATCCCGGCTGCGGTAACGCGCCGATCGGTCGCGCTAGGAACTGGCTTCAGCCTGCTTAAAGCCGATGACGTCGTAAACAATCTCGTTAAACGGATTGTTTACGCTGAGCGAAAATTGGACGTCGGCGGAGCCGGTAAGCCGCACGCTCGCCGAGCTATAAACGTTAGTGTTGGCTGCCAGCTGGCCTGTAAGTTTCCCGGCCGCTTTCGCCACCACCGTAACCGTAGTGTAAGTGGTCACGCCATTGGTGACGCCGCTCGGAACGCTGTACGTGTACGGAAACTCCGCATCGACTTCACCCGTCAGCTGAGCGCTATCAGGATCAGCAATACCGGTGAATGTGCCCGTATAGGTTTCGCCCACATTGAAGATGATTACCGTGCCGGTTCCTAATCCGGTCTTCGGGATAGTAACGCTAAAGAGCCCAAGCGAGTTCGCCCCGGGGCTCAGATCGCCGGGCGTCATCACGCCCGCGTAGATGCCGGTCGTTGTAACGCCTGGGCCGCCGTAATTGGGTCCACCGCCCAATGCGAAACATTGCGCGACGGTAAAGACCAGACAAAGCAACGAGCCGAAGAGAGCTTTCATATCGTTCACGTTTTTACGAATGAAGGAGTCGTGGCGTCAATCCTAATCGCCGGGGAAGTTGGGAAAGTACGGGGAGAAAAGTGGAAAGCTGAAACGATCACGGTGCTCGATAAACCTGCACCAGCGCGTTACCGGTTGTGTTGTTTCCACCGCTGAGTACGGCGGTGTAGCTGCCGGGAGCGAGCGCAAGCGTGATCGCGCTCTCGAGTCCATTCGCTGGTGCGAGGCCAACCTGCTGGATTTGTGTGGCCTGCAATGAATCCTGCTGCCAATTATCGTTCGCCGCGATCGTCGTGCCCTGCGCGTTGTGCAGTGTCAGTACTGGATCGGCGAGTACGTTCGGCACACCAAACGCGGCAAGCGATGGGCCGATTCCGCGTACTACGATGTTGGCGGCGTTATTGCCGGTGAGATGAAACCCGGCGATGACCACATCCTCGCCGGTGCCGACATTCCCGCGCGTGGAGATGCTCGTGAGCTGCGCCGGCGCGGGCTGTGCGTCGAGATCATACACTTCAACGAGGCCAATGCCGCCGCTGCCGCTCTTCCCACGCACGATGGCGGTGTACGAGCCTGGTGTGACGCCGAGGTAAATGGCGCTCTCGCGCGGATCGGGCGGGGCGAAATGCCGCGACGCGATTTGCGCCGCCTGCGACGGGCTATCCTGCCAGTTGTCGTCGTAGGCGATGGGGGCGCCGTTGGCGTTGTAGAGCGTGAGCGTTGGGTCAGGCAGGGCGGCGGTCACGCCATAGCGGGCAAGCGTGGGACCGAGGGCACGCAGGATCACTGCTTTGTAACCGGAGCCCGCTGCGCTGAATCCGCCGATGAGGACATTGTCACCGGCGCCCACATCGCCGCGAGTGGAGAGATTCGTGGGAACGCTGCTGGCGAGCGTGGGAATTGACACGCTGGCGGAGATTGCGTTGCGCGCATCCACGAGGCCGTAACCATCAACGAACGTCCAGCCGGCGCCGAGCTGGCGCGTGAATGCCCCGAGCACTGGCGTGCTGTTGATCTGCGCGCGAATTTCGCCGCCGGCGAGAAAGTCAGCCGAGTACCCGCCGGCCTGAGTGGCAGCAAAACCACGGGCAATGCCGAAGAGGAGCGAATCGCCGGGCGCGAAGGTGCCGCCGAAATCGAGCGTGAGCGTGCGCGCATCGGGCGAGAGGCTGGAGCTGACAGTTACGCCATTCGGGTTGGCCCCGATCGTGAATGGGAATGTGGCGGGATCAAAAGCGAGCCAGGTGTTCGTCAGATCGATGATGAGACTGTTTAATCTGTCGCCGGCGGCGCCGTTGAAGGTGACGGTAAAAAACCCGGGACTCGTCTCGCTGGTGTTGCTGTCGTTTCCGTGCGCCGTCACGTTGACGGTTGCGCTGCCTGTTCCCGCGACGGCCTGGCTGACAAACGGCACGAGGTTGTGCGGTTGCGCTGTACTTTCCAGTTTCGCCTGTAGCGGGTCCGGCGCGATCGATTGCGGGCCGCCTTTGGCTTCGAGTACGAGGGCGGCAATGGCCGCCGCGGTCGGGGCGGCCGCGCTGGTGCCGAAGAAATTTGGGTAGCCGTCGTTGTCCGGATCGCTGCCGTACTCCGGGAAGAAGGAAGTATCGACGCCGTCGCACGCGGCCACGTTTGGCTTGAAACGCACATCGGGAGTGGCAAGGCGATTCCCATTCGCATCGAAATAAAAGGCGAGCGCGCCGCCGTTGGAAGTGAAACTCTCGAGCGCGGGCCGGTACGGACCGGGCGGCGGATTCGCATGGCCGGCATTGTAACTGAGCAGGGCGTCTCGCGTGAAATTGTAGTTGTAGGCCGCGACGGCGCTCGCGTGCCGTGCGGTGGCGTGGCCGGCCATCGTCGGCGCGCTTAACCCGATGTAAGGGCCAGCCAGCGACGCGTCGTCCACCGAGATAAAACGCAGGTGACGCGCAACCGGGGTCGGGCTGGCCAGGCTGATGACGAGATAGTACGTGGTGTTCGCATCCAGGAAGACGAATTCCACCGGCTCGTCGGTCGAGCGATTGTTGTCCGTGCCGCTCAAGTCGCCTCGGTAGTTTCCGTTCTGGTCGAAGACGAGCAGGTTGTAATCTGTCGTCACGTGCCCGGTATCGAACGGGTCGTCCCACTGGAAAACGATCTCCGGCGGAATGTTCGCATCGGTCGTGATCGGCATCGCGATTGCCGGCGCGCCTAAGCCGTTGAGATTATGAAAACCGCCCGCGTAAAGCGCTGGCGGTACTTGGGTCAGGTTCACTGGCCTCGCCGCGGCCGCGTTCGCCGCGATGCCTTGCACCGCCGTGAGCTGGCGCAGATCGGCTGAGTACCCGAAATTCGCGCTATTACCGGCGGCGGCGAAGTACGCCACGTCTTTTCCCGGCAAAACGGTACTCGTCGCCACGTCATCGACCGCCTGCGACAGCTCGCCATCCGAGAAAAATGGCTCATCGAGAAAGAGCACGTCATCCACGATCACGTCGCAAAGCGCGGCCGGATCGGCCCGCAGCTTGCGGATGCCGAGCGCCATGATCGCCTGCGTCGAGCCGGAGGTGTGGAAACAGATTTTCGCCGCTGGCGCGATGTCGTGCACGATCTCGGCCATGCCGCGCCCCTCATCAGTCGTGTCGGCGTTCGGATCGAAATTGTCGTCGAGCAAAACGACCGGCTGGGTGAACCCATTGGGGTTGCCAGTGCCGGGCAAATCACCAGCCGCCACGCCCGCAGCGGCGCGCGGCACGCCTTGCGCGGTGTTGAATGAATCGGACAAAATGCCGACGCTGATGCCGCGCCCGAGAAAACCATTCGGACTCAGAACGCCGGCGGTGTTTGCGTCAATGGCGTGCTCGGTCCAGCTGCTTTCCGCCGTCACTTTACCGATGTGATGGACCGGCCGGGGAGCCAGCAGGATGCTGCGCACGCCGGGCCAGCTCGCAGCGGTTTCGATTTGATCCAGCGGCAGACGCGCGGAGATCACGCCTTTGCGCCAGTGCTCATCAATCGCCAGCACGTCGCCGCCGGCCTGTTTCACCTGCTGCGCCACGGCCGCTGCGCCGACGGCGCCATCGAGATGGATATTCACGACCACGCGATCTGCCGCATCCATCTGCACGGCGCGATGGCTCGATGCCGTGGACCGCAGTTGCGCTTTGTCGCGCTGATAGCTTTCCACCATCTGGCGCAAACCGAGCCCGAGATTGGCCGGCGCGGAAACCGGCGGCGGCGGAGCAGCGAAAGCCTGGCCGGCCAGCGCCGCCGCGAAGGCAAACGCAATTAGTGATCTCAGGGGAACATTAAACATCCTTGCCCTGACCGCGAGCTGAGCCCCGGTCACCGCGCTTACGACACAGCAGAAAATCGGCCGCCCGCGAGCGGCGCGCAGTCTGGCAGAGCGCCGTGCGCCGAAGCAAGACTTTTCAGCGGGGAGGAGCGATCGAGCGACGAGGGAATCGTAGTACTCGCTGCGCGGCGCGAAGCACTGGACCTTAGCGGAAGAAATCCCGCGCCCGCTCGAAGAAGCGGCGGTGCATCGGCGCGTTTTCGTCGCCACAAAGGCTGGCAAATTCCTCGAGCTTGCGGCGCTGCTCAGAGTTCAGGTGCGTCGGTACTTCGACCACAAGTCGTGCCATCAAATCGCCGCAGCCGCGCCCATCGATGTTCGCAACTCCCTTGCCGCGCAGTTTGAAAATCTGGCCGCTCTGCGTTCCGGCGGGAACTTTCACACTCGCCTTGCCTTCCAGTGTCGGCACGGCGATTTCGCCGCCGAGCGCAGCGAGAGGGAACGAGATCGGTACTTCGCAGTACAAGTTATCTTCATCCCGCTGGAACACGGGGTGTTCTTTCACGTGCAGGACGACGTAGAGATCGCCCGGCGGCCCGCCGCGCACACCGGCCTCGCCGTTGCGCGATGAGCGCAGCCGCGATCCACTGGCAATCCCGGCCGGGATTTTCAGCTTGATCCGGCTGGTCTTCTCGAGGCGCCCTTCTCCTTCACATTTGGCGCACGGCCGGTCGATGATCTGCCCGAGCCCGTGGCAACGCGGGCACGTTTGCGATACCTGGAAAAAGCCGCGTGAGCTAATGACCTGGCCACGGCCGCCGCAAGTGGGACAATTGATCGTGCGCGAGTTCGGCGCCGCTCCGCTGCCGTGGCATTGCTCGCAGGTATCGAGTTTGCGCAGCTCGATTTCCTTCTCCACGCCAAAGGCCGCTTCCTCCAGCGTGATTTGCATGTCGTAGCGCAAGTCCGAGCCGCGTTGCCGGTCCTCACCGCGGCCGCCGCCGCCACCGCCGAAGAACGTTTCGAAAATTCCGCCGCCGCCCCCGAAAACCTCGCGGAAGATATCGAAAGGATCGTGGAAGCCGCGTCCGAAACCGCCGCCCTGAGAAAAGGCAGCGTGGCCGAACCGGTCGTAGGCGGCGCGTTTATCGGCGTCGATCAGGACGTCGTAAGCTTCGCCCAGCTCCTTGAATTTCTCCTCGGCATGCGCGTCCTCGGGGTTTTTGTCCGGGTGAAATTTGACCGCGAGCTTCCGATACGCGCGCTTGATTTCCTCCTCGGACGCGCGCCGATCGACCTCGAGTACTTCGTAATAATCGCGTTTGTTGCTGGTCGCCATGACTGCTCGCTACCAAAGGTGAATCAGGAAACAGTGAAGCAGGAAAAAGACCGGTATGAATTTCTCCCGCGTTCGCGAGTTTTCCTGATTTATTTTCCGCCGCTGGAGACAACAACCGCCGCCGGCCGCAGCAGGCGGTCCTTCAATTTATAGCCCCGCCGGGTCTGGCGAATCACCTTGCCTTCGGCAACGTCATTGCTCGGCTCATGCCCGATTGCTTCGTGCAGGTTCGGGTCGAACTTCTGGCCCACGGCGTCGATCGACTGCAAACCGTTGTCGGCCAGAAAGTCGTTCAACTGCTTAAGTACCATCTTCATACCGGCGTAGATGGGCGATTTCTCGCCTTCTTCACGCGCGGCGGAAAGGCCAAGCTCAAAGTTATCGACGATTGCCACCAGCCGTTCCAGCAGTGAAGAGTTTGCGTACTTAATTCCGTCCTCCCGTTCGCGGGCGGCGCGTTTTTTGTAATTCTCGAAATCGGCCTGGGTGCGCATGGCCAGGTCGCGGAAGCGGTCGAGATCGCCCTGCAAACTGGCGACCGGGTCATCCCCTCCGTCCGGTTCGCCCTCGGGCGAAGTCGTTTTTGGCGGTGGAATCCTGTCTTCTTCTCGCGGTTCAGTCTCTGTTTTTTTCATGTCTTGCGGATGGCGATTAAAGTGATGTCGTCGTTTTGCGGATGCGCCCCGACGAAGTTGCGCAGCTCCTCGATCAGCCGGGTGAGGATGGCCGAGGCGCCGCGGCTTGCGCTGGCGCGCACAGCTTGCGTCATGCGCTCAAAACCAAATTCGCAGCCATCGGCATCCAGCGCTTCGGTCACGCCATCGGTGTAGAGGATGATGCAATCATCTCGCTCGAGCGGGATGGCGAGATCGTTAGTCACCCTATCGAATACGCTCCCGCTGTCAATGCCCATGGCCATGCCGGGCGGTTTAACCGGCTCGACGCTTTCCGCGGCGCGGCGGTACAGCAGCGGCGCATCGTGCCCGGCGCGCGCGAGTGTGACCGCGCCTTTGGCGTGGTCTAGTACGAGGTAGGCCATGGAGATGAACATGTCTTCCTTGATGTCCGGATACAGTTGCCGGTTCACTGATTGCAATACCGCGGCGGGCGATTCATTCGCCACAGCCTGGCTGCGCAAGACGCTGCGGCAGATGGCCATGATGAGCGACGCGGGCACGCCTTTGCCCGACACGTCCGCGATGGCGACACCGAGCCGGTGATCATCCACGTGGATGTAATCAAAGTAATCGCCGCTGACCTGCCGCGCGGGAATGTTCAGGCCCGCGATCTCAAAGCCGGCGATGCGTGGTGATTCATCCGGCAGGAGAATGCGCTGGATGTCACGCGCGATCTCGAGGTCGTGATCGAGCCGCTTCTTCTCGTTAGCTTCTGAGTACACGATGGCGTTGTAGAGCGCGAACGCGGACTGCTCCGCGATCGATTTGAAAACTACGAAATCGCTCGGGGAAAAGGCCGTCCCGGCCGCGCCGTTTGCCAATGCGAGTACGCCCATGTTCTGCCTGCCGTAGAGCAACGGCGCCGCCATGACCGATGACGCTCCGAGCGCAGTCTGGCGCAAACGCGCCAGCTCCGGCACGCTGCTCACCTCGGCCATGCTCACCGGCTGCATTGTTTCCCAGACGCGGCCGAGCAATCCTTCGCCCGGTTTGACGTTGTGCATGCGAAGGAAGGCATCGAGCGCGGCTGGCGTGCTGGCAGCCTGATGCAGGATGTTCCCGGGCACGGGCACGAGCGGCGGACAGCCTTTAGAGAGAAACGCCGGCTGCAATTTGGTGCCAGAACGATCAGTTAAGTACAACGTGCCGCCGTGGGCATCGAGTACACGCGTGGCCCCTTCGACGATGAGCCGATGCAAATCCTGGGACTTGATCGTCTCGCGGAATGCCTCGCCCAGCCCGTGCAGAAAATCGAAGACGAGCGTTTCTTCGACCTGGATTTCTTCCTTCGAGCGCTCGAGCGCGCGGATGCGGCGCTGCTGTTGCCACGCCGTGAGCATCCAGCCGGCGAGCAGCAGAGCGAGCAGCGCGAAGAGAACAGATGGCCCCATGCGAACGGCCAGTTTACTTCGCGGGCGCTTTGGCGTGAAGGTCTTGCTTTAAGTACTCGAGAACGTCTTTGAAGCGGGGGAAATTTTCCGGCGCCGCTTCGCACAATGCTTCATGGGCAGCGAGCATTTGTTTGGCCTGTTCCTGCTTGCCCACCGCGGGCTGTTGCAGAGTACGGCACTGCGGCGCGCTTTCTCCGTTGCTGCTGATCTGAAAAAGGTGATCAAGCCCCAAACCGGCAAGCAGATCGCGGCTGCGCTGCCCGCAATGGACTACCTCGAGATGACCTTCGCCCAATTCCTTCAATCGCAAGGCTACGCCCGCCATCGTGCCCATGAAGGTGGAATCCATCATCGCGCAATCGTGCAGGTCCACGATGAACTCGCGGTACCCGCGCTCGACCATTTCGCGCGCGAACTGCTTGAAGTTCCCGCTGTTCAAAAAAGTCCCCTTGCCCTCCACCCGCACCCAAACGGAAGGGCCGCTTACGCCCACCTGAATCGATGATTCCACGGCGGGACGAGCGTACGAAGATTCACGCGACGCGTCAAACCGCCGCGCGCCGCTATCAGCGTTGATCCCACAAAAACGAGCGCTTCTCCGCCACGATGCGGTTGTTCGCGATGAGCAGACAACGCCATGCCAGGACATGGCCGTCATTGGCAAACTCGTCGCCGATGACTTGGAATTCGCTGTGGCAGGTGCCATGCGCGTTCTTGTACTCAAGTTCTTTTGCCTGCACGAAAGCGCGCAATTTTTCCTGCTTGTACTCAAACCGCACCGTCACGTCAGACGGCTGTTTCGCGCGCCAGAAAAAATCAAAGTACTCGCCGAACCGCTGCCGCTGCTCGTACGGCGTCACCGCGCCCCAGAGCCGGTAGGCGCGCTCGAAGAGCAGCGATTGTTCCTGTGTCACCGCGGTCGAGTTCGGGTTGCGGCTCTTGGCCGAAGCGGTGGTGGCGTTGCGGGCATGAAGTTGCTGCCGCGGGTTTACCTGCGCTTCCACCTCGTAAATCTTCGTTTTGCGAAATTGGAAATTCGGGTCTGGCGTGAACGGCAGCCTGCTGACGTTTGGCAGCGGACGCCCGCCGTCGCTTTGCGCCAGCGTCGCCGCGACGCAAACCAACCACAGCAGCAGGCAGCTCAAGCGCATCACTACATGGAAGCGGTGCGACGCTGGAGTGTCAATCGCCGGTCACGCCGCTGCTCGACTTCGCCCGCGATGGCGAGATGTTCAGCGCGTGATCGAAGTTCGTTACGAGCGCGGCATTTTTCTTCCGGCGCAAGACGTCTGGCTCGATCCGTGGGACGCGAAGGAATTCGCCTTCGTTTCGCATGCGCACAGCGACCACATTGCGCCGCATAATGAGATCATTGTTTCCGAACGCACTGCGCGTTTGATGCGAGCCCGAATGCCGGGTGAACGCAGGGAAATCATCCTGCCGTTCAACGAGCCGGCGACTGTCCGCGGGATGGAGGTCACTCTTTACCCTGCCGGCCACATCTTCGGTTCGGCGCAATTTTTTCTGCGCACATCATCCCATTCACTTCTTTACACCGGCGACTTCAAGTTGCGCCGCGGCGAATCGGCCGAGCCGGCGGAATGGACGCAGGCCGACACCCTTGTCATGGAAACGACCTACGGTCTGCCGCGTTACCGTTTTCCGCCGACGGACGAGGTCATCGCGCAGATCGTCGCCTTCTGCCGCGATGCCGTTGATGAGGGCGAAGTACCAGTGCTGCTCGGCTATTCGCTCGGGAAAGCGCAGGAAATTCTTTGCTCGCTCTCGGGCGCTGGATTGACCCCAATGCTGCACGGCTCGGTTTACCAGATGACGCGTATCTACGAGCAATTCGGACAGAAATTTTGCGAGTACGTGCGCTACGATCCCGGCCAGGTCTCCGGCAAAGTACTGATCTGCCCGCCGAGCGCCAACCGCTCGCGCATGCTCGAGAAAATCCGCCGCAAACGCGTGGCCATGATCAGCGGCTGGGCGGTCGAGCCGAATGCGATCTACCGCTACCAGGTCGATGCCGCTTTCCCACTTTCCGATCACGCCGACTACGATGATCTGCTGCGTTACGTCGAACTGGTGCAACCGAAACGAGTACTCACGCTGCACGGTTTCGCCGCGCAATTCGCGCGCGATCTGCGCGAGCGCGGCATCGAAGCATGGGCGCTCAGCGCGGAGAACCAGATGGAGCTGACGCTGGGCACATTCGCGCAAGATGTAGCGGCGGGTGTCCTCACCCGCAGAGCTAACGCAGAACGCGACAGCACTGAAGCCCTGCGGGTGCGGACACCCGCCCCTACATCGGAATTCGGCGAATTCGCCGAGGTTGGCGAACAGATCGCCGCCACGCCGGCCAAGCTCGAGAAAATTCGTTCGCTAGCTAACTACTTTGCCTCGCTCGATGACGAACGTCTGCGCATCACGGCCGTGTACTTTACCGGTCGAGCTTTCGCGCAAACAGACGTGCGCACGCTGCAGGTCGGCGCCTCCGTCATTTACCGCGCGCTTTCCGGCGCCACGCGCATCAGCGACGCGGAATTTCGCCGCATCGCGCACAGCCACGGCGATGCCGGTAAAACCGCGTTCGAGGTTCTCGACGGGAGAACAAAACCCGAGCCGTTCTCGATCCCTGAATCATACGAATTTTTCGAGACGCTCCAGAAACTCCGCGGTCCGGTGGCGAAAACTGAGTTTCTGCAAAGGCGTCTGGCGCGACTCTCCGCGCCCGAAGGCCAGTACATCGTGAAAATTCTCACCGGCGATCTGCGCATCGGTTTGCGCGAGGGGCTGGTCGAGGAAGCGATCGCGTCCGCGTTCGCGGCGCTGCTCGACGACGTCAAGGAAGCAAACATGCTGCTGGGCGACATCGGCCGCACTGCGGTACTCGCCAAAAGCAGAGAGTTGGATCGCGCCGAGCTTTCGCTCTTTCGGCCGATCAAATGCATGCTGGCGAGCCCGGAACCGACGGCGGAAGCGATCTGGGCGCGTTTTGAACGGTCAACAGCGTGGGTCGAGGACAAATTTGACGGCATCCGCGCGCAGGTGCATGCCAGTGCAGCCCGCGCCGAAATTTTCTCGCGCGACCTGAAACGAATTACCGGGCAATTCCCCGAAATCGCCGATCAGGCGCGCCAGTTTTCGCACGACGTGATTCTCGATGGCGAAATCATGGCCTTCGCACAGGGTCGAAAGCTTACCTTTTTTGATCTGCAAAAACGCCTCGGGCGCAAAAACAACATCGCCGATCTTTTTGCGCGAGCGTCGGCCGATGTCCCGGTCGTTTTCGTTGCCTTTGATCTGCTCTTCGAGAATGGCGAGTCGCTGCTGAAGCGTCCGCTGCGGGAACGGCGTGAGCGTTTGCGCGCCCTCGAGCTGCCGCAACAGTTTCAGCTTTCGCCGGTGGTGCCGGTGCATTCGGCCGGAGAGATTGAGCGCGAGTTCAAGCAGGCCCGGTTGCGCTCGAACGAGGGGCTGATGGTGAAAGATCCGGAGAGTTTCTACTGCCCGGGCGCGCGGGGCATGTTCTGGTTCAAGCTGAAGAAGGAGCTTGCCACGCTCGACGTGGTGGTGGTGGCGGCTGAGCTGGGGCATGGCAAACGTAACGGTGTGCTGAGCGACTACACCTTCGCTGTTCGCGATGAAAACAGCGGCGAATTATTGCCCATCGGCAAAGCTTACAGCGGCCTTACCGACGCGGAGATTGCCGAGCTCACCGAGCATTTCACGCGCAACACACTGGTTGATCGCGGCCGCTACCGCGAGGTGAAGCCGGACGTCGTACTCGAGGTGGCGTTTAACTCGATCCAGCCGAGTACGCGACATTCGAGTGGCCTGGCGTTGCGTTTTCCGCGGATCAAAGCGATTCGCCGCGATAAAACGGTAGAGGCGATCGACACGCTCGCCTACGCGCGTCAACTCGCGGCGGAGCAGACGCAACTGCATCAACGCGGCACCTGACGCGAGCGGCAACGGCTCCCGGAAACGCGCTACCGGTTCACGGAGCGGGCGTGGGCGACGTGTTCCGCTCGCCCGGTCGCTCGCGTTTCGGTAAGTGTTCCTTTTTTCCGCCACGATCCTCGGCGTTTTTTTCTTCCGGCGAATTCGCGGGCGTTGCTGAGACCGCTTCTCCGGGAGACGGCGATGCCGAGGGGCGCGGCGGCGGCCCGTGATGGACATTCGGCGGCGTCGCGGGCGCATGTTCCGTCCCAGGCGGCGTGGAGGTCGTTGCCGGCGAATGTACGGGCGGCGCAGGCGATGAAAATGGCACTGTCCGATGAGCCGGCGGCGCTGCAGGCGAGGCCGTGACCGGAGTGCGATCAATTGGAGCAGTTCCCGGCGTCATCGGCCTGGCGCTCGACGCCTGCCCTGCGGTTTGGCGCGGGGGTGGAGTGATCCGAGCCGTCATTTCCGGCCGCGCGAAGGGACGCGCGGACACATGAGGCGTGAGTACAGGCGTGGCGTCTTCCAGCGGCGTGGAATGAATCGCCGGCGTTGCGGTTGCGGAAGCCGGCGTCGTGTTTACAAGCGGCGGTGTTGAACTCGTCTCCGGCGTCGGCGTTGCCGAAGTAAGTACAGGCCTATGCGCAGCGGCTGGAGTAATCGTTACCGCGGGTGTTGTTGCTGCCGCTGCCGGCGCAGTTGGCGCGACCGGCTCCGCGGCAGCGGGCGATGACGAACTCCGCCGTTCCGGTAACGCCGCTGGTTTTTCAGATGTCTTCGGCGGAGCGTTTGGCGGCGGCGTTGCCTCGGAGTTCATCTTTGCGCGCATTTGTTCCGCCTGCTGGTTGTTTATCGCGCCCCAGCCCCGATCGACCGCGGCTTGCTTAATTGTTTGTTTGACTGCGGGCGGTTGCTCCGCCGCTGCCGCGGGCGCAACAACGGGCGCGGGAATCACCACCGCATTGTCCTGCACCACCGCGTGGCCACCCTGCGCGGGAGCGATCGCCTCGCGCTCGAGACGCAGCTGCGGAATGGGCGCACGACTTTGTGCGCGCAGTTGCTCGTAGTTCGGTCCCTGATTCACGACTGTGGTGTTGTTGTAAGTGATGTTCGTCACGTTCTTCGTGTCGTTTACGATGGTGACATTTTGCTGTGGGGGAACGATCGCGCGCTCGATTCGTTCCTCACCGAAGTCCGGCGCGGGCACGAACACGTACTGCTCCGGCCCGACGTCGTAATAACTGTCCGACCAATTGCGGATGCCGGTCGCGCGATCGAAATGCGCTTCGGGCGGCAACGGCGCCCAGCCGACATATTGCCCGCCCGTGCGCCACGAGACCCACGCCGGCGCCCACTCGCTTCCGGGAACCCACACCCAGCCGATCCCGCGCAACCGACTCCAGCGGCCATAGTGGTAAGTCGCCCAGCCAAACGGCTCGTTCGAGACCCAGGTCCAGCCGGCATCGCTGTAAACCCAGCGACCGTCGGTGTACGGCCGCCACCGGCTATTCCCGGCTTCACGCGGCTGGTAAACGTACCCGTAATTATCCGTCTCGATCCAGTCGCCGTACGGCTGAAGCCTTGTGTAAAACATTGAGTACGAATTGCGGGAGGTGGAGGGAGCGTTCGCTCTCTCACGTGTACTTTCCCGCGTACTCACAGGCGTGCTGACTGCGGTCGGCGCAGGAGTGGCTGTCGCCTGGTCGTGCGCGTTCAACGCCTGCTCACGCGCGCTCACGTCCGCTTCACGCTGGGCCAATTCCTGCGCCTGCTGCTGCTGATGCTCCGCCGCGAGGCGCTCCTGCACCTGGCGCTCGACTTCGGCGCGCCGGTCTTCGTCGCTTTGCTGTTTCTAGCACCCGGCAAAAGCGAGACTCAGCGCTGCCGCTAAAATAAGGGAAGGAATTTTTATCATTGGATTTTGGACAATCAGCCTGCGCTCTTATTCAGAAAGCGCGCGAGTTCAAGGCGAAGGCGATGGCGTAAAGCGGGTCACCGTTGTTTTTTCAATCTTGTCGCGATGAGCATTCTGCCAATTGGCGTAAATCGCCACGAGAATGAATACGAGCACGGTTGCGATCATCGCAATCGCCGCACTTTTCGAGATGCGCTCGGGATTCTCACTCATCGATCTTCAGCCTGGCGATTTCTTCCATTACACGCTGGCTCAGCCGCGCATACACAATTTTGTCCGCGCCGGCGAGCTCGGCTTCAGTGAAACGGATCGGCTCACCCACCACCACGGTGATTGGATGCAGCCGGATCCTGTTGCTGCCGCGCGGCCACGCTTCGTGAGAGCCGAAGATGCGCATCGGCACCACGGGCGCGCGTGTTTTCGCGATCACGAACCCGAGCCCGGGTTGCGCCGGCTGGAGGTTGCCGTCGAGCGTGCGCGCGCCTTCGGGGAAAACGAGCACCGCTTCGCCTGCCCGCAAAATCCGCACGAGCGCCTTGAGCGCGCTTCGATCGGCACCTTCCTGGTTTACCGGGATGACGTTGATGCGCGGCAGCAGCCAGCCAAGTACGGGGATGTCCATCAACGTTTTGCGAGCGAGGAAATAGATGGCGCGATCGCTGGCGATCCCGAGCAGCGGCGGATCGAGGTAACTTTGATGGTTTGCCGCCAGGATTACCGGCCCGCTCTGGATCATGCGTTCGCGATGGAGTGCGCGGTAATGGAAAAGGAATTTGCCGGCGAGTTTGGATAAGTTGTAGCCGAGCCAGTACCAGAAGTTCATCCAGCCTGTGCCAGACCTTTGCCGTGAAGACGGCGCAGAATTTCGCGCGAAACTTCATCAATGCTCAGCGCCGAGGTATCAATGAGATCGGCATCGGGCGCGATGATCAGCGGCGCGATGGTGCGCGCGGAATCCAGTTCGTCGCGCGCGGTAATCGTGTCGTGTTCTCCCTGCGCCGCGCGCCTCTGCCATCGTACCTCGGGAGAAGCGTCGATGTAAAACTTGAACGCCGTGGCGGGAAAAACGGCTGACCCGATATCTCGCCCTTCGATGACGGCATCACGCTCACGCGCATATCCGCGCAACAAACCATTGACGACAGCGCGCACCTGCGGCACCTGGCTGACGAGCGAGACGGCGCTATTCACCGCGTTATCGCGCAGGTGAACGGTGGAATCTGTTCCATTAATGAGCACGCGCGAGTCATGGAATTGCACGCGCGCCGCGCCGGCGAGCCGCGCAATCGCCTCGCGGTTGTGAAGGGCGACGCCGTTTTGCAGAACGTGCCATGTCAGCGCGCGATAAAGTGCACCGGAGTTGACGTACTCAAAGCCGAGTCGCTGCGCGAGCAGGCGCGCCACGCTGCTTTTGCCGGAAGCAGCTGGCCCATCAATGGCAATGACCCGGTGCATGGGCACTTCATATCGTCATCCCGGGCGAAGTCGAGGGAGACCGCTACTCCGGCGCGGAGGTAAATGAGCCGATCACCGGCGTGCTCGTCTGCGCGCGTTTTGGGTTCACCATCTCATCCAGCGCGGCCTCAAAGCCCGGATAGGAAATCTCGATGCACTCTGCGTCCTGAATGACTGTGTCGCCATCAGCAAACAATCCGGCGATGGCGAAGGCCATGGCTATACGGTGATCGCCGAAGCTGGGCAGACGCGCGCCGCGCAACGGCGCCGGCCCGTGAATCTCCATGCCGTCGCTGAGTTCGATGACCTGCGCGCCCATCGCGCGCAAATTGTGCGCAATGGCGGCGATGCGGTCCGTTTCCTTCACCCGTAATTCCTGCGCGTGCTTGATGATCGTGGTGCCGTGAGCAAGCGCGCCCGCAACCGCGAGTACCGGCAGCTCATCGAGCAATAGCGGTACTTCTTTGCCTTGAATAACAGTGCCCTTGAGCAGCGCGCCGTTCACTTCCACCACCCCGCGCGCCTCCAGCTGATCGACATCCTCGACAGCTTCGCGCACCTGCGCGCCCATGCGCACAAGCACCCCGAGTACAGGCGTGCGCGTGGTATTCAGCCCGAGATCGCGCACCAGCAGATGTCCGCCCGGTTGTGCCGCGGCCGCGGTCAGCCAGTAGGCCGCGGATGAAAGATCGCCCGGAACATGAAAATCACGCGATTCCGGAACCTGTTCACCGAAAATGGTGACCGCGCCTTTTTCGCTCCGCGTGGTGCGGACGAAAAAGTACCGCAGCATGCGTTCGGTGTGGTCGCGCGTGGCCGCCAGCTCGGTCACGGTTGTTTTGCCTTTGGCCAACAAGCCGGCGAGCAGAATCGCGCTTTTCACTTGCGCGCTGGCGAGCGGCATCTCGTACTTAATGCCGTGCAGATTTCCGCCGCGAATGCGCAGCGGGGCGGTATTATCCGGGCCCTCGGCAACAATGTCCGCGCCCATCTCACGCAGCGGGGTGATGACACGCTCCATCGGCCGTTTCGAAAGCGAGGCATCACCCACCAGCCGGGTCTCAAATTTCTGGCCGGCCAGCAAGCCGGCGAGCAGTCGCATCGTCGTGGCTGAGTTGCCGCAGTCGATTTCGTCTTCCGGCGGCATGAGTACATGCTTCTTGCCGTGAACGCAGATTGTGTTCGGCTCGGGCTCGTCGATGCGAATGCCCAGAGTGCGCAGCGCTTCCACCGTTCGCATGCAGTCATCGGCGTTCAGGAATCCATCGATCCGGCAAACGCCATTGGAGAGCGCCGCGATAATGGCTGCGCGATGCGAGATGCTCTTGTCCCCGGGAACGGTGATTTCAGCGTCGATGCGCGGTGCGCGTCTTACACGAAGGTCCATGAGCGAAGACGTAGAGTGGCAGTGGTGAGGCGGAACGGCAAACAACGCCCATCATACCGAGCGGAGCCGAGGGATCCTGCGGCAGGAAAAGGTAACTTCACGGGATCCCTCGACTTCGCTGCGCTCCGATCGGGGGATGACAGCGATTACGGCACCAGGAAAATCTTGTTGGTGTACGGATCCTTCACCTCCATGCCGGGAGGGAAACCGCGCACATCCACGTAGCCCTGATTAGGCGCGTACGGGCTCGTGACGAAGCCGGGCTTGTTTGGTACGGGAATGCCGTAGGGGAGATCGCCTTTGGTCGTGCGCGGCGCGGGAGACGCGGACGCTTCCGGCGGCGGTGTCTCGTTAGTAGTAACCTCCGGCGGCGGAGGTGGAGGCTGGTTCGGATTGTAGGGCTGCACCGGCGATGGTTCAGTCTGCGGCTGCGACGGATAATGGGAGACATGATGCCGCACGGGCGGTTCGTCCTCAGCGCAAGCTGCAAACGCCAGTAACGTGACAATACCCAGCCAGCCCGGAAGTTTCATAGGAAGTAAGTTCGAGTTCGACGCGTGAGCATGGTTGTAATTCAACCGCATTGCGCTGACAACCTGAAAACGAGGGCCACGGGCGAATGATCACTGCGTCGATGGTAAATGGGGCACCGGCACAGACGCGATGGGAGCTTTGCTGCGCCCTCGTCACCAGTCACTTTTCACTGCTCGAATTCGATACGGATGCGGCTCAACCCATTTACGAATGTATGGTGTTAAATGGCGGCCGAGGACAACCCAATCCTGGTGGTGGATGACGACGCGGCGAGCCGCCATTTGCTCGCGCGAACGCTGACTGCGGCTGGTTACGTTTGCGCGGTGGCGGGCAGCGGCGAGGAGGCGCTCGAGCGAGTACGGCGCCAGCCGCCATCACTCCTGCTTCTCGATTACGATATGCCGGACGTGGACGGCGCGGCGGTACTTCGGCAGTTGCGCGCTGATCCTTTGCCGGAAATCGCGCAGGTGCCCACGATCATGCTCACGGGTCACGGCGGCGAAGAAAGCGAGGTGCATTGCCTCGAAGCGGGCGCCGATGACTTCGTCACCAAACCAATTCACCCGGCAGTGTTAAAGGCGCGAATCGAAACGCAGCTGCGTTTGCGCTCGATGCGCGACCAGGTGGTGAAGCAAAATGAACAGCTCCAGGAATGGCGGCAAAGCCTCGAGGAAGATCTGGCGGCGGCACAGCGCACGCAGCGTTCACTTATCCCGCAACGGCCGCCCGCGCTGCCCGGCTGGGAGGTCGCGGCATTTTATCGGCCAGTCATCCAGGTGGGCGGAGACATTTACGACTGGCTGCGCATGCGTGATGGGCGCGTCCTTTTCTGGATTGCAGACGCGACTGGGCACGGCGCCGCCGCGGCCTTGCTCACCACGCTGGCCAAGCTGCTTTTTCATCATGCCAGCGTGGAGAACGACGCCCCGGCCGAGATCATGCGCGCAGTGGATCGCGATTTCCGCAGCATCCTCGGCGCGCGTTCATTCATGACGGCGATGTGCGTGGCGCTGGATTCGCAGAGCGGCAAGGCGACGGTGGTGGGCGCGGGTCATCCGCCGTTGCTGGTGGCACGGCGCGATGGCGCAACCGAGTCGATCCCATCGGAATCGCCGCCGCTGGGCCTTGTCACAGCGTCAGACTTTCGCGAAACGCCGGTGCAGCTTGGCGCGGGCGATCTTTTCCTGCTTTACACCGATGGGCTGTACGCGACGGCGCGCTCGAGTCAGCGACGGCTCACACCGGATCATCTGGCGCAGCGTTTGCACACCACTCCAGGCGATGCGCAGGCGTTGCTCCAGCTTCTTTTGCGTGATGCTGTTCCCGAGGGAAATGGCGACGCGCCGGCTGACGATATCGCTGCGATGGCAGTTCGCCGCCAAAACGGCGCGCATTAAAATTTTTCCCGGGCGAAAATTTAATGTTGCCCTCGTGCGCCCTTAGGTATTAATGAGCGTTCATGCCGACAACCAAAGCCAAGAAATCTTCCTCTTCAAAACGTAAGCCGAATGCGGCTTTTATGAAGCCAATGCAGCCCGACGACAAACTCGCAGCCATCGTCGGCAACAAAGCCATGCCGCGCTCAGAGATCACCAAGAAGGTGTGGGACTACATCAAAAAGCACGGCCTCCAGGACAAAAAGAAACGCACCCAGATTAATGCGGATGACAACATGCGCGCTGTCTTCGGCGGCAAGAGCCAGGTGAGCATGTTTGAAATGACGAAGCTGGTAAACCAGCACATGAAGTAAGGGTTGGGTGCGCGGGCGTGCGGCCCGAAGCTCTCGTCGAAGCGGCGTTTCCGTGAAAGCCCGGCGGTTTCCCGCGCCGGGCTTTTGCTTGCAGAACCAGGGCGCCTCGTACTTTTGCGGATTCGCTGCCATCGAGAGGAAAAGCGCCCGCGCGCGTACGCGGCCCGCATGTGTCTCTTGCGAGTTTGTGAACTTCGGCGACGTTTGGCTGTGAAAAAGTTCTCTCTACTCGCTGCCCTGCTTTTCGCCTCGATTTCTCTCGCGCAGGCAGAGCTGAATTGGCTGACTGATTACGATGCCGCCAAGTCCCAAGCGAAGGCTGATAACAAACTCGTACTTCTCGATTTCACCGGCTCAGATTGGTGCGTCTACTGCAAGCAGCTAAAGGCCGAGGTGTTCTCGAAACCGCAGTTCGCTGATTACGCCGCGAAAAATCTCGTGCTCGTCGAGCTGGATTTTCCACGGTTCAAACAGCAGAGCGATGGTGTTCGCAAACAGAACATGCAGCTCGCGGGTGAGTACAACATCGAAGGATTTCCGACCGTGATTGTCTTAAACTCCGCCGGAAAGCAAATCGGCACCCTCGGCTACATGCCTGGCGGCGCGGACGCGTTTATTGCCGCGCTGGAGCGGTTGCGCAAGAGCTGAGCGTCAGTCAGCTGGCAAAGGCGGGCTCGGCTTTTGCATCCATCAGCGCGCGCTGCAATACCTCGGCCAGATCGCGCCGGGTGAAAGGCTTCGGCAATGCGCCGCGAAACCCGTATTGCAGAAATTCGGCCACCGCAGCTTCATCTGAGTACCCGCTGCAAATGATCCCTACCACCTGTGGATCGATGCTGCGCAAACGCTCGATCGTCGCCACCCCGCCGATCCCGCCCCGGATGGTCGCGTCGAGAATCACCGCCTGGAAGTTTTCGCCCCGCTGCATCGCGCGCTCGTACGTTCTTACCGCTTCCGCTCCGTCCGGCACAGCGGTGACTTCGTAGCCGAGAGAACCAAGCAATTGCGACGTGAGATCGCGAATACCAGCTTCGTCGTCCATCACCAGAATGCGCTGATGATTAAAGTGTATCCGCGGCGCGGTGACGGCCGGGGGCGGCGGCAGAACCTCGGCTTTTGCCGCCGGCAGGTAAAACGCGAAAACCGCTCCGCTCGATGAGGTCTGCTCGAGCTGCAACATGCCGCCGTGTTTTTTCACGATGGAAAAGCTGATGGACAGGCCGAGGCCGCTGTTCGTCGGTTTCGTCGTGAAGTACGGATCGAAAATGCGTGTACTTATGTTTGCTGGAACGCCGCTGCCCTGGTCTGCCACGGTGATCTTCAGGTAGCGGCCGCCCGGCAGCAGCGCGCCCGGTTTATTGTCGAGATGAACATTACGCGCGGTGACTTCGACTATGCCGCCGGCCGGCATGGCGTCGCGGGCGTTGAGTACGACCGCGTTCATCACCTGCTCGATCTGCGCGGCGTCCACTTCCGCTGCCCAGAGATTCGGCGAGATGTCCACTTCCGCGCGAACATTCGAGCCATGCAGGGCAAATTCGCTCGCCTTCGTCAAAAGCGGGCCGAGTTTCGCCACCTTCTTCACCGGCGCTCCTCCCTTCGAGAAGGTGAGCAACTGCGATGAAAGATGTGCCGCGTGCTCCGTGGCCTGCGCCGCCTTGCCGAGGCAGGTAAGCAGATTCTTCGCTTCGCGCGGTGCTTCGAACTGTGCCAGGCCGATGTTGCCGGAAATGACGGTCAGGATGTTGTTCAGGTCATGCGCAATGCCGCCTGCCAGCGTGCCGACTGATTCAAGCTTGCCGGTGGTCAGGCGCTCGTCCTCCGCCCGCTTGCGCTCGGTCACATCTCGAAAGAAGGCGGACACTCCGCCCCCGCTGGGATAACAGTGTACTTCAAACCATTTCGTCTCCGCCGGGTCTGAGGCTTCGAATTCAATGGGCTCCTGCCGTGCCATGACACGCCGGTAATTTTTCTCGAACTCGCTCCCGCAAAGCTCGGGGAACTTCGTCCAAAGCTCGTTGCCGAGCAGCTCATCACGCGAGCGGCCGAGCAGACGTTCCGCTTCCGGATTCACGTAAGTAAAACGCCAGGCGAAATCCAGTGCGATGAAACCGTCGGTCGTGTTCTCGAGAATATCGCGCAGCGTGCGGGCAGATTCCTGCAATGCCCTGCGCGCCTCGTTGCGCTCGCCCAGCTCGCGGATTTGCCGCTCCGCCACGGCGAGGCGAACGTTGAGCCGCGAAAGGTCGATCGGTTTTGTCAGGTAATCGTTGGCGCCCGCGGCAAGCGCCTGCTCCAGGTCTTCACGATCGCTCCTGGCCGTGACAAGCAGGATAAACATCTCATCGCCATCAGTGCGCTCGCGCAGTTCCTTGCACAAATCGAGGCCGCTTTTGCCCGGCAGCATCCAGTCGAGAATGAGGAACGGGAAAGTTTCCTCGGCCATGGCGCGCTCCGCCTCCTCTGCGCTCGGTACTGCCACGACCTGATGGCCGCGCAGCTCGATCAGCTTCCGGAGTGTCTGGCGGCTATCGTCCTGGTCTTCGACGAGCAGAATTTTCATGAAGCGAATTGGCAGGGCGGACTCCAGGCGTTGCGCAAGGAAGTCCCCCTTCAACCCCTGAAAATCCTTGGAATTTCTATAAGCAGATTAGTTGCCAAATTGTGATGCGCCGCGCGGACCGCGCTTGCACCTTTTTCTCGCGAAGCGGAAGCCTGGGCCGGCGTGTTGCACCGTTTCTGCTCCGGCGTAGATAACGCTGTCGCTCCTCTCCATGTCATGTACGCGTTCTTGGCCGCCATCTTTTTGATTTGCTCGGCAATTTCAGTTCCCGCTCAGCAGCCTGCGCCGGCGAAGACTGCCGAGCCGAACGTGCCCACGGCAGCGCCCTCCGCAACAGCGTCGCAGACACCGGCACCGACTGTTTCTGAGCCGAAGACCACCGTCAGCTCCGTCCACGTGGACGGCCCGTACATAGCGCTGACGTTCGATGATGGACCTAACGAAAAATTAACGCCGCGGCTTCTCGATCTGCTGGCGCAACATCACATTCACGCCACCTTTTTTGTCGTTGGCGAAAACGCGGCGCGTTATCCGGAAATCCTCCAGCGTGCAGTGCGCGAAGGCCACGAAATTGGCAACCACAGCTGGTCGCATCCGAACCTGGCCAAAATGTCCGACGACGCTGTGCGTTCCCAGATCAAACGGACGGAAGACGCGATCGTGAAGGCAACCGGCATACGGCCGACACTGCTTCGGCCGCCCTACGGCTCGATCACTGCACACCAGAAACGCTGGCTGCACGATGAGTTCGGCTACGAGATCGTACTATGGGACGTCGATCCGCTCGATTGGAAGAACCCGGGACCAAGCGTTGTAACTAATCGCGTCCTGAAAGAGACGCGGCCCGGCTCAATCGTTCTCTCGCACGACATTCACGCGCAAACGATCGAATCAGAGCCCGAAACGCTGCGCGAACTGGAGGCGAAAGGTTTCAAATTCGTGACCGTCTCTGAGTTGCTGAAGATGCAAACGGCACCGACGCCTAAGCCAGTCAACGCAGCAGTGAGACCTGCGGCTTCGCCCTCCGGGTAGCGCACGCCGTCCCGGCTTGTACTATGGGCGTTAGTGCGCGGAATTTCCGTTTTGCTGCGCAAGCCGCTGCTCGGCCTGGCGCTTGGCGATCACGAATTGATTATTGTCGCCGTAGTTGCGCCACGGCCCCGGCGGCACATCGCGTACTTCGACGAACTGCCAGTCAGTCACGTCGAGGGTTCCGAGCCCGAGGTAATCGCGTACGGCGGGGGAAACATCGAGCCCGGCGCCGTGATTCAGGTTTGGCTTTGGCCGCTCGTTCTGGAAGACGTACTGGAAGTGATCAGTACGGAAGGGGCCGCAGTCCTCCCATTGTGCATAGCAAATCCGGTTGCCTTTGCGGATGGCGATCCAGCGATCTTTGCAGACCGAGCGTCCCGGTTCGGTGTAGGCCTGCTTGAACCACGGGATGACCAGCGGCGCTTCCGGCTTGAACTGGCCATGCGTGACATCGTTGTAGGGAAGGGCGCAGTAAAATGGGTTTTGGCGTGGCACGAACGCGACTGGTAGATAATTCCGCCGCGCGGCCGGATCGGGGTTATCAAACCCGCCATAGTTCGAGGTCCAATTCGCGTCCCAGGAGCTTTTAAAATTCGGCACGGGATTGTTCGCGCTGGCCTGTTCACCCACCCAGAACACCGTCGTCATGATATTTGTCCGCCATGGGTAGCGAGTGGTCGTACTCGTGCGCGAAGCCGTGGGCACAAACACTTGTGGCTCTACTTTCAGCAGCGCTTCTTCGCGGAGCTTGCGCGCGTACTTGGCGAAATCGGCCGCGCTTTCGTAAGGCGACTGCGCCAACGCGACCGCCACGGCACCAAGCGCCAGGGCGGCGGCAATAAGGTTTTTCCTCATGGCGAGGGTGTGTCTTTATCTAAAAAAGCGCCGGCGGGCAAGCGGTTTCCCTACGCCCTAAACGCGCCGCTCGCCTGCGCCTTTTCTATTTGAGCAGCAACTGTTCCATCGATTCGGGCCGGCAACAGGCGCTTTTCAGTACGTCATCAGCGCTGAGTACGATCCCGGGCGCACTGTTCGTAATCAGGTCTGCTTCGTCCAGTCACCAGCGGGAGAGTTGCGTATCATGTCGAAAATTGACGTCATCAGTCCGCGGGTAATCGAGGTTGAAATGCAATCCTCTGCTCTCCTTCCGCAGCAAGGCACTATCGACAATCAACGCTGCTACGGTGGCGAGATTCCGCAGCTCGAGCAGGTCCACCGAGACTTTGAAGTTCCAGTAAAAATCGTGAATCTCGCGCTGGAGATTCCGCAGCCGTGCGGCGGCGCGCTGCAACCGCTTGTCTGTCCGCACGATGCCGACGTAATCCCACATCAGCCGGCGGATTTCGTCCCAGTTGTGGTAAATGACCACGAGCTCGTCCACGTCCTGCACGTCGCCGGAGACCCAGTCCGGCAGCTCGATCCGGTGGTTTTGTTCCCGCGGAAATTCCCGCAGCAACGCGGCACAGGCGCGCGGCGCCACCACCACGCCTTCCAGCAGCGAATTGCTTGCCAGCCGGTTTGCCCCGTGCAACCCGGTGCACGCCACCTCGCCGATGGCATAAAGTCCGCGCAACGTCGTGGCGCCATTCACATCGGTTTTGATTCCGCCGCATTGATAATGCGCTGCCGGCACGACCGGGATCGGCTGCCGGCTCATATCGATGCCCAGCCTGAGGCACGTCTCGAAAATATGTGGGAAGCGTTCTCGCAGGAATGGTTCCGGCTGCTGTGTGACATCGAGATACGCGCATTGCGCACCGCTGCGCTTGAGCTCGGCGTCGATCGCCCGCGCCACGATATCACGCGGCGCGAGTGAGCCGCGCAGGTCGTACTTTCGGACGAAATCTTCGCGCTGGGCATTGCGCAAAACTCCACCTTCGCCTCGCACCGCCTCGCTGATCAGAAACGAGCGTTCCTGCGGATGAAAGAGGCACGTCGGGTGGAACTGGATGAATTCCATATTGGCGATGACTGCGCCCGCCCGCCACGCCATGGCCACGCCGTCGCCGGTGGCCACAGTGGGATTCGTGGTATAAAGATAAACTTTGCCGCACCCGCCGGTCGCGAGCGTCACGCGATCGCTCCTCACCGCCTCCACTTGGCCGCTCTTTTCATCGAGCACGTAAAGTCCGAGGCAACGATCTTCCGTGGCAAACCCAAGCTTCGCCGCCGTGATCAGGTCAATGGCAGTGTGATTCTCCAGCAGTTCCACGTGTGGCGCTTTGCGCAACGCGGCAAGCAATGCGTTCTCAATTTCGCGCCCGGTGACATCGCGCACGTGCAGCACGCGCCGTTTGGAGTGGCCACCCTCGCGACCGAGATCGAGCTCGCGATGCCCAGAAATCTCGCGTTCGTCGAACTGGACGCCGATTTCCATGAGCTCCCTCACCGCCTGCGGTCCTTCGCTGATGATGGTGCGCACCACGTTTTCGTCACAAAGTCCCGCGCCCGCTTCGAGCGTGTCGCGCACGTGCAGCTCGATCGAATCTTCATCGCTTGTTACACACGCGATGCCGCCCTGGGCCCACGCCGTGTTCGAGTCCGCGCCTTTGCGTTTTGTGATCAGCGCGACTGATCCGTGCTCCGCCGCTTTGAGCGCGAAACTCAGCCCGGCAATTCCACTGCCAACCACGACGAAATCGAACTCCTTCACGCCAGCCGAAGATTATCGATCAGCCGCGTTTTGCCGATAAACACGGCCAGCAGCATCACTGCGTTCGCGCGCACTTGCTTTACCGGCTCGAGTGTCGCTCCATCCACGATGCTGATGTACTCAACACGCGCGCCCTTCGTTTCCGCAGTCATCTGCCGCGCGAGCGAAACGAGCTTTTCCGGTGACGTTTCGCCGTGCTGCACATGTTCTTTGCTTCGCTGCAATGTGCGAAACAGCACCGTCGCCTCGGTCCGCTCGCTCGTACTTAAGTACTGATTGCGTGAGCTGAGCGCGAGCCCGTCCGCGTCGCGCACGGTCGGCACAGCAATGATCTCGATCGCGAAATTCAAATCGCGCACCAGCCGGCGCACAATCGCCAGTTGCTGGTAATCTTTTTCGCCGAACACAGCAGCATCGGGCTGAAGCAGATTGAACAGCTTCGTCACGACCGTGCAGACGCCGCGGAAATGGCCGGGACGGGAGGCGCCACAAAGGCCGTTCGAAAGTTTCGTCTCTTCCACGAACACCGAGCGATCAGCGAAGTACATCTCGTTAGCTGTCGGGCGAAAAAGTACAGTCACGCCAGCAGCACGACACGCTTCTTCATCCTGCTGTCGGGGTCGCGGGTACTTCTCCAGGTCTGCGCCGGGCTCGAATTGCAACGGGTTAACAAAAATGCTGACGGCGACTTCCCCGCCGCTGCCGGCCCGCTCACGCGCGACACGAATTAATTCCAAGTGTCCGCGGTGCAGCGCGCCCATCGTCGGCACAAGTACGCACCCTTTTCCATCCGCGCGCGAATGCGCCTGCATCTCGCTCAGCGTCTCGATGATTTTCATGGCGGATCGATCCAAATCGCCTGGCGTCCGATGGCGAAGCGCCGGTGCCCGAAATCCCGCCAGCCTGCCCTTTGGGCAAGGTGACCCATTTCATCGAAGCTAAAAGCGCGAGCAGCGGAGAGGCGCGCATCAATCCTGGTCATCCGTTCACGATAAATGGTCGCTGTAAGTAACCAGATCGCGCAGCTCATCCAGCGCGCTCTTCGCAGATCGGAGACGAGAACTCCTCCGCGCGAAAGCTCGCGGCAACGCCGCAGTACGCGCACCGCCTCATCTTCGCCAAAATGATGGAGCGCGAGTGAGCAGAAGACGAGGTCGTATTTTTCCGACGGATTCCACTCAAACAAATCCGCGCAGTGGAAATAAACTTCCGGGTACTCCCGGCTGAGCGTCTGCGCGATCTGGATGCTCGCCCGCTGCTGATCGATCGCATCAATTTGAACGCGCGCGTTCCTTTCACGGGAAAATCGCGCGATCAGCCGCGGAATATCGCCCGATGCCGTGGCGAGATCGAGCACTCGCACGGCCGTACTTGGCTTCAGCCATCGGCGCAGAAATTCTCGAATTAAACGATGACTGCCGTAAGCGCGGTTCAGCGCACGCAGATTCGCGAGATCGCGCTCCAGTTCCGGCGTGACGGGCTGCGCCCGATCCATCAGCTCCGGCGTCGCCGGATCGAACTGCCGGTTCACCCGCAGCAAAAGTACAACTCAGGAAAGCAGGACGGCAGGAAAAAAGACTTCATCTATTTCCCGCCCTGCTGCTTTCCTCGTTCATTGAGAAAATCACGCCACTCCAGCGGCAGTTCCGCGGTTTCGATGTCGCTCGCCATACGGCCTTCAAACTCCGGCCGAAACGTCGTACTCGTGCCGTAAACCATGATCACATCTTCGTTGCCCTCCACCCGTAACGCGTGCGCCACGCCCGGCGGAATGATGACTCCGGCATTGTTCGCGCTGCGATGATTATCGCCATCGATGAACAAGCGCATGGTGCGTCCAGGCAGCCCGGCGCGGACGTCGCGCAGGATGATCTCGACGCGGCCTTGCACGAAAAACATGATGTCCCACTGCTCGCGTTCGTACTCGGGAACGGCGCTGCCCTTTTCCGCGAAAAGGTGCTGCATCCATTCGGCCGCGCTTTTCCCCTCCGGGATAAACGGCGGATGCACATGAAAGCCTTTTGCGGTACCCGCAAACATGCGCGCCGCTGCCCATTGTTTCGGCCAGAGTTTTGAGCCGGCGAGTACGCCTTCGTTATGCCGAACGAATTCGCCGAAGACTCCACGGTGGCGTTGCGGGTGAATGGTGCGCGCGAAAATTTCCACGCCGGGAATCCACGGCAATGCTGCGCGCTCGGCCGAGATGAGTTGCCCTGCTTCGACTCCGACGGTGGCAAGACGTTCCGCGAGCGAAGCGGCGGCGTAATCGCGCGTACTCAATGCCGCCGCGGCTTGCGGGTTCAATCCTCGCCAACGCTCGTTCATGCTCGCGCCTCATCTAGCGAGAAATCCGCGCGCTCGCGAGAAAGATTTGGATTGTAGAACGGGTCGCGCGCGAACATCTCAGGCCACCGTTTGGCTAATTCCGGACACGACGCCGTCGTTTCTCCGGGCGGCGAAGTACTCCGGCGCAACTCAGCGTAGGGCACGGAGACGATGCGCAGGCCGGCATCGCGCAATTTCAGGCAAAACTCGACCGATGTGCAGAGGTCGCGATTGCGCGCGAACTCGAGCAGCCCCGCAGCGGAGGGGAACGCGAGCTTTTGCAGAAGATCGCGCCGGGTCACGAGACACGCGGGAGCGATCGCGCTGTAATTGCGCACCATCTGCAATTGCCGGTTTGCTCCGCGAAAATCTCGCGCGCTGCCCGCGAACGCGCGCCGAATCCTGCCGCCCGGAAGCAAAATCAAACCTGCACTTTCGACCAGGCCATCGGCGTTCAGAATCCGCGGCGCCACCGCACCGATCTTCTCGGGCGCGGCGTACTCAAGCAGCAGCGCGAGCCAATCTTGCGCTACCGGCACCAGGCCGCCCTCGAGGAAAACCAGCAGCTCTGATTCGACATCCAGCAGCGCGGCGGGCTTGGTCACGATCTCCAGATTCGTGTAAGCCGTGCGCTCGCGAATGAGTCCGGCTTGTTCCGGATTCGCATCGAGCATCACGATCGTGACCTTCGGCGTCGCCACATCTCGCCGCACCCGGTAGGCGTGCGTTTCCCAATCGATTGTCACCCGTCCATCAATGCCTCTGCGACGCAGATGCTGCTCAATGGCACTTCGGCCGGCCTCGAGCGCGCCCGGTTTGTGCCGGATGTTGTGCGCGGTCGATTCCGGCGTGCGCCGCCAGTGGTAAAGTACGCGCGGAATGTGGCGGATGCGTCTCGTGCGTTCAGCGATGCGCAAGAGCAAATCGTAGTCCTGCGCGCCATCGAACTCGCTGCGGAATTCATCGACGAACTCGCGCCGGATAAGTACGAAGTGCCCGAGGTAATCGTGCGTGAGAAAGAAATCCGGCGACCAGTCCGGCTTGAACATCGGCGCGGCAAAATGCTCATCGACGATTTTGTCTTCGTCTGAGTACACCAGATCGGCGAACCGGTCGCTTTGCAGCAGCTCGATGCCGCGGAAGAGTGCGTCCGGCTCGAGCAGATCGTCGTGATCGAGCAGCGCAATCCAATCGCCTCGGGCATGACTGAGCGCCACGTTCAGCGCCGCCGAAATTCCGCCGTGATGTTTTTCCAGAAAAACTTTGATGCGGCTGTCGCTGGCGCGCCGGAGTAACTTGGAAGGTTTTGGCGAACCGTCATCGACGATGATCAGCTCCCAATTTTCGTAGATTTGATTCCGCACTGATTCGATTGCGGCGGCGAGAAATTTGTCGTGCGAATTAAACGCCGGCATCAGCACCGAAACGAGCGGCGAGTAGGAGTATGCCCGTGCCCGGTCACGCAATTCCGTGATTTCGTTTTCCTGAGTACGATGTCGCGCGAACCAGCGTTCGTACTCGCTCGGCTCGTGCGCAGCTTTCTTTTTGCGCCTGAGCAACGTGGCGATGCGTCCGGCGAAGCTGCGGCGGAGCGCGTCATGTTCGGCGCGCAACGTTTGCAGCTCGCGCTTGACGTCCTTCAGGCGCAGCAACTCTTGCTCGAGCCGCGCGATGTGCGCTTCGGCCGCCCGGAGTTCCTCGTCCATGCTCCAGTATATTGATTGATGGCGCGCCGGGGCAAACTTAGCCTTCGCCTCGGTCATGCTCGAGTACGCGATCTATCTGTTTTATCGCGCCGCGACGTGGTTGCTGGCGCTGTTTCCGCTGCCCGTACTTTTCGCAATCGGCCAAACCGCCGGCACAATTGCATGGCTGATTTTGCCGCAATATCGCGCCCTGGCGCTGCGCAACGTCCGCATCGCCTTTGGAAATGAGATCTCAAACTCCGAGCAGCGCCGCGTAGTACGGCGGCACTTCCAGCAGCTCGGCGCGAACCTGCTTTGCTCGATCAAGTTCGCCGAAATGCCGATCGAGAAAATTCTCGAGCGCGTGCGGGTCGAGAATTTCGAGCACATCGATAATTCCTTCCGGCGGGGGCGGCCGCTGGTGCTGCTGCTCAGTCACGTCGGTTCATGGGAACTGTGCGCGCGCATCTTCCCCCATTTCGTCCGCCACCATCGCAAATCGACCATTTATCAGCGCATCAAGAATCGCTACATCGACCGCCACGTGCGTGAGGCGCGCAGTCGTTTTGGCGTCAAGGTATTTGATCGCGCGGAAGGTTTCGCCAAGCCTATCGCGCTCCTCCGCGACGGCGGCGGCGTCGCAGTACTTTGCGATCAACATGCCGGTGACGGCGGCATCTGGACGCCTTTTTTTGCCCGGCTAGCCTCGACAACGCCGTTGCCTGCGCTTCTGGCGAAACGAACGGGCGCGCAGGTAAGCGCATTCGCTGTCCACACTGACGGATTCGCGCGCTGGCGCGCCATCGCCGACCCGGCCATTGATGAGCCGGACGACTCGATCGAGTCGCTCACCGCGCGCAGCAACGAAGCCGTCGAGCGCCAGGTTCGCCGCGCGCCGGAAGATTGGTTCTGGGTACACAATCGCTGGAAAACGCCCACGCCGAATTTTCTGCTGGCGCGCTACAAGCGCGGCGTGTTTTTGCCGGAGGAAGATGTGGCGTTGAAGCCGTTCAACATTTTGATTCGCGGCCCTAATTGGCTCGGGGACGCCGTCATGAGCGTGCCAGCCGTGCGCGCGATCAAGGCCGGCCGGCCGGACGCGCATGTCACCATCGCTGTTCCAGAAAGAATTGCGCCGATGTGGAAAACTGTCGTCGAAGTGGACGACGTGATCGCGTTGCGTCGCAAATCGGTGTGGAGCGCCGCACGTGCCTACAGTCGCGGCACACATTTCGATGTCGCAGTACTATTCCCAAACTCGTTGCGCAGTGCGCTCGAGGTTTTTCTCGCGCGCATTCCACGGCGCGCAGGTTTCGCCGGGCATAACCGCAGCTGGTTGCTGAACCAGATCTCGTTAGAAACCCGCGCCTGCGGCATCGTTCATCAAACGTATCGCTATCTCGAGCTTGCCAGCACACTCGGCGCCTCGGTTCAGCCACAGTTCCCGGCAGCGCGCCCCGTCAGGCGGCACGGAACATTGAAGCTGGGGCTTTGCCCAGGCGCTGAGTACGGGCCGGCCAAGCGCTGGCTGCCGGAGCGTTTCGCGGAAGTGGCGAGAGCAATCAGCGCCAAATTTTCTGTCCAATGGATTCTCTTCGGCACGAGCAAGGACACAGCAATCGCCGCCGAAATCGCCACCGCCATCAGCGAGAACGTCGAAAACCGGATCGGCAAAACCACTCTCGACCAGCTCATCGCGGAACTACGCGAGTGCGATCTTCTGCTCACCAACGACACCGGCACGATGCATCTTGGCGCGCTTTTGCAGGTGCCAGTGATCGCGATTTTCGGCTCAACCGAGCCGCGCAAAACCATGCCGCTCGGCGCCGGTCACCGCGTCCTGCGGCATCACGTCGAGTGCAGCCCATGTTTTTTGCGTGAATGCCCGATTGATTTCCGCTGCATGCATGCCGTCACCACTGGCGAGGTCGTCCGCGCCATCGAGCAAACGCTGCGCGGTTGATTTTCCATGGAATTGCTTTCCCGCGTTTCCTCCTCATGATCTGCCCAATGACGGAACGGCCGCGCATCTGTACTCAAGTACAGGTCATGTTTTTCGATACTGATTGCGGAGGCGTCGTGCACAACATTGCCTATCTACGTTTCATCGAAACGGCGCGTACTTTGCTCGCGGAAAAGCTTGGGCTGTCGTTGCGTGAGATGGCGGAAACGCAGCGCTACCCAGTCGTTGTTCGCACCGAAATCGATTACCGGCGCGCGGCCAAACTGGGCGACTGCCTCGCCATCGATGGCTGGCTCGATGAAGTCGCGCGCGTGCGCTTTTGGTGCGCATTTCGCGTCACGCGAGTGCCCGATGAGGCGCTCATCGCCGAGTGCCGTCAGATGCTCGCGCTGGTGCAAATGCCCGAAGCCAGGCTGCTGCCGTTGCCTCCCGTATGGGAGCAGTACCGCGCCACATCGTCCGAATGACCGCAAGCTCCGGCGCGCTTCAGATCGATGAGACATTCCTCGGGCCGCGTGTCCTGCCGCCGCCGCCCACCCGGCACGCGCTTTTTCTCATCGTCATCGCCCTCGCTGCGCTGGTGCATCTCGGCAGCATCGGCATCGGCGATCTCTACAGCGAGACCGAAGGCCAGTATGCCGCCGCCGCGCGCGAGATGCTGCAAAGCGGCAACCTGCTTATGCCGACAAATGACAGCATTCCGCGTCTGCAAAAACCGCCGCTTCTCTACTGGCTGATCATCGGAAGCTACAAACTTTTCGGCGTGAATGCCGCGGCTGCACGCTTGCCGATAGCCCTGGCCGTCATCGCCACCACCGCGCTCACATTCGTCCTCGCCGAACGGCTCGGTGATTACTGGCGGGGCTTTGCCGCCGCGCTGATTTATCTGACACTGAGCGGAACATTCGCCCTGGCGCGGATCATCATGCCGGAGCCGTTGTTCAGCGCGTGGATCGCGGGCGCGATTTATTGCGGACTGGCCGGCTTCCAGGAGCGCAATCGCCGCCGCGCCTGGTACACCGGGTTCTGGATTTGCGCGGCACTCGCCTGCCTGACGAAAGGCCCGCATGGCGTACTCCTGCCGGCAGCAACATTCGGCCTACTCGCGATTTTTTACCGCGAAGCTCGCATCCGTTTTCGCCCGCTCCTGCGCTGGCCGTACTTGCTCCTTTTTGTTGCCATTGTCGTGCCGTGGCACATCTGGGTCGAAACGCATTTTAGCGGCTCGTTTCATCGCCTCGTTTTGACGGAATGGCTTAAGCACGTCATCGGGCGTTACCCCGATGGGACCTGGTACGATGACGTGCCGCGGGCGCAATTTGCCGCGACGCATCTGGCATGGTGGTTCCCCTGGCTTTGGGCAATATTGCCGGCGCTACTGTTCTCCTGGCGTCGTGTGATCCGCCCGGCCGACATCAGTTTCAATGACGCGCTTCCGGTCGCCTGGAGCGCCGTCGTACTTGTGCCGGTACTCGCGATTGGGCAGCGGCAGGACTACTACGCGCTCAGCATGTTCCCGGCGTTCGCGCTCTGGGCGGCCATGATTTGGGAACGGGCGTCAGATCAAATGCGCAGCATCGGCGCCGCGTTGGTGGCGTTGGCTGGTGTGATGATCGCAGCTCTGGCGGTGACCTTGCCGCGCCTGCTCCCGGCGCACGAGCGCACCTGGGGGGAAACAGACTTCCGCTGGACAGCGTGGAAAGCGCTCGGCGATATGCCGGTGTCCACCTGGTCGCATTTCCGGCCGCTGCTCGCCATTACCGCAGTGGCCCTGATCGCTGGCGCGGTGTTCACGGTTTATCTGCTACGCAGCGGTCGCGAAAAGATTGCCATCGTTGGTCTCGCGCTTGGCATGATTGTCGTCGGTTTTTGCATGGTCAGCGGCGTGGCGCGAGTCGCCCCGTACTTTTCCCTCGCTGAGACCGCGCGGTTCCTGAACGCGCGCGCCGGCTCAACCGGCGAAGTGATTTTTGAAGGGCCGCCGGACATCGCGAGCAGCCTCGGGTTTTATCTCGAGCGCACGTTTGCCATGGTGAATCAGCAGCCGGATGCGCGCATTCCGCTCTCGGCCGCACAACGCAAGCTGTTCCTCGGAGAAGAGGAGGCGTTGCAACGCTGGCGTTCGTCACGGACGGTCTTTCTCATCATCGAACAGGATCGCGCCAGCCATTGGCGCGAGGTGTTGCAGCGCAACTTCCACGTTTACCATCAGGTTGCTGCGTCTGGTACTTACGTTGTACTCTCAAACGAGATGTAAAACGGTGCGAATGGTTGAACGTTCCTCGTTTTGAAAAATGTCGCTTCCCGCGCTAAGATTTCGGCTCTTATGTCGCAGCATCGCAGTCTCAGAGGCGCCAGCACCATCACCGCGAAACGGAACGTTCTGAAACGCTTCGAGCGCGTCGATCTCCTGAAGAAACGCGGTCAGTGGAAGGAGACGAGCAAAGTGATCGGACTGCCGAAGACAAAGCCGGACGTCTAATGTGAACAGGCACTGGTGAATCGTGAATGGTTTGTCCATTCACTCATCGGTCGTCACCATTCACGAATCATGCGCTTGAACCGCTTCCTGGCTGCTGCCGGTGTGTCGTCGCGGCGTGGCGCTGACGAGCTGATCGCCGCCGGCCGGGTAATGGTGAACGGAACTCCATGCACCGATTTCCATTTTCAACCCGCGGCGACCGACCACGTCAAAGTGGACGGCAAACTGGTGCAGCAGCAGAGGCAGATTTACCTCGTACTAAACAAACCGCCTGGGTTCGTTTGCACGCGCCGCGACCCGCACGCCACAGACACGATCTACCATTTGCTCCCGCCGAAATATTCGTGCCTCCACTACGTCGGCCGGCTGGATGCGCAGAGCGAAGGTTTGCTGCTGCTCACGAATGATGGCGAGTTCGCCCAGCGTCTGACGCATCCGCGTTTCAAGATAGAAAAAGAGTACGAGGTCATTCTCGACCGCCCACCGACGCCCGATCTGCCGGAGCAACTCGTTCGTGGCGTGATGCTCGATGGCAAACGGGCGCGCGCCGTGCAGGCGCGCCAAATTTCGCCAGTAAAATTGCGCATTGTGCTCGAGCAGGGAATTACGCGCCAGATTCGCCGCATGCTCGAGTGCTTCGGCTTCCGGGCCAAACGGCTGGTGCGCACCCGCATCGGCAATTTACGGCTGGGCGATTTACCGCGCGGACACTGGCGCATGCTCTCGGCGCGCGAATCAGATTTGTTGCACCCTGCTCCCAGCAAACGCGGAATCACGCATGTTTCGGCTGGATAACTGTTCAGCCCTCATCACCGGCGCGTCTGCTGGGATCGGCCGCGAATTCGCCCGGCAGCTTGCGCCTCGTGCGGGCTCCCTTCTGCTCGTCGCCCGCCGGCAAAATCGGCTGGAGCAATTGCGGGCGGAATTACTGACGATTAATCCTGCTCTGCGCGTTGACGTTCGTACCGTCGATCTCGCAAACGAACGCGAAATGACCGATTTGGCACAATCGCTCGCCGCCGAACCGATTGATCTGCTGATCAACAATGCTGGACTGGGCGACCGCGGAGATTT
Source organism: Verrucomicrobiota bacterium (assembly GCA_019244415.1). GTDB lineage: Bacteria > Verrucomicrobiota > Verrucomicrobiia > Chthoniobacterales > UBA10450 > AV69. Next base: position 13,937 of record JAFASN010000064.1, on the reverse strand, counting down.
CGCCACCGCCGATTACCCTCGGCTCCATCAACAAGTCCAGGTAAACATTCTTGCACTCAGTGTACTCACCCGTGCCGTGCTGCCGGGAATGCTCGCGCGCAAACTCGGGGCGATCCTGAACGTCAGCAGCACCGCGGCATTTCTACCGCTACCCGGGTACGCGGTTTACGCCGCGACAAAGGCGTACGTGAACAGTTTCTCGCAGGCAATCCGCGTCGAGACGCGCCGCTGCGGCATTCACATCACCGCACTTTGTCCGGGACCGGTGCACACCGAGTTTGAGGAAGTTGCCACGCGGGCGGCGCGCCCGCTAAGGTCCGCGCCCGAATTCACCCATGTGCCGGTTGAAGACGTGGTCCATGCCGCACTGCGCGCCATAGTACGAAACAAGCCGATCGTCATTCCGGGCCTCGTCATGAAGCTGGGAATGGGTATGACGCGCCTGCTTCCGCTACCGCTGCTGCGGTTCGCCTCGCGTGTCGCCGACGAACGCGACCAAGCCTGAATTCCGCTCCTTATTTGTACTTAACCGAGCAGCCGTACGGGCGCGTGCTGGCGGTCGAAACGGGCTTTCCGCTCATCGATTCGTCGAGCGCGACTTTGACGTAATTGGTCGAGCTGGCGATGTCATCCGGGTTCGGCGTCGCTTTGCTGTCGATTGCACCTTCGTAAATGATGTTACCCTCGGGATTGATGACCACCATGTCTGGCGTGTTGTGCGCGTTGTAGCTCCGGCCCGCTTTACCCTCCGGATCGAGCAGGAATGCGGTTTGTTTGGTGTGCCAGTCCTTCATCACTTTCTGGGCCTGCTCGGGGGAGAGATTGCCCTCGGTGCCGGGAGCATTGGAATCGATCGTGAGCCAGACCACGCCTTTGCTGGTGAAGTCACCTTGCAGCTTCTGCATGTTGCCGCTGCCGTAGTGCTTCTTCACAAACGGGCATTGCGGATTGAACCATTCCAAAACCACGTACTTACCTTTGTACTCGGAAAGCGAATGCGTTTTGCCGCTGGCATCGTTGAGGCTGAAATCGGGCGCGGCTGAACCTACGGTGGCCGAGCCGGCCGCGTAGAGAGTAGCGGCGGTGGCGAATGAGAGCAGAGCAAGAGTGGTGAGTCGTTTCATGATTACTTAGACACGATCGGGTGGTTTACGGTTTCGAGTTTTTGCAGAACAATGTTTTTCGTCAGCAGTTCCGGAAAGATATACGGCTGCGCCGTGCCTCCCGGATACAGGACGTAAAGTGGGACACCTGGCCGGCCAAATTGTTTCAACATTTTCGTGATGGCGGCGTCGCCATTGGTCCAATCGGCTTTGAGTTTCACGATCTGGCGCTGCGAAAATGCGCTGCGAACCGCGTCGGTTTCGAGTACGGTGGCTTCGTTGAATTTGCAGGTAACGCACCATTCGGCCGTGAAATCGATGAAAACGGCGTGGCCCTGCTGAAGCTCGATGGCGAGGCGCTCAGGCGTGAATGGTTCCCAGCCAGCAGATGCTCCGCCCGCTGCAACCGCCGGAGTCGCGCTGGCGAACTTTCCAAAAACAAAGTACCAGCCGCCGCCCAGTACGAGTACGAGCATGAGCAGGAGCACGACTGAGCGTCGCGCGAACGTGACCATCGGAGTGATGAAGGCGCCTTTCATCCAGCAGGCGATGCTGAGTACAAGGAGGAAGGCAGACGCCCAGATCACGGCTGAAACGCCCCGTTGCGCGCCGAGTACGGACAGCAGGAAAAGCAGCGTCGCGATCAGCAAAAAGCCCATGAGTTGCTTTACCCGCACCATCCAGGGTCCCGGCTTGGGCAAAAATTTCAGCCATGCCGGCTGTGCGCTGAGGAGCAGGTAAGGCGCGCTCATTCCCGCGGCGATGGCGCCGAACATGAGAAGGATGACCGTGGCCGACTGGGTGAAGGCAAAACCGAGCGCGGTGCCGAGAAATGGCGCGGTGCACGGCGTGGCGAGCACGGTGGCAAACACGCCCTGGAAAAATGAGCCGGCGTCTCCGTGTGCTTCGCCGCTCGCCACTGCGGTACGGTTCAACCATTGCGGCAGCGAAATCTCAAACACGCCAAACAGGTTCAGCGCGAACACCAGCACGATGGCGCTCATGGCGAGGACAAACCACGCGTTCGTGAATTGGAAGGCCCAGGTGATTTCGTGCCCGGCTGACTTGAGCAGCACGAGTACGAGCGCCAGGCCCATGAACCAGACGAAAATGCCTGCCACGAAGACGACACCGCTGCGCAAAATCCGGGCGCGACTTTGGCCGGCTTGCTGAACAAAGCCAAAAACCTTGAGCGAGATCACCGGCAGTACACACGGCATCAGGTTCAGGATAAAACCGCCGATGAATCCGAAGACGAGGAAACGCAGGAGTTGCCCGAACGGCGAGGAACCGTGGTCGGCAGTCGCGGCTTGCGGCACGGCCGAGACATCCAGCGCGAGGCGGTGCTCGCCTTGACCCGCAACAATCAGCCCGGGGATCGAGTTGCGGTTCGCGTCTTCCAGCGGAACGCGAAAGACAAATTGATCGCCGTTGCGCGATTGCAGTTGCGGGTGACCCACGGCGACGTTCTCGGCCGGCGAGGGGAAGAAATCGACCGGCTCGAGTTTGGCCAGTTCGGCGCTTTTTGCCTTCAATAGCAGCGCGCCCTTTTCGCGAGACCAGCTCGCCGAGAGATCGCGCGATTGCGGCAACTGTTTCTGGAAACGGGCGAATAGCTCGGCGTTCGCTGGAGAGTTTGCCGGCGCGACCGGGAGCGTCATTTCCACTGTGCCGTCGCCAGGAATGCAGATTTTTTCGCAGACGAGCCAGCTTACTTTCGCGGAGAGCTTAACGGTTTGACCGGCTAAGTTTTTCGGCGGCGTGAGTTGCTGAATGAGCAGGACGTCATCGTGATAGCCATAGATTTGGATGTCGCCCGGTTCGTTCAGCTTCAGCGGCATGGGCCATTGGATTTCGCCCGCTTGCCAGCCGGGCGGTAATTGCCATTTGATGTCCGTGGGAATACCGGCGTCGCCTGGGTACTTCCAGTACGTATGCCAGCCGGGCGCCATCTTGAGAAGGACGCCGGCAAGGAACGGTTCGCCGGGCACGATCGCGCTGACATTCGCGACGGCTTCGGCCGTAACCAGCCGCTGGCCTTCGTACATCTGGCCGTGCGCGGAAACAGCGAAAGCGCAAATCGCGAACGCCAGTACACGCCTGAGCGCGTTCATCCCAATATTTACCATCTGGCCGGCGCTGAGGCAATGCGCCGTGGGATCGAGCAAACGAACGCTTTCGCCGTACTTACGGCGCAGCGGTGTGCGCTTTCGCCTGGATCGCCTGCTTGAACTGCTGAAGCGTCATCGGCTGCTGCGCCTGGATGCTTTGAGCCTGACTCCCCTCTGCTTTCCCTACCTGCGTTACCGAACCAAGAGGTGCGCCGCTGTTCGTCATGATGACGTCGCGCCCTGCCTGATCTTTCTCGATGCGGTAGCGCCCGTGCATGATCCCAACGAGTGGAATGAATTGGCTCCCGTTGTTCTCCACGAACAGGACATCGCGATCGCCCGGTTTGAACTTGGGCGCATCGCTTACTTCCATGGTCTCGTCGCCGACGGTGCCGCCGAGCATGCGCAATGTGATCTGCTTGCCAGGGTCGCCCTTGTAAGTGTCGTCCACGTTCAGCGTCACATAGCTGACGATGTGACGCTGCGCGCCTTCGCCCGTCCATTGCGAGCTGACGTTTGTCACCGTGCCTTGGAATATCATTTGCGCGCGGCTGACCAGCTCGTCGAAGGAAGGCGGAATGACGGTTGTAGCCAGCAAAGTACCAGCGAATGCGCCGGCGACAGCTAGCAGGAGAGATGTTCGTTTCATTGGCAAAGTCGATTTTGGATTTTACGTTTAATTGTTAAACCGCTTAAACTTGTCGCAGTCGCAAGTTATGGGCCCAGGTCGTAGGCGTCCATCAATGCTATTCCGCTGGTCTCGTTCGCGCCGCGGACGATGGCAGTGTAGCTCCCGGCTGAAAGAGTAGCCATAATGGCTACTTCCGCGGCATTTTGCGGCGCGTAGCCGCTGGCCGCGATCGCTCCCGCCTGAGTACTGCTCGTCCAGCCCGCATTGCTGAAGAGCAACGCTCCAGAGGCGTTGTGCAGTTCGATCGTCGGGTTGGCAAGAGTGCCGGTCATCGAAAACGGCGGCGCGGCAAGCGTGGGCCCGATGGCGCGAACGATGACGTTTTTCGCCGTTGTGCCGCTGACGATGATCCCGCCGATAAGGACGTTGTCGCCCGTACCGACAGAGCCGCGAGTGGAGACGTTCGATAGTTTGCTCGTACTGGAATCAAGCTGGTAAACTTCGATCAACGCCACGCCGGTGGTATTGCCAAAACCGTGGACGACCGCCGTGTACGCGCCAGGCGCAAGTGTCGCGATCAATGCCGCTTCCTTCGCGTTCGCCGGCGCGTAACCACTCGCGCTGATCTGCGCCGCTTGCCCGCCGCTTTGCCAATCGTCGTTGCTGGCGATGACGGCGCCGGTCGAATCGTGCAACTCAACGGCGGGATCAGCCAGCACGCCATTGACGCCGTAGCTGCCAAGGGTCGGCCCGAGTGCGCGCACCAACACTGTCTTCGGTTGCGAGCCGCTGATGGTGAATCCACCGATCATGACGTTATTTCCGGTGCCGACGCGGAGCCTCGTGGAGATGTTTGTGAATCGCGCGGCCGAGGGCGTGGCGGCGGGAGTGGGCGTCGGCGTGGGCGCCGGAGCCGGAGCGCTGCCATACAGAGATTGCGCGCCCGCTGTGTCATCGCTCGACAGCGTTTCACGGTCGCTCGTCACCGAGTTCATGATCGCGTCCACGTGTTGCCCGTTTTGGTCCGGGTGCGCCAGGCCGAGTGCATGACCAAGCTCATGAATGAAGACACGGCGGATGTCTCCGATCGCGTAGCCGTTCGCGCCATAGCGAAGCGGCCCGCGATACGAATCGAAGCTTTGATGATTATTAAAGAGAATGTCCGCCTCGATGATGTTCGAGCCAGATGAGATGTAATATGTCACCGCCAGTGTCATCGACCCGAAAGCCTGGCCGAACACGGTACTGGAGAACGCGACGGAGTTGACGCCATCGCCGGAAGCGACGGGCACGTTGGCGCCGGGAACGGCATTGAATTTTAGGTTCGCCACGACATTGTCCCATGCGCTCGGGCCAGGCGTGGCGGCGGCGTCCCACGATGTATTACCGTCGATCAGTGTCCGACCGGCAGAGCCGAGGCCCATTTGGAAATTCACCACGCTGCCTGCGGGCCAGTGAACGCCTTCGAGCGCATAGGCGTGGGAGGATCGGGGCATGAACGATGCCGCAGTGGTGAGGAGAAACAGGGGCAGAAAGAATCTCGGACGGGGGAGGAACGACCTGAGGAGCTGACGGGCGGAACTGGGCAGAAAAGCCATACTTACCATAAAGCATTTCCCATGCGCAGGTGTTTCGAGCGCGGATGAATTCGGGCCCGCAATAGGTCACCTTGCCGACCGTCGGGTGGTACTCAAAGGGTCAATGCGCCGCTTCCAAGCTGTGCTCTGACGACCGGGAGTAAGGCCGGGAGTACGAGCAGCGAGTAGGAATAGGGAGTAGGAGTAGAAGTTTACGAGTACGAGCTCAGCTTCGATGCGTCGAGACGTTCAACGCTGGCGCGCCCGGAATGTGATTCACCAAATTGCGCCATCGGCTCAGCAGCGCGGCGCGGTTCGCGTTGTACGATCTTGAAATGACGCGTGTACTCACTCCGAGGAATGCTCGCGATTGAGCGCCGAAGAACCGCAGCGACAAAAGACAAAAAAGTACAGCTCAGGGGCGCATAACAAAGCCGGCGGAGCACATTCCGGGGCACGCGTTGCCGCGCGGTGGAAACTGTCTCAGACCGGGCGCCGCGACGATTCCCGCGTCAGGGCACGATGAAAATTTTGTTCGTTCCCGGATCTTTGACCTTGGTGCCTGACGTGTAGCCAGTGACGTCAATCATAGTACCGTTGGATTCAAACGGGCTGTAAACGAATCCCGGTTTACCCGGCACCGGCTTGGCGACCGGAAACTGCGGCGCCGCAGTACTGGCGGCGACTGAACGCGGCGTGACTCGAGGCGTGGCGCTGGTTGTCGCTTGGGTTTGTGTCTGGGTTTGCGTTTGCGCTTGCGTCTGGCGTTGCACTGGGGGTACTAAGGGCCGTTCCTGCTCGCGCACGACCGTGCTGCTGGCCGGCGGCGGCGGAGGAACACCAGTATCCGGCGGCAAGACTTCCACGGGCCGACCTTCGTAAACGCCGCTTTGCTCCTGCTCCTGCTGATAACGATGCGAGCGGCAACCGCTGAGCAATGCGGCTGCGACCAGGAGGAAGGCGGCGATGCGAATCACCAGCGCTTTATAACCATGCTGCTGCTCCGGCGCAAGGTCGAGCGGCCTCAAAGTTGCCCGCCAGCTCGGCCAACTCCTCGCCCGTTGTGGCCCAGGAGCACATCAGCCGGTAAATGTCCGGTTCGATGAACTTGTAAAGCTGCGCCTGCAAACGCGAGACCGTCCCGGAGCTCAATCGCGCAAACACTGCGTTCGTTTGCACCGGCAGCACGATTTCCACATCACAGCGGCGTACCATTTCGGCCAAACGCTTCGCGGCGGCATTAGCGTGTTCGGCGTTCCTGAGCCACACCTCGTCCGTTAATAATGCGAGCCACGGCGCCGCGACGACGCGCATCTTTGAAGCGAGCTGCCCTGCCTGTTTGGCGCGGTACTCAAACTCACGCCCGAGTTGCTTATCGAAAAACACGACGAGCTCACCGGCCGCAAGTCCATTCTTCGTGCCACCGAAGCAAAGTACATCCACGCCGGCCTGCCAGGAGATTTCCTTTGGCCTGCAACCGAGGCTCGCTACGGCGTTGGCGAAACGCGCGCCGTCCGTGTGCAGCAGCATGGCCCGGCTGTGGGCGAAATCAGCAATCGTCTCGATTTCCTCGCGCGCGTACACTGTGCCGAGCTCGGTCGCCTGCGTGATGCTGATGACCCGCGGCTTGTGCGAGTGCAGCTCATGCTGACGCGCCAGCGCCCCTTCCATTTCCGCCAACTCCAGCTTGCCATTTGTGCCGCGCGTCGGGATCAGCTTGGAGCCGCCAGAGAAGAATTCTACCGCGCCACATTCATCGTTCTCGATGTGCGCGTACTCATGACAGATGACGCTGTGGAACGGCCGGCAGAGTTGCGCCAACGCGAGCGCATTCGCCGCAGTGCCGTTAAAGACGAGGAACACTTCGCAATCGATCTCGAACAGCTCGCGTACTCGATCGCACAGGTGCGCAGTCCATTCGTCATCGCCGTACGACGCCGCGCTTCCGCCGTTCGCCGCTTCCATGGCAGCGAACGCTTCCGGGCAAATGCCGGCAGTGTTGTCGCTGGCGAAAGCGGAACTGGGCGTCACGCCCAAAGCTTACGTGCAGCCGCGCAGCAGGAAAATGATCAAGAGTACCGGGATTGGTATCCCCAGAAGCCAAAGCAAAATGTAACCCATGGCGCCGGCTTCTTTGATTTTGTCGCTGATTCTCATGTTGTCTCCTCCTTGCGATGGAATCGCAAACGGCTGTAGCGGCGGGTGTCCCCACTCGCAACTTTCAAAACGGTCGCGTTCTATCTGCGGCTGAGGACAAGCCGCCACTACACCCGGACAGCCGCCACTACACCTTTACCAAGGCAAACCCGCCGTCTAGATTCTCGTGCATGAGTCTCCTGCAGGCGGAAACCGAACGTCGCGGCACGCGCATTTTCGCGCTGGTCGATCGCCATCCGGAATCGATCTTCAGTAAAGCCGGGTTTTACCAGCGCATGATGGAGCTCTCCATGCGCGACGAGCATTTCAAAGTACAGATGTTCCGCTTCGTCGATGTGCTCGCGACGATTCACCGGCCGAAAGACATCGTGCAGCACTTTGATGAGTACCTGAGTACGGTGCAGAACGGTTTCGCGCCGGTACTCAGACCGGCGATTCGCCTGTCGCATTTGGCGCCGTGGCTCGCCGGACCTTTCATGCGCTGGAATGTCTCAGGCATGGCGCGCCAATTCATCGCCGGCAAAGACCCGCAGGACGTGATGAAAACGCTGCGGAAAAAACGCAAGCAGAAGATCGGGTTCACCGTGGATCTGCTCGGCGAAGCGGTGGTCAGCGAGGAGGAAGCAGATGAGTACGGCGCGCGCGTACTCGAGTTGCTGGAGCATCTCGCCCGCGAAACGCGTGGCTGGACCGATCCACTTGGCCGAAACGCGGAGCTGTTCCCGGTCACGAATGTTTCCGTGAAAATTTCCGCGCTCTATTCGCAGATGAACCCGGCCGATCCGGCGGACGCGATCGCGCATCTGGCGCCGAAGCTGCGCCCGATTTTGCGGCGCGCGAAAGAACTCGGTGCGTTCATCAACTTCGATATGGAAAGTTACGCGCACAAAAATGCCACGCTCGAGCTTTTCAAGACGCTGTTTACCGAGCCCGAGTTTGGAGGATGGCCCCATGCAGGGATCGTGATTCAGGCGTACTTGCGCGATGCCGAGAAAGATCTGCACGACCTGATCGACTGGGGACGCAAGCGCGGGACGCGTTTCACCGTGCGGCTGGTCAAAGGCGCGTACTGGGACTACGAGCGGATCAAATCAAAGCAGAACGGCTGGGAAATTCCGGTCTGGCTGCAAAAGCCGGAGAGTGATGCGAATTACGAGAAGCTCACCCGCATTTTGCTCGAGAACGAGGCGATCGTCACCAGCGCGTTCGGTTCGCACAACGTGCGCTCGATTGCGCACGCGCAAGCAGTCGCGGACGAACTCGGCATCGACAGAAGCCGGTTCGAGTTTCAACTGCTTTACGGTATGGCCGGCCCGATCAAGCGCGCGCTGGTCGAGCTTGGCTACCGAGTGCGCGAATACTCGCCGGTCGGCGAATTGCTGCCCGGCATGTCTTACCTCGTCAGGCGTCTGCTCGAGAACACGTCGAATGAAGGTTTCCTGCGGGCGAAATTTTCCGAGGGAACAGCCGAAGCGGAGCTGTTGCGTGACCCGCGGGAGCTGATCAACGAAACAACTCTTTCCACCGGCCAGAGCGGCGCTGTAGAGGCGGGTGTCCTCCCCCGCAATGGCGACGCGGACCTACGTCTGTCTGCGGGTGAGGACACGCGCCCCTACAACCGCGAAAGTCCACCGGGCGACACCTACGAAAATGCGCCACTGGTCAATTTCGTCGACGGGGAAGCACAGGAAAAAATGCGCGCGGCTCTTCGCGATGCTCGCGGACGGCTTGGTCGAAATTATCCGCTGACAATTGATGGCGAGAAAGTCTGGCCCGAAAAGTACATCGCTTCCCTTAATCCCAGTAATCCGGACGAGATCGTCGGGATGGTGGCGGAAGCAGGGATTCCTGAAGCCGAGCGCGCTGTGAAAGCAGCACGGCGCGCGTTCGAAACGTGGAGTCGCACGCCATTTGAAGAACGCTGCCAGCTTCTCGAGCGCGTGGCGGCAATCCTCGACCGGCGGCGTTTCGAGCTTTCTGCTTGGGAAGTTCTCGAGGTCGGCAAAGCCTGGGCGGAAGCCGACGGCGACATCCGCGAAGCGATGGATTTCTGCTTTTTCTACGCGCAACAAATGCGGCTTATCGGGCGTCCGCGGCTGACGCAGCACGTGCTCGGGGAAGAGAGTTATCAGCACTACTGGCCTCGGGGCGTGGCGCTCGTCATCGCGCCGTGGAATTTCCCGATCGCGATTTTGTGCGGAATGGTCACGGCCGCGCTGGTTACCGGCAACACGGTACTCATGAAACCGGCTGAACCATCGGCCGTACTCGGCGCGCTCTTAATGGAAGTGTTCGAAGAAGCGGGCCTGCCAAAGGGCGTGCTGCAATTCCTGCCGGGCCGTGGCTCGGTCGTCGGTCAGTACCTGGTGGATCATCCTGATGTGGAGATGATCGCATTCACCGGCTCGCGCGAAGTCGGCTTGCGCATTTGGGAATCGGCGGGCCGGACGCGCGAAGGTCAGCGCGAATTAAAGCGCGTCGTCTGCGAAATGGGCGGCAAGAATGCAGTGATCGTCGATTCCGACGCCGATCTGGATGAAACAATCGTGGACACGATTTACTCGGCCTTCGGTTATCAAGGGCAGAAATGTTCGGCCTGTTCGCGCTTGATTGTACTCGAGGAAAATTACGAACGTGTGATGCAGCGATTGCTTTCCGCGGCGGCGAGTTTGCGCGTCGGGAATCCCGAAGAGCCGGGAACTACTGTCGGCCCGGTGATCGACGAGAAAGCTTACAAGCGAATCTTGGAAGTGATCGAGGCGGGGAAAAAAGAGGCGACGTTGGCGTATCAGGCGAAGGACATTCCAGAGAAAGGCTACTTCATTCCGCCGACGATTTTCACCAATGTGAAACCGGAGATGACGCTGAGCCAGTGCGAGATTTTCGGCCCGGTACTCAGTGTACTGAAAGCGCGCGATCTCAACGACGCAATCCGCATTGCCAACGGTACCGACTACGCGCTCACCGCGGGCTTTTTCTCACGCAGCCCTGCCAACATCGAGCGGATCAAAGCCGAACTTGTCGCGGGCAACGTGTACGTGAACCGTTCTTGCACCGGAGCCGTTGTCGGGCGGCATCCATTCGGCGGCTTCAAAATGAGCGGCGGCGGCACGAAAGCCGGCGGCCCGGATTACCTGCTCAATTTTGTCGTGCCGCGCGTCGTCACTGAGAACATTATGCGCCACGGGTTCGCGCCGGAGAGTACGCCGGAATACCGGCGGGAATTTCTGCCCGAGCGGAAATCAAATGCGCCGTCATCCCGAGGGAAGTCGAGGGATCCCGCTGCGTCACGTTGAGGCGCTTCCATGGGATTCCGCGGCTCCGCTCGGAATGACAAGAAAGAAAAGCGCGCGCGTCCAAAGCGAACGCGCACGCCTCTTGTCGAACTTACCGCAACATCTGCATCAGCGCGTGCACCATCGAGACGATGGGCCACGCTGACACCGCGACGATCACGCCGAAGAGCGCAATCTCGCGCACGTAATCGCGCGGCGTTTCCTTCTCAAGAAAGTGACCGCTCAATTTACGGAACCGGCGCAGCTCCGAGCGGTACGCCGGCGTCCCGGCAAACGAGTTGCCGGCCATGTCGCCGTGGAAATGTGCGTTAATGAACGGGAACTGGCGTCCGGGCCCGTGGCCGGCGTCAGTGAAACCCGCGAATCTGTCTGTCGTGGAGATAGTTTTCATGTGTTGATTTTCTAGCGTCGAAACCTCGGCGATATGCGGCTCCAGACGCTCGGAGCCCGCAGAGTATTTCAACCGCGCGCGCCGCTAGGAGAACAGGCGCGCTTCGGGAAAAATCGAATGCGCATTCGAGCGCATTACTCGCTTTCTACTTGTGAATAAGTCTGCCACAAAGAACAAGTTTGTCCAGTGCTTAATGGCATTAACATTTGTAAGAATCAGCGCCAGTTACGGTTCCGCCTAGCCGTGAGTATGGTCGTCATGATGCGGATTGTACTCAAGCTTGCCGAAATCAGGCTGAGTACAGAACTGCCACGCGCAAAGCGGCTCGCGCAGCGGTGATTACGAGCTATTCTGCGAATGCCACGCCGACGTAGCTCAGCTGGTAGAGCAGCTGATTCGTAATTTGAAAAAGCGCTTTTTCCCGCTTTGGCTCTAATTGACAATCCGTTGCTTTCAGAGGGAAAACTGCCGATGAGCATTCGCTGGCTTTTGCTTTGAACTGCGGCGTTTTGCGCCTGCCGTATAGAAAGGCCGTATAGAAATTTTGCGGCGTTTACGAGCAGCGCGATTGTGAGGTCGCCTCATTTCGATTACCTTTCAGGCGCGAAACTGTTCTCGAATCGTTTGATTTGGATAGCAACACGGCAGCTCCATTATGGCAGACTCAAACGCGACCTGCACACACGACTAAGTAAAGCACGGCTCTTGAGAGGTGTCGCTTCGCACTGTTCACTGACTCAGAAAAAAAAACAGCTTTCGAAACGAAAGTCATAAACACCATCTGCGTGGAACGCGGCGCGAAGCTCAAGAGGAAAACGGAATAAGTGCCGGAGGCCAAGCAGAGCGAGTTATGCCGGATTTTTTCTTGACCGCAGCCGGAGCGTTCCGCCGCATTCACGACCGAATTGTACTGGATCACTCTTTGAGAATTCCGTTTGCAGACGCAAGAACGTCTTCACGCCGCTCAGTGAGCGATTACAATCGACGAGCATTTCGCGTTTGAGCCAAACGCGTTAAGCGCGCTCACGTGATGATCTGCGCACCCACAGTGGAGCGTCGGCGATTGTGTAGCGGCGCGCAGCTGGAGCGGAGGCCAGAGGCGACGAGGACGGCGCAGATGATCACCGTCAACATGCCGACAGCAAACTCGCGAGTCTCTGCGAAATCAGCGCGGCCACAGTCTCGCCGCGGCGCGGCCGTATTCATATTGAGCGCCGCGATTCATCGCCAAAATGGCTTTCAGTAAATATCGCACGTTCACACCGACTTGCGGCGCTCCGATTCGTCCTCCAAATTTTGCCTATGCGGCCGCCGATGTTTAGTCGGCCCATGGCGAAGCGCGTAATCGCGCGCAGAGCACGGTTGGAGTCTCGCGTCTTGACAACTTTTCCATGGGAACATCGCGCGTTGGCAGCGTACGCTAGAAAGGGGCTGGCGTCGCCCTTTGCTGGTGCCGGATGTCTTCCGCCGCTGCCGCGTAAACCGCATCCTCCGCGATATTCGCCGCATGGTCGCCGATTCGCTCCAGATGGCGCGCGATGAACATGAGATTCAAATAGCCGCGCAACTGCTCTCGATCCCGCGCCATCTGCTCCGTCAACCTGCGGCTGACCTCGCGATTCATTTCATCCAAAGCGTCATCACGCGAGACAACCGCTCGCGCGACTTCTTCGTCCTCGCGGCTGTAAGCGTCCATGGAATCATGAAACATTGCCAGCGCGTGTTTCTGCATTGGCAAAATGAGCAGCACTTCAGGCAGAGCTGGATGCCGGTTCAGCTGGCGTGCTCCTCTCGCGATGTTCGTGGCCTGATCGCCAATGCGCTCCAGATTCGAGCCAAGCTTCATCGCCGCGATGACGCGCCGCAGATCCGACGCGACCGGTTGGAAGCGCAGCAGGATTTCGATCCCATCTTTGTCGATCTGTTTCTCTAGTTGGTCGATCTCCTCGTCATCTGCGATCGCCAACGCGCAGAGTTCTTCGCTACGGTCGTGCAACCCCCGCAACGCGCGCTCCAGGCTCCGCTGCGCTTGGCCCGCCATCATCATCACGTTTGCGCGTAGATTCTCGAGCGCCTGCTCGAAACTCGCGAGCGTATGTTTGCTTTCTCCTAGCATCAGGTAATCTGCGCCTCATCGTTCCTCTGCAGCAAGTGTGGACATGTAACGTTTGCGTGACGTTTGACATGTTCAGGAGCGCGGCGTTGGCAGAACCGAACGCGACGAAGCGAATTTGGATTCCGCCTCCCTTCCGCTCAAATCTGCTAGGGCAACTGCTCGGCCAGAGATCGCCGTTCGTTGCGCTTCCACTTCCGCAACCAGTCGCCAATTCGCTGCGCGAAATCGCCTGGCGACTCCGCGAAAAAATGGGCGGCCAGCTCGACGGCCGCGGTTTGCAAATCAGTTTCGGTCACCTGCACCGAGGGCAACAGCTGCTGGGCTTCGCGTGACCAACGCTCATTTCTCCCACTGGTCCGCAACCGTTCGCCCAAGAAACTGAGATCATGCGCTCGGCCAAGCATGGACGCCACGGAGCCGAGCTCGTCGCTCAATTTTTTCAGCACCACCGGATTCGTCGGCCGCACGATGCGTAACTGGAAGCAGAGCGCTTTCGCCTTGCGCCGGAGGCGGTGCGCGCACTCCGGCGTGAGCTTCTCCTGCGCGTCCGCCACC